>JACDAB010000272.1 GCA_013695665.1 Geodermatophilaceae bacterium | reverse complement strand
CCGCTCGTCGGGGAGTCGGCTCGGTGCGAGCAGTTCCGCGGACAACGGTTGCTCGTCGTTGCCCCAGTACTCGTCGAATGCGCTCTCGAGGCCGTCGATGAGCTCGCCCGGGATGCCCTCGGGATAGTCCTCGGCGGCCAGCCATCGCGCCGACGCGGCATAGACGATCAGCGACGAGACGCGATCGGGAAAGGTCGCCGCCATCAACAGCGCCGTCGGCACCCCGTCCGCCGTGGCGAAGATCGACGCTCGTTCGATTCCGGCGGCATCGAGCACCTGGCAGGCATCGTCGACGCGCGTCTCGAGTGACGGCATCTCGCCTCTTCGCAGCCGCTCGGAAAGCCCGGTCCCACGCTTGTCGAAGAGGATGAGCCGGCTGAAGGAGCTGAGCCTCTCGAGGTGCCTGGCAAAGATGGGTTCTTCCCACGTCGACTCGATGTGGTTGAGCTGACCCGGGATGTACAACAGGTCGGCCGGGCCGGTACCGATCACTTGGTAGGCGATCTCGCCGTCGCCCCCGCCTGCGTACCGGGTCTGCCGCACGACGTGATCTTGCCACGTCGGGTGATGTTGTCCTTGGCCGCCTCGACGCCGCAACGGGCGGGCCCCCGGCGCGCTCTACGACGGGGCCGCGCATGGTGAGGTGCCGGGCCATCGACGTCGGCTGGGCTTGCAGCGCGAAGTGATCGGCCTCGTCACGCCGCTGACCCGTTCAAGTCCTTGCGGCCTGTCCCTCGGACCGGCGTGCCCTGTCGACGCCGAGCCTTCGGCGGACCAGCCCGCCAGCGGGTCGGAGCTTCGTGCCTGTCATCGCGCGCTCAGGCGCCCCACACGCCGAGCTCGTTGCCGGCCGGATCCCTGAAGTGGAACCGCCGGCCTCCCGGGAACTCGAAGATCGGTGCCGTGATCGTGCCGCCGGAGGTCGTGACCCGCTCGAGGGCGTCGTCGAGGTCGTCCGCCTTCAGGAGGACGAGGGGCGCCGCACTGGTGGCGGCATCACCGCCCGCCAGGCCGCCATCCAGGCCGGCCCCCTGGAAGCCGGCGTAGGTCGGCCCGAAGTCCGTGAACCCCCAGCCGAAGGCGTCGGTGTAGAAGGACTTCGTGGCGGCCAGGTCGCCCCCGGGCAGCTCGATGTAGTCGATGGGCTCGTGCATGCACCGATGCTGCCAGCCCGGCCGACCGGTGCGACTACTCGAAGTCGATGGCGGCGTAGTCCTTGAGCTTGCTGATGCGGTGCCGGGCGTTGATCATCCGCACGGTGCCGGACTTCGAGCGCATCACGAGCGACTGGGTGGAGGCGCCGCGGCTGTCGTAGTGGACGCCCTTGAGGAGCTCGCCGTCGGTGATGCCGGTGGCGGAGAAGAAGCAGTTGTCGCCGGCGACCAGGTCGTCGGTGGTGAGCACGCGGGAAAGGTCGTAGCCAGCCGCGACGGCCGCGTCGCGCTCCTCGTCGCTGCGCGGCCACAGCCGGCCCTGCTGCTCGCCGCCCATGCACTTCAGGGCGGCGGCGGTGATGACACCCTCGGGCGTGCCGCCGATGCCGAGCAGGATGTCCGCGCCGGAGTCGGGCCAGGCGGTGGAGATGGCGCCGGCCACGTCGCCGTCGTCGATGAGACGGATGCGGGCGCCGGCCGAGCGGACCTCCGCGATGAGCGCCTCGTGGCGGGGCCGGTCCAGGATGACGGCGGTGACGTCGCGCACGCTCTCGCCCTTGGCCTTGGCCACCGCCCGGAGGTTCTCGGTGATCGACATGTTGAGATCGATGACGCCGACGCACTCGGGCCCGACGGCGATCTTCTCCATGTAGACGCAGGGCCCGGGGTCGAACATCGTGCCCCGCTCCGAGACGGCGATCACGGCGATGGCGCCGGCCCGGCCGAGCGAGGTGAGGGTGGTGCCGTCGATCGGGTCGACGGCGATGTCGGTGAGCATCGGGGTGCCGTCGCCGATCCGCTCGCCGTTGAACAGCATCGGCGCTTCGTCCTTCTCGCCTTCCCCGATCACGACGAGGCCGTCCATGGGGACGGTGTCGAGC
>JACDAB010000238.1 GCA_013695665.1 Geodermatophilaceae bacterium | reverse complement strand
GGGTGAACCTGCGCCACGCCACAACCGCTCCGACCTGCTGGGGACTCTGTTGCGGATCGTAGGCTGCGCCGTCCACACGGTGGGGAACCACGATGCGAACGGCGCGGATCAGCTACCAACGGCGTCGATGACATCCCCCCAGGTCGCCCGGCTGCCGGCGTGGCCGATCCGGATCACCCAGTACAGGTTCGCCGCGGCGGCGAGGACCACGAGCGCGGAGGCGAGGTGGCCGCCGCTGCGCAGCCAGGCCGGGTTGTTCGGCCGGCGCGCCCGAAGGGCCACAGCCATCAATGCGACGAGCGCAATCGCGAGGAGGGCGGCCCACGGCAGCAGGTTGCCGGCGATCGCGGTGTGTGCCTGCATCAACTCGGCCTCCCGCGCCGACGCCGCTCCAGGCCCGAACGTCGCATTGACGCGAGTCTCGAGCCGTTCGCCGCTCAAGGTCGCGACGATCACGGCCGGCACCGCGGCCACGGCGATCAGCGCGACGAGCAGGCCCAGGCGCTCCCGGACCCGCGGCACTACGGCGACGAGGACACCCCCGATCGCGGCGAGCGGCAGCAGGACGACGACCGCGTGTACCACGAGCGGATGCATGGGCAGCCCGAACACGGTGTCGAACACTGCTGCCTCCTGTGAGGGCCGAACCACCAAGGCGCCGCTTGCGTGTTCTGAGGAGAGCATCTGCGCGCGACGAGGCGTCGGTGCACCCGGCGTACACACTGCGACGTACCGTGGAGCAAGGCAAGTAGACGGTGACGGGAGCCCAGGTGACAGACGAGCGAGGCCCGCGGCCCCGGCGTACCGCGCTGGCCCGCGTCCTGGTCGCGTCCGTGGCGGTGCTCCTGGTCGCTGGGACGGTGGCACTCGGCCGCGACGCACCGGCGGCGAGCGCGATAACCGTGTACGACGCCTACGTCCGCGAGCCGGCGACCGAGGACGTGGCGGCTGCCTACTTCGCCATCCGCAACGACGGCAACGCGCCAGACAGGCTGCTGTCGGTGGACAGCGGTGCGGCGGGGAGCGTCGGCGTCCACGACCTGCCAGGTGCGGCCGGGCACGAGACCTCGGAACCGCTGACCATCGGACCGGGGCAGACGGTGCGCCTGGGGCCTGGTGACGGGCACGTCATGCTCGAATCACCGGTCAGCCCGATCCTGCCCGGGCAGCAGGTCACCCTGCTGCTGCGCTTCGAAGACGCCGGTCAGCTGCTCGTCAGCGCTCCGGTGATCGCGATCGGTGCCGAGCCGCCGGGAGGCCGACAGTGATGCGGATCCTGATCATCGTGGCGATCGCGGCGCTGGGCCTGACCGGGTGCGGGGCCCCGGCGGCCGAGCCGTCGTCCTCGGTGGCGTCGGTGTCCACCCCGGCGGCGGCAGGGCAGTATCGCGGGTTGCAGCTGGAGGTACCGCTGGCCCGGCCGTCGTTTACGCTGACCGACGACGCCGGACAGGCCTACGACTTCCTCGCTCGCACCCAGGGCAAGCCCACCCTGCTCTTCTTCGGCTACACGAACTGCCCGGACATCTGCCCCACCACGATGGCCGATGTCGCGACGGCGATCCGGGGGCTGCCCTCAGACCTCGCCGGCGCCGTGCAGGTCGTCTTCGTCACCACGGACCCCGCGAACGACACGGGACCGGTTCTGACCGAGTTCCTCGACCATTTCGACGGCGACCTGCCCAACGGGTTCATCGGCCTCACCGGGACGATCGAACAGGTCGAAGCGGCGCAGCGCGCCGCGCGGGTCACCGTCGCCCAGGACATGGGCACGAGCCACTCAGCCCAGCTTCAGCTGTACGGCACGGATGATCTTGCCCGGGTGGTGTACGTCGGGGGCAGCAGCCCGGATGACATCGTGCACGACCTTCCCCTCGTTTCCAGCACGTGAATCGATCGGCCCGGGCGCTGCGACTGGCGATCGCCGTTGCCGTCCTGGTTGTCGTACCGGCAGCACCGGCTGCTGCTCACGTGGCCGGCGGTCCGGCTCCGTCGAACTTCTCCGGAGTGATCACCTCGATCAGGGCGCCGATGTCCGGCGTACAGGTGTCGCTGTCCCCCAGTGGTGACCAGATCGAGATCCGCAACGACTCCGCGGCTGACGTACTGGTGCCCGGGTACTCCGATGAGCCCTACCTATGGATCGGCCCCTCCGGAGTGCAGCGCAACGAGCGCAGCCCGGCGACGTACCTGAACGCCACAGCCGAGGGAACCACGGTGCTGCCGCCGCAGGCCGATCCCGGCGCGGACCCGGACTGGGTGACGCTGTCGACCGCGCCGATGCTCGGTTGGCACGACCACCGCACGCACTGGATGGGGACCGACCTGCCGCCGGCCGTCCAGGCCGATCCCACCCGGGTACACCTGATCTCCTCCTGGGAGGTTCCCCTGTCCTTCGACGGGGAGCCCGTCGTGATCAGCGGGACACTGACGTGGACGCCGCCACCGTCGTCCCTGCCCTGGACCGTGCTGGCGGTGGCGCTATTCGCGCTTGCCGTGGGGGTGGCCGGCCGGGAGCGTTGGCGCCGGCCGATGCTGGTGCTGCTCGTCGTGCTGGTGACCGTGGACGGGTTGCATCTGGCGATCTCGTCTCTTGCCGGGGAATCATCTGCCTTCACGATCACTGCCGGTTCGCTGCCGACGGCGGTGGCGCTGCTCCTGACCTGGGCGAGCTGGCGGTCGGTCAAGGCCGGAACGACGACGGTCGCCTACACGGGCGGGATCGCCGCGTGGCTCGTCTGCATCCAGAGCCTGTCCGACCTCGACGTCCTCTGGCACTCCCAGCTCCCCTCGGCGGCGCCGGGCTGGCTGACGCGGGCCGCCGTCACTGTCGGCGTGGGTCTCGGCGCTGGGCTGGCGCTGGGTTGCCTGCGCGTGCTGGCCCGCTCACGGGGGACGACGCAGGCAGAGCCGGCAGCACTGTAGGGTTGCGACCGCATCAGGGGCTGTGGCGCAGCTGGTAGCGCACCACACTGGCAGTGTGGGGGTCAGGGGTTCGAGTCCCCTCAGCTCCACCCGAGAAAGTGGCTTCTGACCAGGGCTTTTCCATTTCCGGGGTTCGGACTCGGAGGGCCCGGATGCCCTTCAGTCCGCACTCAGTCCGCAAGAAGTCCGCACGCGGTCCGCGACTCGCTCGACTGATCTGGTGCTCGCCGCCCTCGGATCGCCTACCGCTCGGCGGTGGCGGGCAGCTAGCTAGACCCACGGGTTCGGTCAGGCAGGCTGTGTGTGGGATCCACTGCGCTGCGGTCGCGGGGCCGTCCGGTACGCCGATCCGCGGTTGAACGCGTGCGCTGAGCGCGTGACGAGGTCGCGCTACCCGGTCTTGGCGTGGTGTCCGCTGTAGCGCTTGCGGGCTGCCTCGCCCGAGGTGCCCAGCATGGCGC
>JACDAB010000198.1 GCA_013695665.1 Geodermatophilaceae bacterium | reverse complement strand
GATTCTGATGCAGGCGCTAATCGCCTGGCGCGAGACGGCATGGCGAAACGCGGAGCGGCTGGTCAACGCCCCCAGCGACGCCACACGGGATGTGATCGCGCAAGACATCCAGGACTACGCGGCCGCCTACGCTCAGGCCATCCAGCTTCAATACAGCTACATCCCGCCCGCCACCACCAGTGCGCCCCGAGACCAATACTGCTCGCTGCACCACGGCTGATAGGAGGCAGCACCACCGGACTTGCAGCGATCGCCGGCAGCGGACCATCACTGCCGCCGGAACGCTGGGGGCCCACGCGTGGCCACTCCGCGGGTCACAGCACGGCCTGCGCGGCGATGACCCGCGACCTGTACTCCGGCCTGTTTGACGACGACCTCGACGCCGTCGCCGACCACGTGATCACCATGCCGCGCCACCCGGCTCATCGTCGGGCCGGCCAGGACACCGTTCGCGCCGGTCTCCTCATCAGCGATTCGGCTCCCACCTGCCCTCTCGGGGCGCCACGTGCCGGTGGCAGTTCCGTCCATCAGCAGGTCAAGGCAGATGGCGACTGCGGCGAGTGCGCCATCGAGCGTCGCCGCCTTCGTCATCAACGATCTGCGTGCCTCCGATGCATAGCCCGGTCCCCACAGCATCCGATCAGGGCTCAGGAACCGAGTCGGCAGTTCGACGTTTCGCCGATCCACTTCGGCCAGGAGTGCCCGGCGATGGTTCAGCCTCAAGGTCTGCGCCGCGCACGATGCCTACGAGGTCGATCAGGTCCTTGAATCGGGGTGGACGGCAGCTGCTGCGCCGTACCGGCCGTATCAACTCAAGTTGGCCCCGCCGTGACGGTTCGCTTCAGCCCCAGCGCCGAGCTTCTTGGTCGACGCCGTGACGCCGGGGACCGCTCCGTTCCGCCGTCCGGGCGGGTGGCCGCGGAGGTCGTGGCCCCGTCCTCGGGGATCCCCAGTTCACGGGCGAGCGCGACGTACGCCGCCGCGGCCTCATGCAGCCGCTGCTGGCCACCTGCTGGAGCGAGACTTGATGTGGCGCTTCTCGACGGCACCGCCAACGGCATCCAACTCGGCGCCGACCAGGCGACGATGGTTCGCGAACTCGCCCTTTGCGAGCTCGCGAACCTCCCGCGGACTTCTTGCGAACTGAGTGCGGACTGGAGGGCACCAGAGCGCTCGATGCTCGAACCTCGAACACGAAGTGCCTGCTCAGAGGCCACTTTCTTGGGTGGAGCTGAGGGGACTCGAACCCCTGACCCCCACACTGCCAGTGTGACCGGGTACGGTCCGGGGGTATCCTGGTCAATGCATACGTGCAGGTCAGCGGCGGCAGGCCATAGCGCCCGGACTCCCCCGGATTACCCTGGACTGACGGGACTGGCCACCACGCTGGCACCACGTGAGTCCACTGTGGACAGACGACGAGACCCCCCTTGGCGGGTGACCCCCTCACCACCACCGCCACCTAGACCGCGGATAAGCAGGCTCGCTGTCCAGACCGGTGAAACCGTACGGGGGGGGTTCGCATCCCACAGAGCTGAGTTACCACCGGATGGGCAAGGGGGCTCGCTGTCCAGACCGCTGAATCAACTGGAGGGCGCTGCTCTACCCCTGTAGTGGCACTGCTGAGGTGTGGGAATCGTACGGACAAAAATCCGCCTCACCCGCGGTCTAGGTGGACCATGATCGTTTAGGGGTGATAGCCCACCCGCAGAGAGCGGCGTCGACAAACGCAACGTCACCAGGAGCCTCTCTTCAGGACAGTTTCAGGTGCCGGGCCTCCGAGACGCCTCACCCGCGGTCTAGGTGGTCATGATCGTTTAGGGGAGTGTAGCCCAGGGGTGGTGCATGCTTATCGGCCAGGGGCAGACGATGTCGGTCTTGTCATACATCGCCTGCCGAGTCCGTGTGGGCCTTGGTACACGGCTGGCTCGGGGGCATCTGCGCGGGCGCCCGATGCCACCCACGAGCTACCTCTATTGGGTGTCCGCAGCGGATGAGCACCGCGGGTGGCCGAAGGCTCCCTAGGGCTGGGCTGTTGCTCGGCTAGGACGCTCCTCGCGGCTGCATCGGTAGGACGTGCCGGCCCTTCCGGCAGAGTTCCGAGCGCCGAGTCGGTCTACGGTTACTCTCAGTGCTGTAGCCCACAGTAGCGGTATCGCCTATTTTAGTGACAAAGCCTGCTACTCTGTGTCTATGCCCAATCACGCTGTGTCTGCATCAGTGCGGGCTGTCACGTGCGGCAAAACGCCGTCGTCCTGAACCATCACTGAGGAGCCCAGCAATGCACCGTTTCGGGAAACGAACGACCACGATCCTCGCCGCATCCGCCATCGTCCTGGTCGGGGCCGGCGTTGCCTTCGCCTACTGGACCGCGGGCGGTTCCGGCACTGGTTCGGCGGCGACGGGCACGAGCACACCGATCGTCGCGGTCCAGACCAGTGTCGTTACCGACATGGCGCCCGGTGACGTGGCGCAGCCGATCAGCGGCAACTTCAACAACGGCAACGACGGGCCCGTCTTCGTGGCCACCGTGACGGCGAGTATCGCGACGGTGGTCAAGGCTCCCGGCGCGCCGGCCGGCACCTGCGACGCGTCCGACTACACGCTGGCGACGCCGGTGGCGACGGTCAACGCCGAGGTGCCGGTCGGAACCGGCGTCGGCTCGTGGAGCGGCGCGACGATCAAGTTCAACAACAAGCCGGCAGTGAACCAGGACGCTTGCAAGGGGGCGACGGTCAACCTGGCCTACGTCATCGCGTAGCCGGAGCCGCTTCTGCGGGAGCCGCGGGTGGGCGGTTGAGTCGATGGAATTCATCGGCTCACCCGCCGTCCGCACACCGGGGCCGGACCACGGCCCACCGAAGACCGGAGTGGACAGGCGAAGGTGATGATGCGCGCGGCTTCGGATGCGGGGTCCGGACACTGGTTCAGGGTCGTGTCCCTCGCCGCCGCGAGCGCGGCGCTGGCCCTGCTCACCTCCGGTGTGGCGATCGCCTCGTGGTCGGTCGGTGACGGCCTCGGAGCCGCGACGGCGGGCACCCCGATCGCCCTGACGACTGTCGTCGCGACCGCGCCGACGACCAACCTGTTGTACCCGAGCGGGCCGGCGGCCTCGCTCAAGC
>JACDAB010000195.1 GCA_013695665.1 Geodermatophilaceae bacterium | reverse complement strand
GCTGGAGTTCCTGCGGTCGATCGGCGCCGACCGCTTCGATTTGACGGTCCTGCCTGGGCAGCGCCGACGGCTACTTGCACGGGCGGCTCGCCGGTCGTCGGTGACCGCGTTGGCACGCCGCGACCTGCAACGGCGCTATCCGATGCTGGCGTGCCTTGTTGCCGAGAGCGCGGTCGGTGTGCTCGATGAAACACTCAACCTGTTCGACCGGTTGTTGACCGAACGCGAGTCAACCGCGCGAGCAAAGATGGTCGACGAGTTGGCCGAACGCGCACGCAGCACCGAGCAGCGCCAACGACTGCTGGACGAGCTGCTGGTACTCATCCTCGACACAGACATCGACAACGATGCGCTCGGCGCCAGGATCCGCAGCGACATCGAACCGGATCGTCTTGTCGCTGCGTGGGAGTCCCGGCCACGGCGGCTGTTTGCCGATCACGGTCACCTCGACGCACTGATCGATCAGGTTGGCAGCATCCGCAAGTTCGCACCCCAAGTTCTCGCCGCCGTCGACTTCGCTGGCGGGCGAAGCGTGTCAGAGGTCCTGGATGCTGTCGGCATTCTCGACGACCTGTACCGATCCGGGGTCCGTCACGTTCCCGACGATGCACCGGTCGGTTTCGTGCCTGCCCGATGGCAGAGCTACCTGCACGCCGCGATGATGATCGAGGACCGTGCCCGGTATCGACGTCTGTGGGAACTCTGTGTGTTGTTCGCGCTCAGGGACCGGTTGCGCAGCGGCGACATCTTCGTGCCAGGCTCGCGCCGCTGCGGCGACCCGACCGCTCTGCTGCTGCCAACCCAACAATGGGCTTCAGCACGAGACGAGCACTGCGACCTGATCGGCAAACCTGCAGACGGCCACGCGGCGATCGACGCTTTGGTGGCCGAACTCGACGACGCGATTGCTGACCTCGACAACGTGCTCACCGACGCCGCCGATCCCGGCGAGATCCGGATCGACGACAACGGCGAACTGGTCGTGCCGCGCCTGCCAGCCGAGCCGGTTCCTGACGGCGTCGATGAACTCCGTGACCGGATCGCAGAGCTGATGCCCGTGCTCACGCTCGGCTCGATGCTCGTCGAACTCCACGCACGCGTCGGCGTGCTCGACCACTTCGAACACGCCGGCGGTGTCGTCACCAGACCCGCCGATTTGGAACGCAACCTGATCTACGTCATCGTCGCCGAAGCCACCAACATCGGGCTCACCGCGATCGCCCGCGCAGCCGACGTCTCCTACGACACCTTGGCCTGGACCGCAGAGTGGTACCTCAACGACGACAACCTCCACGCCGCCAACCAGGCCCTCGTCAACTACCACCACCGACTCCCCGTCACCGCAGCCTTCGGGCCCGGCACCCTGTCCAGCTCCGACGGACAACGATTCCCGGTCCGATCACAATCGATGACCGCCAGGCACATGTCCCGCTACTTCGCCCGCGGCCAAGGCATCTCGACCTACACCCACGTGTCGGACCAACACACCACCTTCGCCACCCGCGTGATCCCAGCCACCGCGCACGAAAGCCACCACGTCCTCGACGACGTGCTCGGCAACACCACCGACCTGCCAATCGAAGAGCACGCCACCGACACCCACGGCGCGACGCTCGCGAACTTCGCGCTGTTCGACCTCGTCGGGCTCCGGCTCACACCACGCATCCGAGACATCGGCAGCATCACGCTCTGCCGCACCCGACCGAAACAAGACCTCATCGAACGATGGCCCCACTCCGGACCCCTACTGACCCGGCGGGCGAACACGACACTGATCGCGCAGCAATGGGACGAACTGCTCCGCATCGGCGCTTCGGTCAAACAAGGCCACGTCACCGCGTCGCTCGTGGTCAGCAAGCTCTGCTCGACCAGCCGGCTCCGCAACGACGTCAGCGGCGCCCTCCGTGAGTACGGAACGATCCGGCGAACGATCTTCGCTGCGCGTCACCTCGCAGACGAAGCCGAACGGCGACGAACCCACCGCCAGCTCAACAAGGGCGAGAACCTGCACGGCCTCCGACGAGCGATTGCCTACGCCGCCAGCAACGGACTGCGCAGCACCGACCACGTCAGCCACACCGAGCAGATGGGATGCCTCACCCTGCTGACCAACTCCACCGTCGTCTGGACCACCGAGTACTACAACCGCGCCGTCGAGCACCTACGAGCCGAGGGCCACGAGATCGACACCGATCACCTCGCCCACATCTGGCCCACACGCCACGCCAACATCAACGTCTACGCCATCCAGACCGTCGATGTCGACAACGAACTCGCCCAACTCGACAACCACGGCTACCGACCCCTCCACACCCCACGACCAATCCCTTAGCGTTGTTTTTTCGTCGGATCGCACTGGGAGGCCACACCACCTCGGTCAGGATCGTCGGTGAGACCGGCGTGCACCGCGCCAGCGCCAGAACCTTGACCACAGTGCGCGCCTTCCGACTCCCAACTTCGGCCTCGACAGTCCTTCCACGACAACACCCCCAAGGAGGTGCACCCGCAGCGAACTCGGTACAT
>JACDAB010000190.1 GCA_013695665.1 Geodermatophilaceae bacterium | reverse complement strand
CGGCTGCCTGCGACTGGCCGGCGCCAGCAACGACTGGGGGCAGCCGGTCTACTGGGTCGGCCCCGAGGACCCGTCGTACGACGTGGATGTGGCCATCCCCTCGCCACCTCCGGAGGTGACCAGCCTGCGTATCCCAGTCGGCGCTGATTCCGCGCCGACCTCGGATGCCGCGATGACCGTCTTCGACGTGGAGAAGGGATACGTCGCCGCGCTGACCGGCGCGGTGCTCGACCCCGACTCGGATTCCTGGTCGGCCACCGGTGCCACCATCACCTACCTCGACTCCGACGGCCTGCACGCGAGGACCGAGCGGACCGGTGAACCACGCAACACCGGCAGTCATCGCGGGAACAACGGGGCGACGATGATGGTGAGGTACGACGAAGTCGCAGCCGGCGCCATCGACCACGTCCTCAAGGTGGCCTCGGGCCCGGAGACGTCCCGGCGCTTCGTCTTCCCGATGATCGGGAGCGACGGTGAGTCGAGGGCGGCCGAGGCCCCTGCGCAGGGCCTTCGTTTCCGGATCAGGCCGGACGTCGATCTCGACTCTGTCGACCTGGCGCCCGCCGCGCGGGTCATCGCCGATGCTTTGCAGTCCTACGGTTTCTACATCGGATACTCAGGTGGGGTGACGGCACTGAAGCTGGAGAACACCAGGGCACAGGGGCGCGGGGAGCTCTGGACGTTGCCGGCGACCGCGCTGTGCTCGTTGCCATTGAGCTCGCAATACTGGGACGTGCTGCCGGAGGGCTATTTCCCGGGCGCCGAGGACTGAGCCGGTGGACATAGCGCGATCGCTGGACCGAACTCGTCACCACCTACGGCGGCCGCTCGGACGAACGCCGTACCTCTGGGATCTAGCGATGTACGTCCGCCCGAGCAAGCGCGCGACCCTTGCCCGCTCGGACACGGCCATCGTCATCGATGGCTACCTGCGTTCCGGGAACACCTTCAGCGTGGCCGCCTTCCTCGTGGCCAACGGCCAGTCCTTCCATGTCGGGCGGCACCTGCACGGCGCAGGCCATGTGCTGCGAGGGGTGCGCCTCGGGTTGCCGACAGTCGTGTTGATCCGCAGGCCGAGGGACGCCGTGTTGTCCTACCTGGTACGCCGGGGCACCTTGACCCCGCACGACGCCGTCATCGAGTATCTCGACTTCTACCGCGCGACCTGGCGGGCACGGGAGGGCTTCGTCATCGGCCTCTTCGACCGGGTCGTCACCGATTTCGGCGCGGTCATCGACGAGGTGAACGCGCGGTTCGGCAGGTCCTTTCTCCGCTACGACGCAACCCCGGAGAACGAGGCGGCCGCTTTCGCCATCGTGGAGGAGATGAACCGGCTCGAGTGCCGGGGCGAGGTCATCGAGACGCACGTCGGTCGGCCCTCGGCCGAACGCGCACAGCGCAAGGAGGAACTCGCCGCGCTCTTGGACACCCCGCGCACGGCGGCTCGCTTAGGGGAAGCCGACCGGCTCTACGAGCGCTACGAGCAGCTGTCCTCGGCTCGCGGCACCGGGTGACCTCCCCGGTCAGCCGGCCGCGCGGGTCCCCACGCCTGCCATGCGCTTCCCACCACGTCGTCCAGGTCGCGGGCGGCCGTCCATCCCAGCTCGCTGGCGATCCGTGCGGCATCGGCCACAACGCTGGCCGGGTCACCGGGTCGCCGATCGACGATGTCGCGGGCGACGGGCCGGCCGGTGGCTCGCTCGACCGCGGCGAGCATCTCCAGCACGCTGACCCCCTGCCCCCGGCCGACGTTGAACACGCCCGCCCCCAGCCGGCCGGCGTCCAGCGCGTCCACGGCGGCCAGGTGGGCCTCGGCCAGGTCCTGCACGTGGATGTAGTCCCGGACGCAGGATCCGTCCGGCGTCGGCCAGTCGCCGCCGTAGACCGGTACGGCCTCACCCCGGTCCAGGCAGCGCAGCACGATCGGGAGCAGGTTGAACACGCCGCGGTCGGCCAGCAGGGCGTCGGCCGCGCCGGCCACGTTGAAGTAGCGCAGCGCCGCCCACGCCAGCCCATGCGCCTCGGCGGTGCGGCGGACCAGCCACTCGGCGGCCAGCTTGGTCTCGCCGTAGGGGTTCGTCGGCGCCGTCGGATGGGTCTCGTCGATCCGGCCGGACCCGGTGGCGCCGTACACCGCGGCGCTGGAGGAATACAGGATCCGGCGTACCCCCGCCTGCACCGCGGCCTGCAGCAGCGCGATCGAGCCCTGCACGTTCTGCTCGTAGTAGTACAGCGGCCGCTGCATCGACTCGGGGGCGGCCTTCTTCGCAGCCAGGTGGATGATGCCGTCCACCTCCTGCTCGACCAGCGCGCGTGTCAACCGGTCCGGCTGGTACACGATGCTCGCCTCGACCATCGGCAGCCCAGCAACCCGAGCGGCGACGCCGGTGGACAGGTCGTCCAGGATCACCACAGCGTGCCCGGCGTGTTGAAGGCGCCGCGCCACATGAGCGCCGATGTACCCGGCGCCGCCGGTCAGCAACCACGTCATGTCCAGTCCCCTGTCACGCTGCCCCCTCAACGTCGGGTGTCGCGCATTCTGTCGTACCGCATTGGACGGGTCGCGCGGAGCCGGGCGTAAGCTCGTGGCTCATCCCGATCCGCCTCCGAGCCGGGTGTTTGCGCTGTCCGCCATCGACTGTTCAGGGACCCCATGAGCCTGATCGGCCTGCTCGACGTTGTCATGACCGACCCGGCCCTGCGCTCCGCCGTCGATGGCGCGGGTGTCTCGGCCTTGGATCTGGCGGCGCCCAGTGCGCTGCGCCCCTTCGTCATTGCGGCGATGGCCGCC
>JACDAB010000140.1 GCA_013695665.1 Geodermatophilaceae bacterium | reverse complement strand
CCACACCACTCGGGCCGCTCAAGCGCCGAGGCCGTGGCCCCGGTCGCCGCCGTCATCACTGACGCCGCGGTCGCGGTCGAGGTCGCCAGGCGGGCTGCCCAGCTCGCCTGGCGGACGAGCACCGCCCGCTGCTGTTCCGCGCGCCTCTCCGCGGACGGGCGACCTGCTCATCGCCGCCCAGGACGCCGAGTCCCCCGACGTCCTCGACGACGCTGTCGACGAGCTCATCGAGCTCGTCCTGCACCGCGGTGGCTGGATCGCGCTTGTCCAGGACGGAGCGCTCGCAAATCACGACCGGATCGCGCTGACCCTGCGAAACTGAGCGCAGTCACCGCGGCCTGTCCGCCTGCACCTTCGCGAGGAGACCGACCACATGGGCGGCGAACGACACTGGACCTTTCTTACCAACCATGCTCATGTCCTGCTCGCCGTAGCCCGCGCTCCTGACGCCCGCGTCCACGAGATCGCCGCACGTGTCGGAATCACTTCCCGCTCAACCCTGCTCATCCTGCAAGACCTCGAGGACGCCGGTTACTTGCACCGCACCCGCCTCGGGCGGCGCAACCACTACACCCTGCACCCCAACCGCCCATTTCGACACCCGGCCTCGGCCGGGCACGACGTCGACGAACTCCTCACGATCTTCACGAAGCCAGCATCCGGGCACGCGACAACAGCGTCTTAAATGAACCGTCCTCGATGTGATGGACGCTTCGTTTAGGCCACCTCGGGGGTCGTGGCGCCGGCTTGCCGGTGGTGGTGTGGTGTCCGGGAAGCCGGGTCAGGCTCCAGTGTGGGTGGGGCCGTCCTGCATTGTCCGGTGGGGTGTGTACGCGGCCAGGATGCGGTCGACGACTCGCTGAGCGAAGGCCCTGTCGACAGCGCCAGCCGAGACGAGCCGCCGGTAGAACACCGGGCCAGCGATCATGTCGATGACCTCACCCGGCTCCGTCCCGGGGGGCAGCTCACCGCGGTCGATCCCTCGGGCGATGGCAACGCGCACCACCTCGTGGCGCTCGGTGGCTTCCCGAGCGTGCAGGGCGGCAAAAGCAGGGTCTCGCTCGGCCGCATCCATCAGAGCGGGCATCAAGGCCGCTGCGGCGCTCGTCGTGAGGGCGTCAGCCAGTCCGCCGAGCAGGTCCAGCAGGTCACCTCGCAGGGTCCCGGTATCGGGGTCAGTCGGCGTGTGCAGCATGGTGCCGATCGCGTCCAGGACCAGTTCCGGCTGGCTGTCCCACTGGCGGTAGATGGTGGTCCTGGCCACTGTGGAGCGGTCCGCGACGGCCTCGATCGTCGTGGCCGCGATGCCCCGCTCGGCAATGAGGTCCAGTGTCGCGGCGATCACCGCTGCGCGCGAGCGCATCACGCGCGGGTCCACCCGCGGGGTCACTACGAGGCCCAGATGGAGCTGTGGTCGTGCACGTACTCCGCCAGGGTTCGTGGCGCGTGCCCGAGGAGACGGGCGAGGGTGGGATCGACGGTTTCGGCCTGCCCGCGGCGCAGCCCGGTGTGCAGGATTGTCTGCACCAGAATCAGGGGCACGGGCAGTCCTTGCCCTCTGAGATGGCGCAGGTAGGCCAGGACTGTGGCCGCCTCGTACCGGATCGGTCGGCCGAGCTCGCGGGTCAGGATCCCGGCGACCTCGTCGAACTCGAGGGCTTGGCCTCCCGTCAGCGTGTATCCAGCCCCACGGTGGGGGACCGGGTCGGCGAACACCGCGGCGCTCACCTCACCGATGTCACGGACATCGATGAACGCCACCCGACCGCGCCCGGCCGGCAGGAAGATCCGGGCGTCGCCGGCGATGTCGGTGCGGTAGGCGTCGGCGAGGTTCTGGGTAAAGAACCCGGGCCGCAGGATCGTCCACGACAGCCTTGAGGTGTGCAGGTGGGTTTCCACCCGGTGATGGGGCACGACCCGGTTGGTGTCGGCACCGGACACCGAGGAGAACACCACGTGATCGACACCGCACTGCTGGGCGACGTCCAGCATGGCGTTCAGAGTGGGCC
>JACDAB010000179.1 GCA_013695665.1 Geodermatophilaceae bacterium | reverse complement strand
CGATACCCGCCTCGTGCAGCGTCCGGACCATCCCCTTGAACTCCGCCACCTGCCCACCGCGCTGGCCGGCCCCGCTGTAGGCGTTGTGCGGCGCGAAGAATCCGATCGTGTTGTAGCCCCAGTAGTTCGACAGTCCCTTCTGCTCGAGGGTGTGGTCCTGGACGAACTGGTGCACGGGCATCAGCTCGATCGCGGTCACCCCGAGCCGGCTGAGGTACGCGATCGCCGCGGGGTGAGCGATCGCGCCGTACGTGCCGCGCAGCTCCTCGGGAATGTCCGGATGCAGTTGGGTGAAGCCCTTGACGTGTGCTTCGTAGATGACCGTCTCGTGGTACGGCGTACGCGGATGACGGTCGCTGTGCCAGTCGAAGAAGGGATTGATGACCACCGAGCGCATCATGTGCGGAGCCGAGTCGTCGTCGTTGAAGCTGCTGTCCTCGAAGCGGTAGTCGAACAACGCCTCGTCCCAGTCGATGGCGCCCTGGATCGCCTTGGCGTAGGGGTCGAGCAGTAGCTTGGCCGGGTTGCACCGCGCGCCATCCTCGGGTTTGTACGGCCCGTGGACCCGGAACCCGTACCGCTGGCCGGGGTTCACGCCTGGCAGGTAGGCATGCCAGACGAAGCCGTCCATCTCCGGCAATTCCACCCGGGATTCCACGCCGTCGGAGTCGAACAGGCACAGGTCCACCCGCTCGCCGATCTCGGTGAACAGGGCGAAGTTGGTGCCGGTTCCGTCGAAGGTGGCACCCAGGGGGTACGCCGTACCGGGCCAGACCTGCATGGACGTCCCTCCGCCAGCTGACTCATCCCCGGATCCTGCTGGCCGGGCCCCACAACGCTAGCCGAACCGATCGCCGGTCCCGACCGCTGGTGGCCCGACGGAACAAATTGTCGGACCCCCGTCCTATGGTCGTGCCGTGCGCACAAACACCGAGCTGATTCCCACCAACGGCCGCTTCGAAGTGGTCAGCGACTTCAAACCCTCCGGTGATCAGCCGGTCGCGATCGACCAGCTGCAGGGCCGGATCGAGGCGGGGGACAAGAACGTCGTCCTGCTCGGCGCCACCGGGACGGGAAAGTCCGCGACTGCCGCCTGGCTGGTGGAGCGGCTGCAGCGACCGACGCTGATCATCGCGCCGAACAAGACCCTGGCAGCACAGCTGGCCAACGAATTCCGGGAGTTGCTGCCGAACAACGCGGTGGAGTACTTCGTCTCCTACTACGACTACTACCAGCCAGAGGCCTACGTCCCGCAGACCGACACCTACATCGAGAAGGACTCCTCGGTCAACGATGAGGTGGAGCGGCTGCGGCACTCGGCCACCATGAGCCTGCTGACCCGGCGGGATGTCGTGGTGGTCGCCACGGTTTCCTGCATCTACGGCCTCGGGACCCCGGCTGAGTATGTCAACCGGAGCGTGCGGCTCACGCTCGGCCAGGAAGCGGATCGCGACCGGCTGCTGCGACGCCTCGTCGACATCCAGTACGCCCGCAATGACCTGTCCTTCACCCGCGGAACGTTCCGGGTGCGTGGTGACACCATCGAGATCTTCCCGGCGTACGAGGAACTGGCCGTCCGGGTGGAGATGTTCGGCGACGAGGTCGAGCGGCTGTACTACCTGCACCCGCTGACCGGGGAGGTGATCCGCGAGGTGGAGGAGATCTTCATCTTCCCGGCCACCCACTACGTGGCCGGCCCGGAGAAGATGGAACGCGCGATCGGCACGATCGAGGCCGAACTCGCCGACCGGCTGGCCGAACTCGAGCGCCAGGGCAAGCTCCTGGAGGCACAACGTCTCCGGATGCGTACGACGTACGACATCGAGATGATGCGGCAGGTCGGCTTCTGCTCGGGGATCGAGAACTACTCCCGGCATATCGACGGCCGGGCGCCCGGGTCTGCCGGTGCCTGTCTGGTCGACTACTTCCCCGAGGACTTCCTGCTGGTCATCGACGAGTCCCACGTCACGGTGCCGCAGATCGGCGGCATGTACGAGGGCGACATGAGCCGCAAGCGCACCCTGGTCGAACACGGCTTCCGCTTGCCGTCCGCGGTGGACAACCGGCCCCTGAAGTTCGAGGAGTTCCTGGACCGGATCGGGGACACCGTCTACATGTCCGCGACGCCGGGGCCCTACGAGCTGGGCCGGGCAAAGGGGGAGTTCGTCGAGCAGGTGATCCGCCCGACCGGGCTGGTCGACCCCGAGGTCGTGGTGAAACCGACCAAGGGGCAGATCGACGACCTCGTTCACGAGATCCGGGTCCGGGCCGAGCGGGACGAGCGGGTGCTCGTCACGACACTGACCAAGAAGATGTCCGAAGACCTCACCGACTACCTGCTCGAGCTGGGAATCCGGGTGCGCTACCTGCATTCGGAGGTCGACACCTTGCGTCGCGTCGAGCTGTTGCGGGAGCTGCGCAAGGGCGAGTTCGACGTCCTGGTCGGGATCAACCTGCTCCGGGAGGGCCTGGACCTGCCGGAGGTCTCGCTGGTCTCCATCCTTGACGCCGACAAGGAGGGCTTCCTGCGCTCGGGGACGTCCCTCATCCAGACGATCGGGCGGGCGGCCCGCAACGTCTCGGGCCAGGTGCACATGTACGCCGACAAGATCACCCCGTCGATGGCCAAGGCGATCGATGAGACGAACCGGCGGCGGGCCAAACAGGTTGCCCATAACGTTGCCACCGGGGTCGATCCGCAACCGTTGCGTAAGCAGATCAACGACATCCTCGACGACATCTACACCGACGCCGCGGACGCCGACCGCGCAGCTCAGCGGGTGCTCGGCGGCTCCGGCCGGCAGCAGTCTCGCGGGAAATCGCCGGTGCCGGGACTGTCGTCGCGGATGACCAAGGCCGGTGCGTCGGCGCTCGACGTGGCCGCGATGCCCCGGGCCGAACTCGCCGACCTCATTCAGCAGCTGTCGGAGCAGATGCTGGGCGCCGCCAGGGAACTGCAGTTCGAACTCGCCGCACGGCTGCGGGACGAGATCAATGAACTCAAGAAGGAGCTCCGCGGAATGGACGCCGCGACGCGCTAGTCGGACCCGGTTACTTTGGCGGGAAAGTGCCGCCGTCGGCGAGGGCCGTCCCGAGCAGGGCCTGCGCGGACCAGCGCATGAGCCGTGTCGCCTCGGCCCGGGGCAGCCCGGCGATGTCGGTGAGCCACACAAGTGACTCGACTCCGGTGGCGGACCGGATCGCGACGGCGAGCATGCGCACGTCCACGTAGGGATGGGTCTCGCGCAGCGGCGCCAGGGCGTCCTCGATCCAGCCGATGGCTCGTCCTCCGCGCAGCAGCGGCTGCTCTGCGCCGGGTTCCAGCGACAGGCGCAACGAGGCCCGCAACTGAGGTTCCCACTCGACCGTAGTGCGGATGAACGTGTCCATGACGAGGTTCAACCGGGCGCGCGGGTCACTCGGCGCGTCCGCGGGCAGCAATGAGGGCTCCAGGGTCTGCGGATGCGCACCGAGCAGCAGCGCGCGCTGATTCGGGAAGTACCGGTAGGCAGTGGTCCTGGAGATGCCCGTGGCGACGGCCACGTCTTCTACCGTCGGCTCGCCGCCCTGCGCGAGCAACTCGCGAGTTGCGGTGACGAGCGCCTCGCGGGTCCGCGACTTCTGTTGATATCGGCCTGTTGACTCATACGGTACCGACATCCCATCATGGTACCCAGATAACAGGAACCCGAGAGGATTGTGCGCATGACATTGGATCCGGTGGCAACGGACCCCGACCACTACACGGTCATCTTCGAGAACGACCGGGTTCGGGTGCTCGAGTACGCAGACAAGCCGGGTGAGGCCACCCACTGGCATTCCCATCCGGACACCCTCATGTACACACTCAGCTCCTTCCGTCGGCGGATCCTGGCGGGCGGCCGGCACGTGGACGTGGAACTGCCGGCCGGGCAGGCCCGGTGGGTCGGCGCCCAGGAACACTCCGGTGAGAACACCGGCGACACGGACACGCACTCGATCTTCGTCGAGCTCAAGGAAGCGGCTCCTGCGGGCTTCGGCCCGTCAGGGGCTCCGCTGGGGCCCGAGGCCTGACCTGTCGCCTGGGGTGGGGGTACGCCGGCTAACCGGTTGCGGCACGGCCCGGCTCTGCGACGAGTTTGCCGTCGGAGTAGACGCTGTGGATGCGGGCGCCGAGCGTGTCGACCTCCAGCGCGTCCCCGTCGACGAGGACGAGGTCCGCGCGCTTGCCCACCTCGATCGACCCGAGGTCGTCGTCGACCCCGAGCAGCCGGGCCGCCGACAGCGACGTGGCGTGCAGCGCCCCCGCCGGGGTCATTCCGCAATCGGTCATGAGGGTGAGTTCGCGCAGGTTGTCCCCGTGCGACCCCACCCCGCTATCGGTGCCCATCGCCACGGCCACCCCGGCCGCGATCGCCCGGCGTACCGACTCGGTGTGGACGTCCACCACCATCCTGGCCTTGTCGATCATGTGCTGCGGCAGACCCGCGCCCAGATCTGCCAGCGCCAGCACCGCCCGCGGCGCGGCGAGCGTCGGCACCAGCCAGGTGCCGGCCGCGAGCATCATCTCGATCGCCTCGTCGTCGAGAAAGATGCCGTGCTCGATGGACCGCACGCCGTTGCGGATAGCCACCTTGATGCCGTCGGTGGCCTGGGCGTGGGCCATCACGAAGCGCCCGGCCGCTGTCGCCTCCTCGACCAGTACGGCGATCTCCTCGTCGCGGAAGTGCCCACGCCGTGGGTCGCTGCGCGGCGAGAGCACGCCGCCGCTGGTGGCCACCTTGATGACGTCGGCTCCGTTGCGGATCAGCTCGCGGACCTTGCGCCGCATCTCATCCGGGCCGTCGACGACGGTGCTGGGTCGACCCGGATGCTCCACCAGCAGCGGAATCGAGGCGCCGCACGGCATCCAGTCATCGCCGTGCCCGCCGGTCTGGCTGAGCATGCCGAGCGAGATCTGCATCCGTGGCCCGGTGATGAGCCCGTTGTTGATCGCCTGCTGCACGCCCAGATCCGCGCCGCCGGCGTCGCGGACCATCGTGATGCCTTGATCCAGGGTGCTGCGCAGATTGTGGATCGCCTCGAAGAAGGGGTAGCTGAAGGGCGTCTGCATCATGCGCAGCACGTCGATTCCGCTGAACATGACGTGGACATGGCAGTCGAACAGGCCCGGCAGCAGCGACTTCCCGGTGCAGTCGACCTGCTCGTCACCGTCCAGGCCGCTACCGATCTCCACGAACCGGCCGTCCTCGACGACGACATCGGCTGATGCCGGTGCGGCGCCGGTGCCGTCGAAGAGCTGGCCGCCGGTGTACAGGGTTCGGGTCACGAGGTCGCCTTCATGCCCGGGACCCTAGCGTGAAAGCGGGCATCTCGTTAGGCGTGCTAACGAGTATGAGCTAGCGTTCAGGTATGTTGCCTGCTGATCTCGCACAGTTCCGTACACCCGGCGTGCCCACCCTCAGCCCTGACGGCAGCGTCGCCGTCGTTGCGGTGACGAGGGCGGATCTCGAGGAGAACGAGTACCGCTCGCAGCTGTGGCGGGTGCCCACCGATGGCCGGACGCCTCCGCGCAAGCTGACCCACGGGACCAAGGACAGCGAACCTCGCATCTCCCCCGACGGGGTCTGGCTGGCGTTCCTCCGGGCCGCGGACGGTGGCAAGCCGCAGCTGTGTGTCATGGCGATGGACGGTGGGGACCCACGCTGCCTGACCGATCAGCCGCTGGGCGCCGGCGCTCCGGTCTGGAGCCCGGATTCCACCGCGATCGCCTTTGTCGCCCGCGTGCCCGAGCAGGGGCGCTACGGCACCGAGGAGAAGGTCGGCCCGGACAAGGAACCGCCGCGGCTGATCACGTCGCTGAAGTACCGGATGGACAACCTGGGTTTCACCAACGACCGCCGGCCGCATCTGTTCGTGATCAACGCCGTCGATGAGGACTCCGAGCCGGTGCAGGTCACCGAGGGGGAGTACAACCACACCGATGTCGCCTGGAGCCCGGACGGCTCCCGGCTCGCGTTCGTCTCGGCCCGACACGACGGGCGCGACTTCGATCTCGTCGAGGACGTGTTCGTGTGCAACCGCGACGGCTCGGAGCCCACCGTCCTGACCCGATCCCGGACCGCAGTCGGTACGCCGGCCTTCAGCCCGGACGGGTCGACGATCTGGTTCACCGGATCAGGTGACCTTGGGGCCAACGGGCGTGACTTCGTTGCCAACCATGCGGGGCTGTGGTCGGTGCCCGCCGACGGGTCGGCGGAGCCGACGAGGCACTCCGACGCCGAGGCCGATGACCTGTCCGACGGGACGCCGCGGATCACCGTCACCGACCGTGGCCTGCTGGTCGGGCGGCTCGCCCGCGGGGCGGTTGAGCTGGTGCGCTACCCCTGGGAGGGCGGTGCGCCCGAGACGCTGCTGACCGGACCGCGTCAGGTTCGCGGTCATGACGCCGCCGGGGATTTGATCGTTGCCACCGTGGCGGGGCCGGGCTCCAGCGGCGAACTCGTGCTGCTCAGTGGCGGCGAGGAGCGCACCCTGACGTCCTTCGGCGCGCAGATCACCGGGACCGGCAGGCTGCACGAGGTGGTCGAATTCGAGACCGCCGCCGATGACGGGTATCCCGTCCACGGCTGGATCGTCCGCCCCGAGGGCGACGGCCCGCATCCGGTCATCCTGACCATCCACGGGGGCCCCTACGCGCAGTACGGCTGGACCATGTTCGACGAGGCTCAGGTCTACGCCTCGGCGGGCTATGCGGTGGTCATGTGCAATCCGCGCGGCGCGGCGGGGTACGGCGCCGCCCACGGCCGGATCATCCGCCACGACATGGGCAACCGGGACAGCGCCGACATCCTGGCGTTCCTGGATGCCGCCCTCACCGAGCCGGACCTTGACGAGGACCGGGTGGCCGTCATGGGCGGCTCCTACGGCGGCTTCATGACGACCTGGCTGGTCGGGCACACCGACCGCTTCGTGGCAGCGATCAGCGAACGCGCGATGAACGAGCCGGTCAGCTTCGTCGGGTCCAGCGACATCGGGTGGTTCTTCTCCGAGGAGTACTGCGGAACGGACCCGGATCAGGTGGCTGCGCAGAGCCCGCTCGCCTTCGCGCACCGGATCACGACTCCGACCATGGTCATCCACTCCGAGCAGGACTGGCGCTGCCCGATCGAGCAGGGCCAGCGGCTCTTCGTGTCGCTGAAGCTGCGCGGCATCGACAGCGAGTTCCTGCTGTTCCCCGGCGAGGGTCACGAGTTGAGCCGCTCCGGCCTCCCGTTGCACCGCGTCGCCCGCTTTGAGCACGTCCTGCGCTGGTGGGCGAAATACCTGCCCACGTCCGCCAACCCCGCTACGCCCGTTGCCAGTTCCGAGTCCGATGCAGCGGCGGATGCGGCCTCCGGCGTACCGGCCCCGGAGGACCACGCTGCCGGTCTCGTTACCGAACCGGACAGCCAGCCCTACCCGCCGAAACTCGCGCAGTAGCGGACGGCGTCACACGCAGACAGCTTCGGCCGAGGCGAGTCGGGCGTGGAGTCGGTCTCGGTCGATGAGATGTTGCCGGTGACGCTGGATGCCCTCACAGCGGCGCTCGCCGGCCCCGAGCGGTGATATGGGGATCTGCGTACGTGGATGCAGATCCGCCAGATCGCCGTAACCGGGTGACCGGCTTCCTGGATGGCGCGGATCGAGTCCTCTGCCTCCTGCTGCATCCAGTCGCGGGAGGAAGCAGGCATGAGCGGGCCGGCGCGGCCGGTCGGCGGCCCGTAGCAACGGCAGGAGCGCCCCCGGCAGAGCGTGATGCTGGTCGTGGGAGAACAGCGACGGTCCGGGCTGCCGCCGCAGCCGCTCGGTTACCTGATCCCACACCCCCGCCCTACGACGAGCCTGTCTTGGGCGGCCCGATGTGCAGCTAGACGCGGGCGTTGCTCACCAGCCTCGGGCACGCCACTCGGGCACGGAGGGACGTTCCGCGCCGAGCGTCGTGTCCGCACCGTGCCCGGGATAGACCCAGGTGTCATCCGGCAGTACGCCGAAGATCCGCGATTCGAGGTCGTCCACCAGCGAGGTGAAGTCCTCCGGCGACCACGTCTTCCCCGGCCCACCGGGGAACAGCGAGTCGCCGGTGAACAGGTGGGTGGAACCGTCCGCGGAACGGTGCAGCAACGCGATGGAGCCCGGCGTGTGCCCGCGGAGGTGGATCACCTCCAGGGACACCTCCCCGACCGCGACCGTGTCGCCACCCTCGACCGCATCGTCCACGGTCACCGGGAGCGGCCCGGCGTCGAGGGGATGCGCGACGGTGCGTGCTCCGGTCTGCGCGATCACCTCGGCCAGCGCCTGCCAGTGGTCACCGTGCTGGTGCGTCGTCACGACCGTAGTCAGCGATGTTGAACCGACCATCTCCATCAACCGGCCTGCCTCGTTGGCGGCGTCGACGAGCAGCGCGTCGCCGGTCCGCGAGCAGGTGAGCAGGTAGGCGTTGTTGTTCATCTCGCCCACGGCCAGCTTGGCGATCTGCAGATCGGGCAGCGTCCGGGTGTCGGGTGCACCGCCCACGCTGACGTCACCGGTGTACTCACTCACGCGCTACCTCCAGAGAGATCGACGACCATCTTGCCGGTGTTCTCCCCGTGCAGCAGTCCGATGAACGCCGACGGCGCGTTCTCCAGACCGTGCACGGTGGTCTCCTCCCACCGCAGCCGGCCGTCGCGGAGCCAGCCGCCGACCTCCTCGAGGAACGTCCTGCGCAGGTGATTGTGGTCGTTGACGATAAAGCCGCGCAGGGTCAGCCGCTTGCCGATCGCCAGTGCAAGGTTGCGTGGCCCGGGTGGGGCATGGGTCTCGTTGTACGCTGAGATCGCTCCGCACAGTGCGACCCGGCCGTGCAGCCGCAGCGAACCGATCGCGGCCTCCAAATGGTCCCCGCCGACGTTGTCGAAGTACACGTCGATCCCGTCGGGGGCGGCGGCGCGCAGCTGTCGGCGTACCGACCCCTGCTTGTAGTCGAAGGCGGCATCGAAGCCGAGGCCCAGTACGTGGTCGACCTTCGCGGCGGTTCCGGCGCTGCCGATGACCCGCGCGGCCCCCTTCAGCCTCGCGATCTGCCCGACCATGCTGCCCACCGCTCCGGCCGCCCCGGAAACGAAGACGACGTCGCACTCCTTCATCACCGCCACCTCGAGCAGGCCGGCGTACGCGGTCAGCCCCGGCATGCCCAGGACGCCGAGGTACGCCGACAGCGGCGCGGCCGCGGCGTCGACCCGGCGGAAACCGGACGCGGCGCCCACGGCGTAGTCGCGCCACCCGAAACCGTGCAGGACGACGTCGCCCGTGCTCAGCGAGTCCGAGCGGGACTCGACGACCTCGCCGACGGCGCCTCCGTCCAGTACCTGATCGAGCTGGAACGGTGGGACGTAGGAGGGGACGTCGTTCATCCGGCCCCGCATGTAGGGGTCGACGCTCATGACGAGGTTCCGGACCAGGACCTGCCCGTCATCCAGAGCCGGCAGTGCCCGCTGCACCAGGGCGAAATCCTGCGGGGTCGGCATGCCATCGGGGCGCGAGGTCAGGTGGACCTCGCGGCCGGTTCGTGGAGCGGTCATGCTGCGACTCTGCCGTACGGCGAGCAGACTCGAAATCCGACCATCTTTGGTCCCGGTTCGGCTGCGCGCGTTTGTCTAGTCGAGTAGGCAGGTCACATCCATTCAGAGCAGAGGGAGTATGCAATGCGCAAGAGAACGCTTCAGGTGGCACTCGTGCTCGCATCGGTGGCCGTACTCGGCGCCACCACTACTGCAAGTGCCGCCGCACCCGGTGTGGTCAGGACCGTCTTGACCGGCGCCGCGGAGGTTCCGGGTCCCGGTGACAACAACGGCTTCGGGCGGGCGGTCGTGCAGTCCAAGCCGCTGCAGAGCCAGGTGTGCGTCAACATCCGTTACTTCGGCATCGATGCGCCCACCGGCGCACACATCCATGAGGCTCCCGCCGGGGTGGCCGGCGACGTCGTGATCGACTTCACGCCCCTGATCGCCACGAGCCCGGCGAGCTACATCGCCGGGTGTGTTTCCGTCGACACCGTGCTGGCCCGGGAGCTCAAGCAGGACCCGGAGGAGTACTACGTCAACGTGCACAACCCGGCCTACCCGGCTGGCGCGATTCGCGGCCAGCTGGCCGAAGCCGCCTAGGGGCCACCGACCTGCCATTCCGCCCGGCTTCCTGTTCCTGGGGGCCGGGCGGAGTCGTGCCCGCAGCCGGGCGCGCGGTCGGGCAGGGGATGGTGGCTGATCGAACGCCCGTTCGATAAACTCGAGCCCACCCAGTTCTGTCGGCAGTCGGTCGTAGGGTGGCCAGCGGCAGTGCCAAATGATGTTCGGGATCAGGGAGCAGCCACCAGCATGGATCGTCTCGTCGTGCGCGGAGCGCGCGAGCACAACCTGCGCAACGTCGACCTCGATCTGCCGCGCAACAGCCTGATCGTCTTCACCGGGCTGTCCGGGTCCGGGAAGTCGAGCCTGGCCTTCGACACCATCTTCGCCGAGGGGCAGCGGCGCTACGTCGAGTCCCTGTCGGCGTACGCCCGGCAGTTCCTCGGGCAGATGGACAAGCCGGACGTCGACTTCATCGAGGGGCTGTCGCCAGCGGTCTCGATCGATCAGAAGTCGACCAGCCGCAACCCCCGGTCGACGGTCGGGACGATCACCGAGGTCTATGACTACCTGCGGCTGCTCTATGCGCGGGCCGGGCGGCCGCACTGCCCGGTCTGTGGCCGCCCGATCTCGCGCCAGACCCCCCAGCAGATCGTCGACCGGGTGCTGGAGATGGAGGAGGGCGTCCGGTTCCAGGTGCTGGCGCCGGTCATCCGCGGGCGCAAGGGCGAGTACGTCGACCTGTTCGCGGACCTGCAGACACAGGGGTTCTCGCGAGCCCGGGTCGACGGCGTCGTGTACCCCCTGATCGAGGTGCCGAAGCTGAAGAAGCAGGAGAAGCACACGATCGAAGTGGTCGTCGACCGCCTGACCGTCCGGCCGGGCAACAAGCGCCGGTTGACCGACTCGGTCGAGACCGCGCTGGCGCTGGGCGGCGGACTGGTCGTCCTGGAGTTCGTCGACCGCGACGAGAACGATCCGAACCGTGAGCGGACCTTCTCCGAGCACCTCGCCTGCCTGTACGACGACCTGTCCTTCGAGGCGATGGAGCCGCGATCGTTCTCGTTCAACTCGCCGTACGGCGCCTGCCCCGAGTGTGTCGGCTTAGGCACCCGGAAGGAGGTCGACCCGGAGCTCGTCATCCCTGACCCGGAGCGCAGCCTCGCGGACGGGGCCATCGCGCCGTGGTCCTTCGGTCAGACCACGGAGTACTTCACCCGGCTGCTGTCGGGGCTCGCCGACTCACTCGGCTTCGACCTGAAGACGCCGTGGGAGAAGCTGCCGCAGATCGTGCAGGAGACCGTGCTGCACGGCCAGGACCGGCAGGTGCACGTGCGTTACCGCAACCGCTACGGCCGCGAGCGGTCCTACCACGCGACGTTCGAGGGCGTCGTGCCATTCCTGGAGCGGCGGCGGGACGACACCGACAGCGAGTTCATGCGGGACAAGTACGAGGGCTACATGCGAGATGTGCCGTGCCCGGCCTGCGGTGGGGCCCGGCTCAAGCCCGAGGTCCTCGCGGTCCGGGTCGGTGACCGGTCGATCTCCGACGTCACCGCGATGGCGATCGGGCAGTGCCTGGAGTTCCTCGCCGAGGTGCAGCTCAGTGATCGCGAGGCGATGATCGCCGCTCCGGTGCTCAAGGAGGTCAACGCCCGCCTCGGGTTCCTGGTCGACGTCGGGCTGGACTACCTGTCGCTGAGCCGCCCGGCCGCCACGCTGGCCGGCGGTGAGGCCCAGCGGATCCGGCTGGCCACCCAGATCGGGTCTGGGCTGGTCGGGGTGCTCTACGTGCTCGACGAGCCGTCCATCGGGTTGCACCAACGGGACAATCGGCGGTTGATCGACACGCTGGTCCGGTTGCGGGACCTGGGCAACACGCTGATCGTGGTCGAGCACGACGAGGACACGATCCGGGTGGCCGACTGGGTGGTCGACATCGGCCCCGGGGCCGGCGAGCACGGCGGGCAGGTTGTCGTCAGCGGCCCGGTGGAGGACCTGCTGGCCAGCGCCGGCTCGATCACCGGCGCGTACCTGACCGGCCGGCGGACGATCGCCGTACCGGCGAAGCGGCGCCGGCCGGTGTCCGGACGGGAGCTGAAGGTCCACGGTGCCAGGGAGCACAACCTGCGCGACGTGGACGTGTCCTTCCCGCTGGGCTGCATGGTCGCGGTCACCGGGGTGTCCGGGTCGGGCAAGTCGACGTTGGTCAACGACATCCTCTACAACGTGCTCGCCAACGTCATCAACGGTGCCCGGCAGGTCCCCGGCCGCCACCGCAGGGTCAGCGGCCTGGATCAGCTGGACAAGGTGGTCGGCGTGGACCAGTCACCGATCGGCCGGACGCCGAGATCCAATCCAGCGACGTACACCGGTGTCTTCGACCACATCCGGCGGCTGTTCGCCGAGACCACGGAGGCGAAGGTCCGCGGTTACCAGCCCGGCCGATTCTCCTTCAACGTCAAGGGCGGGCGCTGCGAGTCATGCCGCGGCGACGGCACGATCAAGATCGAGATGAACTTCCTGCCCGACGTCTACGTGCCCTGTGAGGTGTGCAAGGGAGCCCGCTACAACCGGGAGACGCTGGAGGTCCACTTCAAGGGCCGCACGATCTCCGAGGTGCTCGACATGCCGATCGAGGAGGGCGCGGAGTTCTTCCAGGCGATCCCCGGCATCGCCCGGCACTTGAACACACTCGTCGAGGTGGGGTTGGGTTACGTCAGGCTCGGCCAGCCGGCGCCGACGCTGTCCGGTGGTGAGGCGCAGCGGGTGAAGCTGTCCGCCGAGCTGCAGAAGCGCTCCACCGGGCGCACCGTCTACGTCCTCGACGAGCCCACCACCGGCCTGCACTTCGAAGACATCAGCAAGCTGCTCGGCGTACTGGGCCGGCTCGTCGACGGCGGCAACACCGTCATCGTCATCGAACACAATCTCGACGTCATCAAGACGGCCGACTGGATCATCGACATGGGTCCCGAGGGTGGGCACGGCGGCGGCACCGTGGTGGCCGAGGGGACGCCGGAGTTCATCGCAACCGTCCCCGACAGCCACACCGGCAGCTTCCTCCGGCCGGTACTCGCGCGGGGTGGTCAGGGGCTGCACGCGGTCGCCGGCAGCGGCAAGGCATCTGGTGCCGGACGATCGGCGGCGAAGCCGACCAAGAAGGCGTCACCGAAGAAGAAGGCCACCGCCTGAGCGGCGCACATCTGCTTCTCTCCGTCACATCATCCGTCCGTGATCACCGTCCAGCTTGACGTCGGCGTCACCCGCGCGGAACTGGTCACGACCAGTTCCGCAGTTCCCGTGCGGTTCAGCGCTGTCAGAGGCACCAGGGTCATGAACCCGCCGGCGCAGACACGTCGGCAGTCCGCCGTAGGCTCGGGCGGTGGCCGATCCGTCGACGTACCGTCCCGCCGCGGGGACGATTCCCGACCGGCCGGGCGTCTACCGGTTCCGTGACGACCGGCAGCGGGTGATCTACGTCGGCAAGGCGAAGGCTCTGCGCAGCCGGCTGTCCTCGTACTTCCAGGACATCGGGGCGCTGCACCCGCGGACCCGGCAGATGGTGACGTCAGCGGCGTCGGTGGACTGGACGGTGGTCAGCACCGAGGTCGAGGCGCTGCAGCTGGAGTACAGCTGGATCAAGGAGTATGACCCGCGGTTCAACGTCCGCTACCGCGACGACAAGAGCTATCCCAGCCTGGCCGTGACGTTGTTCGAGGAGTATCCGCGGCTGCAGGTCATGCGCGGGCCGAAGAAGAAGGGCGTGCGCTACTTCGGCCCGTATGCGCACGCCTGGGCGATCCGGGAGACCCTCGACCTGCTGCTGCGCGTCTTCCCGGCGCGAACCTGCTCCAGCGGTGTCTTCAAGCGGGCAGCCCAGGTCGGCCGGCCGTGCCTGCTCGGCTACATCGGCAAGTGCTCGGCACCGTGTGTCGGGCGGGTCTCCGCGGAGGAGCACCGCGACATCGTCGACGACTTCGTCGACTTCATGTCCGGTCGCACCGACCAGATGGTCCGCAAGCTCGAGGCGGAGATGCGGGCCGCCGCGTCGGACGAGGAGTTCGAGCGGGCCGCCCGGCTACGCGACGACGTCGGCGCATTGCGACGTGCGATGGAGAAGCAGGCTGTCGTGCTCGGAGACGGGACCGACGCCGACGTGATCGCGTTTGCCCAGGACGAGCTGGAGGCGGCGGTTCAGGTCTTCCACGTCCGCGGCGGCCGGGTCCGCGGTCAGCGCGGCTGGGTGGTGGACAAGGTGGAGGACGTGGGTACGCCGGAACTCGTCGAGCAGTTCCTGCTGCAGGTGTACGGCGCCGGTGAGGACGTCCCCCGCGAGGTGCTGGTCCCGGAGCAGCCACCGGACACCGACGCGCTGGTCGAGTGGCTCGGCGTGCTGCGCGGATCACGGGTGTCCCTGCGGGTGCCGCAGCGCGGGGACAAGCGGGCGCTCATGGAGACCGTGGAACGCAACGCGAAAGAGGGATTCACCCAGCACCGGCTCAAGCGGGCCAGCGACCTCACCGCACGCTCCCTGGCGCTCGCGGAGATCCAGGAGGCGCTGGAGCTGCCCGACGCTCCGCTGCGCATCGAATGCATCGACGTGTCACACGTTCAGGGCACGAATGTAGTGGCGAGCATGGTCGTCTTCGAGGACGGCTTGCCCCGGCGGTCGGAGTACCGCCGGTTCTCCATCGTCGGCGGTCCGGACGGCCAGACCGACGACACCGCCTCGATCCACGAGGTCGTACGCCGGCGCTTCGCCCGCTACCTCGAGGAGCAGCTGCGGGAGCAGGAGCCCGACGCCGAGGTGGGCCGGCCGCGGAAGTTCGCCTATCCACCGAACCTGCTCGTGGTCGACGGGGGGGCCCCGCAGGTGGCGGCCGCGTCCCGCGCGCTGGACGAGCTGGGGATCGACGACGTCAGCCTGGTCGGCCTGGCCAAGCGGCTGGAGGAGGTCTGGCTGCCCGGCCAGAACCATCCGGTGATCCTGCCGCGCAGCTCAGAGGGGCTGTACCTGCTCCAGCGGGTGCGGGACGAGGCGCACCGCTTCGCCATCACCTACCATCGCCAGCGCCGTTCCAAGTCGATGACCGAGTCGCTGCTCGACGGCGTACCGGGCCTGGGGGACACCCGCCGCAAGGCCCTGCTGACCAGCTTCGGCTCCCTGAAGCGGTTGCAGGCGGCGACCATCGACGACGTTCAGGCCGTGCCGGGAATCGGTCGGCGCACGGCGGAATCCATCGTCGCCGCACTGCACCGCAACGAGGCAGTGAACAGTCCGGCGGTCAATCCGGTCACCGGAGAAATTGTCGAGGCGGAGGCATGAGCGAAGACACCCCAGTCAGTTCACCGGAGCAGCCGGGACTCGATGTCGTCATCGTCTCCGGAATGTCCGGCGCCGGTCGCAGCACCGCCGCGAAGTGCCTGGAGGACCTCGGCTTCTACGTCGTCGACAACCTGCCGCCGGAGTTGATCGCAACGATGGTGGATCTAGGCAGCCGGTCGCAGGGGGCGGTGACCAAGGTTGCCGTCGTGGTCGATGTACGCAGTCGGGCCTTCTCCTCCGATCTCCGGTCGATCCTGGTCGACCTGGACCGCAACGGCTACCGGCCGAAGGTGCTCTTCCTCGAGGCGACCGAGCGGGTGCTGATCCGCCGTTTCGAGGCGGTACGCCGGGAGCACCCCCTGCAGGGCACCGGGCGGCTGATCGACGGCATCCGCGCCGAGCGACGACTGCTGGGCGACCTGTACGGCGAGGCGGACCTGCTCCTGGACACCAGCGAGTTGAACGTGCACCAGCTGCGGCAGAAGATCGAGGCCGCGTTCGGCGCCGACGACGTCCCGGCGCTCAAGGCGACGGTCATGTCATTCGGCTTCAAGTACGGCCTGCCGATGGACTCGGACATGGTCATGGACGTGCGGTTCCTGCCGAATCCGCACTGGATCCCGGAGCTGCGTGAGCACACCGGCCAGGAGGCCGACGTTCGTGACTACGTGCTCAGCCAGGATGGCGCGGGGGAGTTCCTCGACCGCTACCACGAACTGTTGCGAATGGTCGGAACGGGTTACCAGCGCGAGGGCAAGCGCTACCTGACGCTGGCCCTGGGGTGCACCGGGGGCAAGCACCGGTCGGTCGTCATGGCCGAGCAGCTGTCAAAGCGACTGTCCGCGGACGGGGTGCAGACGACGGTCTTCCACCGGGATCTGGGCCGCGAGTGACCGGTCGCCGAATGCGGGGTTCGCCACCCTTCCCGGAACGCGCTTACGTGGATCCCCCCGCAATCGGCGCGCGCCGCGGTGCAGTCGGTGCGCGCCGCGGTGCAGTCGGTGTAGTCCGGTGAGCGATCCGAAGGTCGTCGCGCTCGGCGGGGGTCACGGCCTGTCGACGTCGCTGGCTGCGTTGCGCCGGCTGACGCGGCAGCTCACCGCCGTGGTCACCGTTGCCGACGACGGCGGCTCCAGCGGCCGGCTGCGCCGCGAGCTCGGGGTGCTGCCACCGGGGGACCTGCGGATGGCGCTGGCTACCCTGTCGGGTACCGGCGACGGTTGCGAGCGGCTGGCCGCGCTGCTGCAGCACCGGTTCGGCGGCAGCGGTGCTCTGGCGGGACACCCGGTAGGGAATCTGATCATCACCGGTCTCATGGAGATGCTCGGCGGCGACTCGGTCGAAGCGCTGGCAACGGTGGGCCGCATCGTCGGCGCTGAGGGTCACGTGCTGCCGATGTCCCCCGTTCCGCTCGAGATCGCCGCGATGGTCAGTGGCATCGACCCCGATCACCCCGCCGAGGTGCGCCGGATCCGGGGCCAGGTGGCCGTCGCGACCACGCCCGGCCGGGTGCTCTCGGTTGCCCTCGTGCCCGATCGGCCACCGGCCTGCCCGGAGGCAGTCGCTGCCATCCGCGCCGCCGACGCCGTCGTACTGGGGCCGGGGTCGTGGTTCACCTCCGTGCTTCCGCACGTCATGGTGCCCGAGCTGCTCGACGCGATGGTGCGGACCGAGGCGCGGATCGTCGTGACGCTGAATCTTGCGCCGCAACCGGGGGAAACTGAAGGCTTCGCCCCGCAGGAGTTGCTGGACGCCCTCTACCGGCACGCACCCGAGCTGCAGATCCACACGGTCGTGGCCGACGAGGAAGCGGTAGTTGACCGGCGCGGCCTGACAGATACGGTGCATGCGCGGGGGGCCCGGCTGGTGTTGGCGCCCGTGGCTGCTGCCGACGGCTCGGCCAGGCACGATCCGGCGCGCTTGGCGGCGGCGCTTGCTCCGGTGATTGGCGCGGACAGGTAGTGCTCAGAGGGGGAGTTGCACAGATGGCGATGACGTCGGCGGTCAAGGACGAGCTCAGCCGGTTGTCCGTGACGAAGTCCTGCTGCCGCAAGGCCGAGATCTCGGCGATGCTGCGCTTCTCCGGGGGTTTGCACATTGTCGCCGGCCGGGTGGTGATCGAGGCTGAGCTGGACACCGGTTCGGTGGCCCGCCGCCTGCGGCGGGAGATCACCGAGGTCTTCGGCCACGTCAGCGAGGTCCACGTGGTGGCCAGCGGAAACCTCCGCAAGGGCAGCCGTTACCTGATCCGGGTGGCCAAGGACGGTGAGGGGCTGGCACGTCAGACGGGTCTGCTCGACCTGCGCGGGCGCCCCGTCCGCGGCCTGCCCCGGCAGGTCGTGTCGGGCGGCAGTTGCTGCTCAGCTGCGGCCTGGCGGGGGGCCTTCCTCGCCCACGGCTCGCTGACCGAACCCGGTCGCTCGTCCTCGTTGGAGGTGACCGCGCCCGGGCACGAGGCGGCCGTCGCCCTCGTCGGAGCCGCCCGGCGGCTGAGCATCGCAGCGAAGGCACGCGAGGTGCGGGGCATCGACCGCGTCGTCGTCCGCGACGGGGACTCCATCGGTGCGCTGCTCACCAGGCTCGGTGCGCACCAGTCGGTGATGGCCTGGGAGGAGCGCCGGATGCGCCGGGAGGTCCGCGCAACGGCGAATCGGCTGGCGAACTTCGACGACGCGAACCTGCGCCGCTCCGCCCGGGCGGCCGTTGCCGCATCGGCTCGCGTGCACCGGGCGATGGACATCTTGGCAGCGGACGCGCCCGAGCACCTGCTGCAGGCGGGTCGGCTGCGGTTGGAGCACGGGCAGGCCTCACTGGAGGAACTTGGCACTCTGGCCGACCCGCCGATGACTAAGGATGCTGTGGCAGGCCGGATCCGGCGGCTGCTCGCCCTGGCCGACAAGCGTGCCGAGGACCTGGGGATACCGGACACGGAGTCCAGCGTCACCGCGGAGATGCTCGCGCCCTGAGGCCGCGGTCAGGCGACGAGAACCCGGTCCAGGATCTGCGCCTTCATCCGCACGAACGCCGGGTCGGACAGGGTGTGGCGGCCACGGGCGCCGCCGAACGGGACCGGGATCTCCTCCACCACGCGGGCCGGGCGGGCGCTGAGCAGACCCAACCGGTCGGCGAGCAGCAGCGCCTCGTCGACGTCGTGGGTGACCAACAGTGTGGTCGTCTCGCGGGCGGCGAGTACCGAGCGCAGCCACTCGTGCATCCGCAACCGGGTCTGCGCGTCCAGCGCGCCGAACGGCTCGTCGAGCAACAGGACCGGCGGGCCGTTGGCCAGCACCTGCGCGATGGCTGCCCGCTGCTGCATCCCGCCGGACAGCTGGCGAGGCAGCGCGTCGGCGAAGTCCGCCAGGCCGGTGGCCTGGAGCAACTCCGCGACCACCTCGTCGACATCGGAGCGTCCCGCCTCGCGGGGCCCGAAGGCCAGGTTGTCCCGCAACGGCAGCCAGGGGAACAGCGTGCCGGCCTGTGCCACCATCCCGCGCTCCGGCGACGGCCGGGTCACCACCCGCCCGGCGAGCTCCACCCGGCCCTCGTCGGCGGGCTCGAAGCCTGCCATCACCCGCAGCAGCGTGGATTTGCCGCAACCGCTCGGTCCGAGCAGCGCGTAGGTCTCGCCCGGCTGCACGGTCAGGTCGATCCGGTCCAGCACGGCGACCGCGCCGAAGGACTTGCTGATCTGCACGGCGCGCAGCGTGCTCACGTGTCGGCCCAGCTGACCCAGCGCCGGGTCAGTCCTCTGAGCACCAGGTCCGCGAGGTAACCCACGACGGCGAAGACGAACATGCCCACGACGATCTCGTCGATCCGCCCCGTCTCGCGGGCAGCGTTCATCATCGCGCCGACACCCGTCGACGTTCCAGTCAGCTCGCCCACGATGACGCACATCCAGGCGAGGGTGAGGCTCAGCCGCAGCCCGGTCACGATCTCCGGGAGGGCGCTGGGTACGTACACCCGTCGCCACAGCCGGTGTCGCGGCGTGCCCAGCATCCGGGCGGTCTCGATGTAGCCGCGTGGCACCCGCGAGACGCTGTCGGCCGTGGCGATGAGCACCGGCCACAGTGCCCCGATGAAGATCAACGCGCGGGCAGCACCCTCGCCGATCCCGAACCAGATCAGCGAGATGGGCAACCACGCATAGAGCGGTACCGCACGGAGGGCATTGATCACCGGGTCGAACAAGTCGGCTACCCAGCGGGACAGGCCCAGTGCCAGCCCGACGCTGATGCCGACCACCACCGCGAGGGCGAAGGACACCAGGCAGCGGAAGATGCTGGCCCCGACATGCCCCCAGCCGGCGCCGTCGAAGGCGACGACGCCGGCTAGCGTCGTACGCCGTTCGCCGAAGAAGAAGTCCCGCCCGGCATCGGTGACCGTCCAGGGGGCGGGCAAAAGACCCGGTGAGATCCATCCCAGGCCGCTGACCATCGCCCACGCTCCGAGCAGGAGCAGCGGGACGACCACTCCGAGCGCCCGGCGCCACCGGCGTCGGCCCTGGCTCCGGGCTGGGGAGGTCGGCAGATCGCCTCGTTCGGCCTGGGTGAGCCTCGCCAGGTCGGTCAGCAGTGGCATGGACATCGGACTCAGATGTCCCAATACTCGCGGGCGAAGAACGTCTCGTAGTCCGGTTCGGAGTCCACGATGCCGAGCCGGGCCATCAACTCACCGGCCCCCGCGAATTGTGCCTCCCGGGTGCTGTCGAAGCGCCACTCGGCGCCGATATTGGACAACACCTCCTCGTAGAGCGCCTGCTCGTAGCCGAACTGGGTCACGAGCAGGTCCTCCCACGCAGCCGGATCGTTCTCGCCCTGGGGCGTGAGGAGTTCCGCCGCCTGCTTCTGCATCAGTGCGGCCGCCCGGCACAGCTCCGGGCGCTCCAACATCGCCGGCGAAGCCCACATCGCAGTGTTGAAGTCACCGACCGGGGTGTCGAAGACGGCGTCGAGCCGCTGGCCGATGCCCGCGACGACACTCTGCGTGCACAGCGGCTCCGTGCCGACGTACGCATCGACGTCACCGCGTTCCAACGCCCCTGGATGATCGGCGTAGCCCAGCGGAATGCCCTCCACGTCACCGTCCAGGGCCAGCCCGGCGTCCTCGAGAAGTGCCTGCAGGATCAGCACCTGGACGCCGGGGGGCGGTACGGCGATCCGCCGCCCGGCCAGGTCCTCGATGCCGTTGACCACGTCGGTCCGGCCGATCAGGCCGATCCCCTGGCGGGCGCACATCCCGATGATCTTGGAATTGAACTCGCCCTCGAGCCGCGCGAGGATCGTGCTGTAGGACCCGATCAGACCGAAGTCCAGGCTGCCGCCCTCGAGCGCCTGCTGGATCTCGGCGGAGCTAGTGACGATGGCCGTCTCAATTGTGATGCCCTCGGGCGCGAACTGCTGCCACAGCAGCGGCGCGGAGGCGTGGTTCTGGGAGTAGACGCAGTTGCGCAAGGTCACGGGCTCGAAGTCGGCCGGGTTGCCCGACGGGGCGGTGGCCGGCTCGTCGGTGCCGCAGGCGGCCACGCTGCCAGCGACGCCGGCGGCTGCGAGACCGAGAAAGCCTCGTCGGGTCAGACTGGGCAGGGCCACCGGGCGTCTCCGTTCAGCAGGGTCGGTCAAGCCTAGGATGCGTCTTCGCATGGACACTCCAATTGCGATAAGTCGCAGCGGCCTTCGGTCGTCGCGATCGTGGCGATCTAGAGTGGCCGCCGTGACCGCCGACGATCCGGGTGTGGCGGCGTTCAACCGTCTCCCACCCGGCACAGCGACTGCGCGGCTCGTGGCGTGCAACGGCGCCACCGGCTGGGCCGCCGTCGTGGAAGGCGGTCGCCCGTACGCAGACCGCAGCGAAATCCGAGTGGCAGCCGAGCAGGCATCTGCCGCGCTGCGCGCCGTGGACGTGCAGGTGGCGCTGGACGGGCACCCGAGGATCGGGCAGCGGCCAGGGACTGGATCGCAGTGGTCGCAGGACGAGCAGTCCGGCGTACGACGGGACGAGTCGACGCTGGCGGCCGTGGCACAGGGAAACCGCGACTACGAGCAGCGGTTCGGGCACCTCTACCTGGTGTGCGCCACCGGGCTGGACGCGGAGCAGATGCTCGCCGACCTGCGTGCCCGGCTCGGCAACGACGCTGAGACCGAGCAGCGGGTCGTGGCCTCGGAACTGGCGAAGATCGCGCAGTTGCGGGTGGAGAGGCTGCTCGATGAGTTGGGGAGCGAGTCGCACTCATGAGCACCGTGAGCAGCCACGTCCTGGACACCTCGCTCGGCGGCGCCGCCGCGGGGGTCGCCGTGCGGTTGGAGCGCTCCGGCCGGGACAGCTGGCAGGTCATCGCCGACACGGTCACCGACGCCGACGGCAGGGTCACCCGGTTCGGAGCCGAGCCGCTGATCCCGGGGGTGTTCCGCCTGATCTTCGGCACCGGGCAGTACTACGCCCGTCAGGATGTCGACACCTTCTTCCCCGAGGTTGCCGTCAGCTTCCTGGTGCTTGACGAGGGGCACCACCACGTGCCGCTGCTGCTGAGCCCGTTCGGCTACTCGACGTATCGGGGGAGTTGAGCCGGTGGCGATCGTTCTGGGTCCGACACAGTACGGCAAGGCCGAGTGCCGGTTGGTCCGTATCGTGCGCGACACCGCGCGGCACGAGATCCGCGACCTCAACGTGTCCACGTCGCTGCGCGGGGACTTCGCGGCGGCGCACATCTGCGGCGACCAGAGCCGGGTGTTGCCCACCGACACGCAGAAGAACACCGTCTACGCCCTCGCCAAGTCCCACGGCGTCGGGGAGCCCGAGGAGTTTGCCCTGCTGCTTGCCCGGCACTTCGTCGGTGGCACCGAGTCCGTCGACGCTGCCCGGATCGCGATCGAGGAGTTCGCCTGGGAGCGGATCGGCGAGCACGACCACTCCTTCGTCCGCCGTGGCCAGGAGGTCAGAACCGCCGCCGTGACGGTGTCGGGTTCCGACGCCTGGGTCGTGTCCGGCATCGCCGATCTGGTGGTGCTGAAGTCGACCGGCTCGGAGTTCGCCGGGTTCCTCGTGGATGCCTTCACGACATTGCCCGAGACCCACGACCGGGTACTCGCCACCGCGCTGAGCGTGCAGTGGCGCTACGCCCGGCTCGACGTCGACTGGGCCTCGGTGTACGCCGGCGTACGCAGGCTGCTGTTGCAGGCCTTCGCGGAGACGCACAGCCTCGCGCTGCAGCAGACGCTCTACGCGATGGGCCATGCCGTCCTGGAAGAGCGGGCCGAGATCGCCGAGATCCGGCTCGTCGCACCGAACAAGCACCACTTCGTGGTCGACCTGGCGCCCTTCGGCCTGGACAACCCGGGCGAGGTGTTCCACGCCGCGGACCGCCCCTACGGACTGATCGAGGCGACCGTGATCCGTGACGACGCGCCGGATCCCGGACCGGCGTGGCTATGACCATCGACGACGAGCCACGTGACGTCGACGATGCGACAGTCGATGCGCTGGGGAAGCTGTCCGCCGCCCTGGAGAGCGTCGAGCGGGCCCGCGGCCACCTGTACGGCTTCCATCAGCTGAGCGGCAAGGCGGACTTCGAACTCGGCGACGCGGTGGACGCACTTCGGGAGGCCGGCCACCACGAGGTCGCGACAACGCTGGAGGAGCAACTAGTCGGCCGCAACGTGCTCGAGGGCAGGTGGACCTTCCAGATCGTGGAGGAGTACGACGAGACGTACTGGTCGGCGTTCCGGGGTTGTGAGCAGGCTGCCCGTGACGAGTTGGCCGGTGGGCGGCGACACCTGTACGAGGCGCGGTTGAAGGAGGAACGGCGTACCGAAGGCCGGCGCCACCACGAGACCGGGCCGCCGGAGTAGTTCCCAGCGCAGGCGGCGCCGTCGCAGCTCAAGGACCAGCCCAAGGTCGCGCTCATTCCTGGCAAAAGGCTCAGTCGGTGTGCCCGTGCAGTGGCCGGGATCAGAGCATCGGGGAGCCGGATGCCCGCCTCGCGACGGACCCGGACGGCCGGCTCGGCGACGGCGCGATCCACGGGACTCTCCCGGTAGGGGGACATCAGTTCGGTGATCGCAGCCTTCGCTCCCGATCCCGCCATGAGTTCCGCTCTGGTGATCACCGAGACATGCACACGATGCGCCCCCGGCCGAAACTCCAGGTGGCCTGCGACTCGGCCAACCTGTTGCGGCAGGGCGCGCAGGCGCCGATGCGCCCGCCACGGCTTGACCCCCGAGCGCAGGCAGGGAGGTGGGGACGGCGCTACTCTCGCGGGTCAGTCCTCAAGCGGGCAAGGCGGTGGTTCGAGAGTGGAGTTCTTCCGGCCGACGACCCTGCCCGAGGCCTGCCACCTCAAGTCCGAACATCCCGGCGCGCTCCCGCTGTGTGGCGGCACCGACGTGATGGTCGACATCAACTTCGACCGCCGCCGCCCGGAGGCGCTGCTGGACCTGACCGACGTCCGCGGACTCTACGAAGTCAGCCGGTACGACGGCTACGTGAGGATCGGTGCTGCGGTCCCCTACACGACGATCATCGCCGAACTGTCCGCCGAGGCCCCCGGACTGGCGATCGCCAGCCGCACGGTCGGTTCGCCGCAGATCCGCAACCGGGGCAGCGTCGGGGGGAATCTAGGGTCCGCGTCGCCGGCCGGGGACGCGCTGCCCCCGCTGCTCGCCGTCGACGCCGAGGTCGAGGCGGTTTCGGCCGCGGGCACCCGCCGCATCCCGATCCACGAGTTCTTTCTCGGTCCGAAGGTGAACGCGCTGCGGCGGGACGAGCTGATCGCCGCCGTACACGTCCCGGTCGCACGGGGCCCGCAGCAGTACGCCAAGGTCGGTACCCGCAATGCCATGGTTATCGCGGTCTGCTCATTCTCCCTCGCGCTGCATCCGGACGCGGCTCGGGTGGGGACCGGCATCGGCTCGGCAGCCCCCACTCCCCGCGCCGCGCTCGAGGCCGAGGACTTCCTGGCCGACGAACTCGCCGAGCGTTGGGAGACGCCCGAACCCCTGCCCGACGACGTCGTACGCCGATTCGGCGAACTGGTCGCGGCAGCCGCCTCCCCGATCGACGATGTGCGAGGTACGGCGGACTACCGGCGGCACGCGCTGTCGGTGCTGGCCCGGCGCACACTCGAGTGGACCTGGGCCGAGCATGGCAGGCAGGAGCGGACCCGGTGACCATCAGGCTGACGATGAGAGTCAACGGTGAGCCGTGCGCCGCAGACGACGTATGGGAGGGCGAGAGCCTGCTCTACGTGCTGCGCGAACGGCTTGGCCTACCGGGCTCGAAGAATGCCTGCGAGCAGGGCGAGTGCGGATCCTGCACCGTGCTGATGGGTGGCGAGGTCGTTTGCGCCTGCCTGGTCGGCGCCGGCCAGGCCGAGGGTGCGGACATCGTCACCGTCGAGGGGCTGGGCGACGGCGAGCAGCTGGCCACGATCCAGCAGACGTTCGTGGACTCAGGCGCGGTGCAGTGCGGCTTCTGCACGCCGGGCCTGCTGATCACGGCCTTCGACCTGCTCGCCCGCGACCCGGACCCCACCGACGCGACGATCAGGGAGGCGCTGGCCGGCAACCTGTGCCGCTGCACCGGCTACGAGAAGATCCTCGACGCGGTTCGGCTGGCCGCCACCCGGCAGAGCTCGTCCAGATGAGTGCCGACGCACGTCCCGCCGCGGAGGCACAGCGACCTCAGACCGTCATCGAGGGCTGCGCGGTGGCCACCGTCGACGCGGCCGGGACCGAGTACGCCGACGGCCACGTTGTCGTCGAGGACGGCGTGCTGGTCGCCGTCGGGGCCGGCCCCGCCCCGGCGTACGACGGGGCGAACGTCGTCAACGGCCGCGGCTGCCTGGCCACGCCCGGGTTGGTCAACACCCATCACCATCTCTATCAGTGGCTCACCAGGGGGTGTGCACCGGACAACACGCTCTTCGAATGGCTGGTGGAGCTCTACCCGGTGTGGGCGCGGATCGATGCCGAGGCCGTGCACGCGGCCGCAGCCGCCGGGCTCGGCTGGCTGGCGCTGTCTGGCTGCACGACCTCGATGGATCACCACTATGTCTATCCAGCGGCTCGCACGACTCGCCGCGGGTCTTCCAGGCCCGGACGCGGCGACCTCCTGGCGGCCGAGATCGAGGCGGCCCGTTCCATCGGGGTCCGCTTTCACCCCGCCCGCGGCTCGATGAATCTCGGCGAGTCCCAGGGCGGCCTGCCGCCCGATCACGTCGTGGAGGACATCGACACGATTCTCAAGGCCACTGCCGAGGCGATCGACGAACACCACGACCCGTCTCCCGGTTCCATGACGCAGATCGCGGTGGCGCCGTGCTCGCCGTTCAGCGTGACCGCCGACCTGCTCCGGCAGGCGGCGGCGCTGGCTCGCGACCGTGGCGTGCGCCTGCACACCCACCTCTGCGAGACCCTCGACGAGGAGGCGTTCTGCCGGGACAAGTTCGGGACGTCGCCGACCAGGTACGTCGAAGAACTGGGCTGGCTGGGGCCAGACGTGTGGGTGGCGCACGGGGTCCACCTCGACGACGACGCCGTACGCCGGCTGGCCGCGAGCGGCACCGGCGTGGCGCACTGCCCGTCCTCGAACGGGCGTCTCGGCGCGGGCATCGCGCGGGTGAAGGACCTGCTGGCGGCCGGCGTACCGGTGGGTCTGGGTGTGGACGGGCCTGCTTCGAACGAGCACGGTGGGCTCGGCTCGGAGCTGCGGATCGCGCTGCTCGTCGCCCGGCTGCGCGACGGCGTACAGGCGCTGACCGGTCGGGAGGTGTTGCGGATGGCGACCATGGGCGGTGCCCGCTGCCTCGGCCGGGAGGGTGACATCGGTAGCCTCGAAGTAGGCAAGCGGGCAGACGTGGCGCTCTGGGACCTCACCGGGCTCGGGCATCTCGACATGGCGGAGGATCCCGTCACTGCGCTCGTGATGGGACCGCCCGCACCACTGCGGTCGCTGCTGGTGGAGGGGCGCACCGTCGTCGCCGACGGCGTACTCGCCACCGCCGACGAGACTGATCTCGGTGCCGCCGCCCGCGCGGCCCGGAGCAGGCTGCTGGCGGTGACCACGTGAGCGTCTCGACCGAGGTCCGGAACCGGACTGCCGGCGGCGTCGGCGACTCACCGGTCCGGCCGGACGGGATGTTCAAGGTCACCGGCCAGTTCGCGTACAGCTCCGACCTCTACATGGACGGCATGCTCTGGGGGACCACGCTGCGCAGCCCCCATCCCCGCGCCCGTATCAGGTCCATCGACATCGGTGCGGCGCTGAAGCTCGCCGGGGTGTCCGCCGTGCTCACCCACGACGACGTACCGGGGGAGCGAGTCTACGGGCTGGAGATCGCCGACCAGCCGGTGCTCGCCTACGGCGAGGTCCGCTACCAGGGTGAGCCGGTCGCGATCGTGGCCGCCGACCATCCCGAGACCGCGCGTCGAGCGGCGGCGTTGATCGTCGTCGACTACGAGGTTGTCGAGCCGGTGACCGATCCCCGGGAGGCGGTCGGGCACCCGTACTGGAAGCCGGTGCACGACCAGCCCGGTCAGCGTACGGCGATGAGCCGGGACAAGGCGCCCGTCCATCCCGAGGGCAACATCGTGCGGCACCAGCCGGTGCGCTTCGGCGCGCCGGACACCGCCACCGCGGACGTCGTCGTACGCGGTGACTACGAGGTCGGGATGCAGGACCAGGCCTTCCTCGGTCCGGAGTCCGGGCTGGCGGTGCCCGACGACGACGGGGGCGTGGACCTGTACGTCGCCACCCAGTGGCTGCACGTCGACCGGCGACAACTTGCCGGCGCGCTCGCGCTGCCCGAGGAGAAGATCCGGCTGACGCTGGCCGGGGTGGGGGGCGCGTTCGGTGCGCGGGAGGACCTGTCGATGCAGGTGCACGCGTGCATGCTCGCCCTGCGGACCGGCCGGCCGGTCAAGATGGTGTACTCCCGCGAGGAGTCCTTCTTCGGGCACGTGCACCGGCATCCTGCGCTGATGCGCTACGAGCACGGGGCCGACCGCGACGGCCGGCTGATCTATGTGCGGGCACACATCCTGCTCGACGGCGGGGCCTACACCTCGAGTACGCCGGCCGTCGTCGGCAACGCCGCCACGCTCGGGGTCGGCCCGTACGTCATCCCGAACGTGGCCGTTGACGCGTGGGGCGTGTACACGAACAACCCGCCGTGCGGTGCGATGCGCGGGTTCGGGGCGGTGCAGGCGGCATTCGCCTATGAGTCGCAGATGGACCGGCTGGCCGCTGCGGTCGGCGTCTCGCCGCTGGAGATCCGGATCCGAAACGCGATGTCCGAAGGGTCGGTGCTGCCGACCGGTCAGGTGATCGACAGCCCGGCGCCGGTCGCGGAACTGATGCGCCGGCTGGAGGCGATGCCGCTGCCGCCGCCGTTGTCGGAGGACTTGCGGGGTATGCCCGGTGGCGTCTCGAACACCACCCACGGCGAAGGTGTACGCCGGGGCGTCGGCTATGCGATCGGCATCAAGAACGTCGGGTTCTCTGAGGGGTTCGACGACTTCTCCACCGCCCGCGTGCGGATCGAACTGGTCGGCGACGAACCGTCGGTGCTGGTGCACACGGCGGCGGTGGAAGTGGGACAGGGGCTGGTCACCGTTCAGGCGCAGATCGCCAGATCCGAACTCGGGGTCGAACGCGTGACGGTCGCCGCTGCGGACACCCAGGTGGGCAGCGGCGGGTCAACGTCAGCGTCCCGGCAGACCTACGTCACCGGCGGCGCCGTACGGGCGGCATGCGAGTCCGTGCGGGTGGCGCTGTTCGAGCGGGCGGCCGAACGCTACGGACCGGGGGACTACCGGCTCGTTGGTGGGACCGTTGAGTCCACAGTGGACGGTATGGTCGGCGACATCGCCTCCTTGCTGCTCGAGGGGCCGGTGGAGCGGACGGTTGAGTGGCGGCACCGGCCCACCCAGCCGGTGGACGAGGCCACCGGCCGGGGTGACGCCCATGTGCAGTGGGCGTTCTGCGCGCACCGGGCGGTGGTGGACGTCGACGTGGAACTCGGCCTGATCCGGGTGGTCGAGCTGGCCGCCGTACAAGACGTCGGCCGGGCGATGAACCCTGACGCCGTACTCGGCCAGATCCACGGCGGTAGCGCGCAGGGCCTCGGGTTGGCGGTCATGGAGGAGGTGCAGCTGATCGACGGCAAGCTCCGCAACCCCTCGTTCACCGACTACCTCATCCCGACGATCATGGACATGCCGCCAATGCGGGTGGAGGTGCTCGAACTGGCCGACCCGCATGCGCCGTACGGGCTGCGGGGGGTCGGCGAGCCGCCCACCATCTCCTCGACTCCCGCGATCGTGGCCGCAGTGCGGGCCGCGTCCGGGGTCGACCTGCGGCGCGTCCCGATCCGCCCGGAACACCTCGTTCTCCCGGCAGCCCGGCCCGGGTCGGATTCTGGCATCGCACCGGGGACGCCTGCCCACAGCACGCAACGTCCCTAGCGCTGGGGTCATGTCGGCTGGGTGCTGCGGATCCGGCCCCCTTCCGACCAGGTACTTCATGTGGTGATCCTCTCGGTCCTGGCTCCCGGTCGGGCGCCTCTCACCGGTGACGTCGGAGCGGGAACCGCCCCTTCGACATCGCCGGCTGAGATTGTCCAGACTCACGAGCCAGCCAAGCGTGGCAGGTGGCGGGCACGTGGCAGTCTCGCTAGCCTCGGCCCCCCACTGAGGGGGTCTGATGGCGGAGTTGTCGCGACGGACCTTCCTGGCTGGCGCCCTGGCGCTGCCGGTGGTCGCCGGCTGCGCCGGCACGCTGAGCAAGCCCGGTGACCTGCCGGGTCCGACCAGATCGTGGCCGGTCTCGGCGCGCTGGTGGCCGGCATAGATC
>JACDAB010000113.1 GCA_013695665.1 Geodermatophilaceae bacterium | reverse complement strand
CGCGGCCGTCGGCTTGGCGGTTGTGGCCGGTCAGTGCCTGCCGAGCGAGGTCAGACAGGACCTGCCCGGCCGTGCGATTCTCCCGCCGAGCGCGCTCCTGGACGGCGAGTAGGACGTCGTCGTCCAGGCTGATCGTGGTGCGCATGCACGTGATGCTAGTGCACACCGGTGGGCTGGCGATCTACCAGGATGCGCAGCCTGCCGGTCGCGACCAGGCCGCACCAGGCCCTGCCAGTCGACGGTCACGTCAGTCGGCAACCGGTCCCAATCGCTCTCGCTACAGATCCAAATGCAGGCGTAAGGCGTCGTCCACAGCGGCAACCAGCGAGGCAGCCAGCAGCCCCAAGACCGGTCCCAGCCGGTCCACCGAGACGGATCGAACCTGTTCGGCCTGCGCCTTGGCGTCCACCCGCAGTCCGGTCAGTTCCGCCGGCAGTAGCACCTGAAACGGGAGCACCCGAGCCACGTTGCTGGTGATGGGTACCACGGTGGCCACGCCTCGCCGCAGTCGGGCAGCGGTCGCGTTCGCCCGGTCGTTGCTCACGACGACCGCGGGTCGGCGCTTGTTCGCCTCGCTGCCGCGAACCGGGTCGAGGTCGACCAGTCGCACCTCACCGCGCCGCATCGATTAGTCCGTCGCCGGTCACGCCCTCCCAGTCCGACCGCGCGCCGGAGGCGTCCCATTCCTCCCACGCCGACTCGTAGTCCTGCTCGAGATCGGCGTGCCGGAGCAGACGGATGGCGTGCTGCAGGGCCGCTGAACGAGAGCGGATGCCGGCGGTGCGGGCGTATTCGTCGAGAACGGCGACGTCCTCCTTCGACAAACTGACGCTGAGCTTCATGCTGCGTGATCCTACTCTGGTAGCATGGGGAATGCTACCGCTGGGCGACGCACCGGGGCGCACGTCCCTTCCGCGGAAGCACCTGCGTCGCGAGGGTCGAAGCCGCCGGGCCCCGGCACATCCATGGTGGAAGCGTCACACGGGTGTCTACCATGGTGGAGTGGCGTTGAACATCAAGAACGACGAGGCACAGCGGCTGAGCCGCGAGCTGGCGGACCTCACCGGAGAGACCCTCACGAGCGCGGTCACCGCCGCGGTCCGCGAACGCCTCGCCCGGCTCCACGCCATAGCGGAGACACCGGAGCAACGCGCGCAGCGCATCCTCGAGATCGGTCGGCAGATCTCCACCGCCATGCCGCAGTCGACAATGACCATCGACGACATGTACGACGACGAGGGACTGCCGGCGTGATCGTTGACTCGTCGGCGATAGTGGCCATCCTGCGCGCCGAGCCTGACGCGGGCTCGTACGCTGCCGCGCTTGCCCGCGCGGAGCGTCCACAGATGTCCGCCGCGAATTGGCTGGAGGCTGCTGTCGTGGTGGACTCAGCTCGTGATCCGGTGGCATCCCGACGCTTCGACAAGCTGATCGAGGTCGCCAATATTGACGTCGTCCCGGTCACGTCGAAGCAGGTCGCTGTCGCCCGGCAGGCCTATCGTGACTTCGGCAGGGGCAGCGGGAGCGCCGCGGGATTGAACTTCGGTGACTGCTTCGCCTATGCACTCGCGGCCGAAACGCGCCAGCCGATCCTGTTCAAAGGAGATGACTTCGTCCACACAGACCTCGCGGCGGCGGACCGTCCGCAAGGGTAGAAGTACTACAGCGACATGCTGACGCTTCACCGGGCGGAGCGCGCCGTCGAACTGGCGCATGCTCTGGCCGACATTCTCACCGTGCCGCTCGCCGACCCCTTCACCCCCGAGGTCATCGCCGTGCCTGCGAAGGGCATCGAGCGCTGGCTCACGCAACGGCTGTCCACAGTCCTCGGCGCGGAGGAAAGCGATGGCGTCGCCGCGAACATCGGGTTCCCCAGCCCGACCCGTCTCGTCGACGAGGCGATCGCAGCGGCGAGCGGTATCGACGCGGACGACGACCCGTGGTCCACCCCCCGCCAGCTCTGGACGCTGCTCGACGTCATCGACGCAAGCCTCGACGAGCCCTGGTGCGCCGTACTCAAAGCGCACCTCACCGGCGAGCACCGCATCACCCGGCGGTACGCGACGGCGGCACACATCACCGACCTCTGGCGGGCGTACGGCGCGGAGCGACCGCAGCTGTTCGTCGACTGGGCCGCGGACCGTGACACCGACGGGGCCGGCGGTCTCCTGGCCCCCGACCTCGGCTGGCAGGCGCAGCTCTGGCGCCGGCTGCGCTCTCACCTGGCCACGCCTAGTCCGGCCGAGCGGCTCGGGGCCGCCTGCGAGCAGCTGCGCGCGGAGCCGGCATCCAGCGGGTTGCCGCACCGGTTCTCCCTGTTCGGTCCCACTCGCCTGACCACCGAGCAGCTGGCCGTCCTGGACGCGCTCTCCCTGCACCGCGACGTACACCTCTGGATCGCGCACCCGAGCCCGGCCGTGTGGGCCGCCCTGAGCAGGCGTCCCGCCGCGCCGCGCCGGCGCGACGACACGAGCGCGCTCGCCGTCCACCACCCGCTCATGGCCAGCCTCGCGCGCGACACCAGGGAGATGCAGCAACGACTGTCCCCGGTCTTAGACCACAACCTGCACCACGGCACCGAACGGCCGGCCACCACGCTGCTCCGACACATCCAAGCGGACCTCAGCGCCGACCGCCCCCCGGAGCGCGCCGCCAACGCGGACGGCACCGTGCAGGTGCATGCCTGCCACGGTGCGCCGCGCCAGGTCGAGGTCCTGCGCGAGGTGCTCTTGCACCTGTTCCAGCAGGACCCCTCACTCGAGCCGCGCGACGTACTCGTGATGTGTCCGGACGTCGAGGCGTACGCCCCGCTGATCCGTGCCGCTTTCGGCCAGGGCGACACGGGGGGTCACCCCGGGCACCGGCTGCGGGTACGGCTGGCGGACCGGTCCCTGCGACGGACCAACCCGCTCCTGGACACGGTCGCTGGCCTGCTCGATCTCGCCGATGGCCGGGTCACCGCTAGCCAGGTTCTGGATCTGGCGGCACATGGACCGGTGCGCCGGATGTTCGGCTTCGGCGACGACGACCTCGAACAACTGCGGACCTGGGTGACCTCCAGCGGTATCCGCTGGGGGGTCAAGCTGATCCAGCGGCAGGCATTCGGACTGCCGGACGTCCCGCAGAACACCTGGACCACCGGTCTGGACCGGATCCTGCTCGGCGTCGCGGCGGACGAGACCGATCTCGCCTGGCTCGGCCAGGC
>JACDAB010000112.1 GCA_013695665.1 Geodermatophilaceae bacterium | reverse complement strand
CCCGATCTGAGCTAGCAGGTCACCACTGGTGGGCGACGTCGATCACCAGCCGGGACCCGTCCCGCGGGCCGGCCAGGGTGAAGACACGGAACGGCAGCCGGCCGCGGACGCCCAGACCGATCGTCGTGTAGCCCTCGAAACTGCCGCCCGACGCAGCCTGCCGGAAGGTACGCCAGCCGCTGACGTTGACGAGTTCCTTCGGGTTCGCCGGGGTGTACGTCGGCGTACCTGTGTTCGGGTCGTATGCCGGGGCCTGCAGCGCGATCTCCAGGAACGCACCACCCCGTAGCGGGATGGGGTTGCCCGTGCCCTGCGCCGGCACGGCGGAGACGTAGCGCACGGTGTAGCCGGCGGGGGATCCGTCGAAGTCCACGACGAGCCGGTCGTAGCAGGTGTGCCGCCCGGCACGGACGTTGGTGAGCGGGTCGTCGGACAACCTGCCGGCACCCTTGTCGAGCGAACCCCAGGTGATGCCGCAGTACGGCGCCGCTTGCGCGGTGGACGGGGCCACCACGGCGATCGCGGCGACGGTTGCAGTGATCGCGATGCACTTGAGCCAGGTCTTCATCGCAGGACCCCTTCCCGGGTCGTGAGGAGCGTCCGATACGACGTCGTGGTCGAGGTCGTGCCAGAAACACGCGGGCCGGGAGGCGCAGGTTGCACCGTCACCAGATCGTGACGCTGGGAGGGCTCGTCCCGGCGAGCTGCGGCGAGCTCATTGACGTGGACGCTCTGTCGGCTGAGTAGATGACACGTCCAGCCTCGCCCGGAGCCACTGCGGCCCGACCACGTCGGCGCCAAGCCCGCCGACCCGCCGGCGCAGCTTCTGGTCGGCGGTGACCACGAGGCTGTCCGGATGAGCCCGTACGACGCCCACGATCGCATCGTCACCCGACCCGACCGCGCGCACTACCTCCACGGTGCTGCCGGCGGCGATGTGGCGAGCTTGCCCCTCGACGACCATCGTGACGCGGGGATATATCCAGCTCAGCCCAACGATTCGGTTGGCCACCGGCCAGGACTCCGGTGCTATTCCGGAACTCAGCCGTTCGACCCCTTCGCGTAGCGGGCTGGACCACGGCCCTAGACCTGCCCTGGCGAAAACCGCCAGCTGATCGTGGAGGGCTTGGGCAGCGGAAAGACGCCTGTGCCACCAGCCATCCGGGCGTGATCCCACGACGTTCGCGGCGTCGACAACGAGGTGCGGCGGTGGGTAGGCGGCTCGCAGCATCGGCCAGGTTGCCGCGAAGCCTGGGTGCAGCGGCAGCCGGTCGACGGCGTCGACGGGTTGCCAGCGGACCTCGACGCTCTCGGGGTTGACACTGGCCGGCCGCAGCGGCCCAACGGCCTCGGCCAGCACAGTGGTGTAGCTCCACCGGCCGTGGTCGGCGGTGTGTACGCCGGTCAACCGCACGGAATCCGGGCCGATTCCGGCTTCCTCGGCGGCCTCCCGCAGCGCTGCCGTACCCACCGTTTCGTGGCTGTCCCGTGCTCCGCCGAGCAGCCCCCAGGTGTCGCCGTGATGACTCCACGGTGCGCGGTGCTGCAGGACTACAGCGTCCGCGGCGCGGATCAGCAGACCGGCGGCGCCGTACCGGCCCCAGTGCCGGTGACCCTGAGCGCAGGTGACCCAGCCGTCACCGTCACCCTGCACGGCTCAGACGTTGAGTCCGTAGTCCTGGGCAATGCCGCGCAGACCGGAGGCGTAGCCCTGGCCGGTGGCGCGAAACTTCCATTCGGTGCCGTTTCGGTACAGCTCGCCGAAGATCATCGCGGTCTCGACCGAGGCGTCCTCGGTGAGGTCGTAGCGTGCGAGTTCCGAGCCGTCGGCCGCGTTGACCACCCGGATGAAGGCCGCGCGGACCTGGCCGAAATTCTGGTTGCGGGCGTCGGCGTCGTAGATGGAGACCGGGAACACGACTTTTTCGGTCTGAGCCGTCAACGCGGTCAGGTCGACGGTGATCTGCTCGTCGTCGCCCTCGCCCTCGCCGGTCAGGTTGTCACCGGAGTGTCTGATCGATCCGTCGGGCGTCGCGAGGTTGCCGTAGAAGACGAAATGCCGGTCGTCCACCGCCCGCCCCGCGGCATCGCACACGATCGCGCTGGAGTCCAGGTCGAAGTCCTGCCCCGTCGTACTCCGGAGGTCCCAGCCAAGGCCGACGACCACGACCGACAGCCCCGCCTGTCCGGCCTGCTTCGTCAGCGAGATGTTCCCGCCTTTGACCAGATTGACTCCCATGCCAGCACGCTATCAACGGCGCCCAGGTCACGGGCAGGACTCCAGGGCACGCCGTGACCCGGCCCAGTCGTAGTGGTCGGTGTCCCAGGTCAGCTCGATCTGTAGCGCCACATCGGAGTACGCCGGACCGGCCGGTCGGAGCAGGACCACGGCGTCCCGGTATTCGCCATTCTCACCGTCGATGGTGAGCCGCCAGGAGCTGATCCGGTCGCAGTAGCTGTCGACGACCGATCGTGCCGCGACGATCGCGGTGGTGCCGATCGGGAGACCGACCGGGCCGGGCAGCGACCCCGTGATGCGATCCGCGGGATCGATCGTCGTACTGGTCGGCTGCGAACGGCCGCTCGAGGCCGCGGCGGAGGAGGTGAGACTCGCCGGTGCTGCGCCCTGGGTCCCCGCGCCGCCGTCGCTACTGACCACGACAAGACTCACCGCCGTGGCCACGCCGGCGAGGCAGAGCGCGAGGGCCGCCCTGCGCCGGTGCGCCGAGGCTGGCGGTGAGCTGAGGACGTCCGGCGTACCGGCCACGCAGTTACGGTACGGCGCCTGACCGGTCGCCGTCCCGGCCACGGCACACCGTCGTCGAGGGCGGTCAGTCCTCCCCGCTGGACCCGGCCGCCACCTTGTCCCCGATCGCATCCATGACCGTCGAGTCGTTCAGCGTGGTGACGTCACCGAGCTCACGCTTCTCGGCGAGGTCCTTGAGCAGCCGCCGCATGATCTTGCCGGAGCGGGTCTTCGGCAACTCCGGTACGAGCATGACCTGGCGGGGCTTGGCGATCGGGCCGATCTCCTTGCTGACGTGCTGGCGCAGTTCCTGGATCAGCGCCTCGCCGGCGTCGGGATCGTCCTCGGCGGCCTCGCTGGCCGAGCCGCGCAGGATGACGAACGCGACGATCGCCTGCCCGGTCGTCGGGTCGGAGGCACCCACGACTGCTGCCTCGGCTACCTTCGGATGGCTGACCAGGGCCGACTCCACCTCCGTCGTGGAGATCCGGTGGCCGGAGATGTTCATGACGTCATCCACCCGCCCGAGCAGCCACAGGTCGCCGTCGTCGTCCTTCTTCGCCCCGTCCCCGGCGAAGTACATGTCGGCGAAGCGCGACCAGTAGGTGTCCTTGTAGCGCTGGTCGTCCCCCCAGATGCCGCGCAGCATCGCCGGCCACGGCTCGCTGATCACCAGATATCCTCCCCCGCCGTTGCCGACGGGCGAGCCGGACTCGTCGACGACGTCGACGGAGATTCCCGGCAGTGGCACCTGCGCCGAACCGGGCTTGGTCGAGGTGACGCCGGGAAGCGGGCTGACCATGATCGCGCCCGTCTCGGTCTGCCACCAGGTGTCCACGATGGGCGCCTTGTCGTGGCCGATGTGCTCGCGGTACCACATCCACGCCTCGGGGTTGATCGGTTCGCCGACCGATCCCAGCAACCGGAGGCTGGACAGGTCGAAACCGTCGGGGATGTCGTCGCCCCACTTCATGAACGTCCGGATCGTGGTGGGCGCCGTGTACATGATCGTCACGCGGTACTTCTGCACGAGTTCCCAGAACCGGCCCTTGTGCGGCGTGTCAGGCGTCCCTTCGTACATCACCTGCGTCGCACCGTTGGCCAACGGCCCGTAGACGATGTAGCTGTGCCCGGTGACCCAGCCGATGTCCGCCGTACACCAGAAGATGTCGGTCTCCGGCTTGAGGTCGAAGACCGCGTGGTGGGTGTAGGCCGCCTGGGTCAGGTAGCCGCCCGTGGTGTGCAGGATGCCCTTGGGCTTGGCCGTCGTACCGGAGGTGTAGAGGATGAAAAGCGGGTTCTCGCTGTCGAAGGCCTGCGCCTCGTGCGTCTCGGGCTGCCCGTCGACGAGGTCATGCCACCACAGGTCGCGTCCCTCCGTCCACGGGACCTCCTCGCCGGTACGCCGTACGACCAGGACCTTGTCCACGTCGGTGCCCTCGATCGACTCGTCCACGGCGGGCTTGAGCGCTGAGGCCTTGCCGCGGCGGTAACCGCCGTCCGCAGTGATCATGACCTTCGCCCCGGTGTCGTCGATCCGGTTGCGCAGGGCGTCGGAGGAGAAGCCGCCGAAGACCACCGAGTGCGGGGCGCCGAGGCGGGCGCAGGCGAGCATCGCCACCACCGCCTCGGGAATCATCGGCAGGTAGATCATCACCCGGTCGCCCTGCGAGACGCCGAGTTCGGTCAGCGCATTGGCTGCCTTGCAGACCTCCCGGTGCAGGTCGGCGTAGGTGACGGTTCGAGTGTCGCCCGGCTCGCCCTCCCAGTGGATCGCGACCCGGTCGCCGTTGCCGGCCTCCACGTGCCGGTCGACGCAGTTGACGCTGGCGTTGAGTTCCCCCCCGACGAACCACTTCGCGAACGGCGGCTCCCACTGCAGCGGCTCGTCCCACTCCGTGGTCCACTCCAGCCGGCGGGCCTGGGTCTCCCAGAACACCAGCCGGTCGGCCTTCGCCTCGTCGTAGGCCGCCGCCGTGACGTTGGCGTTCTCGGCCAGCTCGGCCGGCGGGTCGAAGTGCCGGGTCTCGGTGCTGAGGTTGGACAGGGCCGGGCCGTCGCTCATTCGTACCTCCGTCTGCTGGTCTGCGTGCCGTCCACCGTATTGGCTGTCGGTGCCTGCGGCGCTGTCCAGCCGGGCGGGCACGGCCAGCGGGAACGGCGCTGCGCCGAACGGCCCTGCGTGTGTCGGGATTGATTCCCCACCTTGTCCCGGCGGCCTCGACACGCCGTACCGGCGCTGTGCGCGATGGATAGCGTGCCCAGGTGACCGCAACCGATCCGCTGCAGCCGCTGCTCGGCCTGCCCGGCGTCGCCGCTGCCGCGGCTCACGCACGCACGGACATCGACCGATTGCTGGCGCACAGGGTGTTGCGACGGCAGAGTGCGCCGGTCAGCGCCGAGTCGGCGCTCCGCGGCGCCCGGGCATCGGCCGCCCTGTCGGGTTCGGCCTACCAGCTGGAGGCGGTCCGAGCCGGTGGGGTCGAAGACGTGGTCCTGGCCGGGGCGTTGCGGGTGTCCGCAGCGCTCGGTGGCTTCGTGGACACGTGGAACCGGGCGCCGCTGCAGGTCCTGGCCCGGCTGCACGTCCTCGCCGCCGCCGATCTGACCTCTGCGAACCGGCTTGGCCGTCCCACCGGCGACCCGGCGGTAGGCGCCCGGCTGGCAGCCCTGGCCGGCCTGCTCACCGCGGTGAGTGATGTCCCCGCGGTGGTTCTGGCGGCCGTCGTACACGGTGAACTTCTGGCGATCGCGCCGTTCGGCAGCGCGGACGGCGTGGTGGCGCGGGCGGCGTACCGGTTGACCCTGGTCGGGCGCGGACTGGACCCGAAGTCGGTGAGTGTTCCGGAGGTCGGTCACGTCGAGCTCGGCCGGGAGTACGACGACGCGCTGGCGGGCTACCGCTCCGGCGATGCGGGCGGGGTAGCGGCGTGGGTGCGGCACTGCTGCGCCGCTGTGGGCCTCGGCGCCCAGGAGGGATTGGCGGTGTGCGAGGCGATCCGGCGAGGTGCGAGCGAGTGAGCGTCGGCTCGGGAACGAGCCAACGGTGCGTGCAGTGCACGAGGCGACGGGCAACCTTGGGTGACGCGCGGACGGCGCCTCGTTGCCGAGACGCCGTCGCGGTACGACCGACCGGGCTACCAAGCGTGCACCTTCTCGACGGGCGCGGGCACTGGTGCCCGCCCCGACGTGCCTCCCGCGGCTGGTCGCGCGTGGGTACACCGGTGGCCGTACACACCCTGGGGTGTGCCCCCAGTTTTACGCCGGATCGCGGCTGTGGGGAAGGGGGGCGGCGGCCTTTCTGCCCGGTCTCGGCAAGTTCTGCGGCCGGATCGTGACGCAGAGCGGCCTCAGCCGCATCACCCACTGTCCTGTGAGCGGCGCCGGGAGTACCAGGCCAGCCCGGCGACCGCCGCTCCGACACCGACGGTCGCGCCCGCCAACAGCGGCCGGGGGGGCCGAGGGAGCGCCCGGAGCCGACCGCGCAGGGCCATGGGTTTGGTGAAGCTCAGCACCGGCCAGCCGCGCTCGAGGGCGACCCGCCGCAGGGTCTTGTCCGGGTTGACGGCGGTGGGATGGCCGACCGCTTCGAGCATCGGCAGGTCGGTGCTGGAATCGCTGTAGGCATGGCAGTCGGCGAGGTCGTAGCCGCGGCGTGCGGCGAGGTCGCGGAGGGACTGGGCCTTGGCCTCGCCGTAGTTGTAGTATTCGATCTCGCCGGTGTAGCGACCCTCGGCGATCACCATCCTCGTGGCGACCACGTAGTCGGCGCCGACCATGGCACCGATGGGTGCAACCACCTCCTCGCCGCTCGTGGACACGATCACGACGTCGCGGCCCTCGGCCCGGTGGGCCTCGATGAGCTCGGCCGCCTCCGCGTAGATCAGCGGATCGACGATCTCGTGCAGCGCCTCCTCGACGATGTCGCGGACCTGCGCCACGGCCCAGCCTGTGCACATGGCGGTGATGTGCGCCCGCATCCGTTCGACCTGGTCCTCGTCGGCACCGGAGAACATGAAGACGAGTTGGGCGAACGTCCCGCGGAGCACTGCCCGCCGGTTGATCAGGCCACCCTGGAAGAAGGGACGGCCGAAGGCCAGGGCGCTGGATCTGGCGATCACCGTCTTGTCCAGGTCGAAGAACGCCGCGGCGCGGGTCACCGGTCGAGGATAGGTCGGGGATCGCGTCGACCGGGGTGTACGCCGTGGCGTGTCCACAGCGCGGTGCAACTGTCCACAGGGGTGATCCGGCAGTTGTCCGTCGCGCCGTGACCGGGTTGGCTCGCCGGGCATGGAGCGGATGCTGGTGGTGACTGCCGACGACCTGCTGCTTGACGACATCCTGCGGTTGGTCGCTGCGGCGGGTTGCGAGGCCGACGTCAGCCGTGACGTCGCGCGGATCCGCGCCCGCTGGCGGCTGGCGCCCCTGGTCCTGCTCGGTGCCGACCTGCTCGCCGCCGCGGTCGCGGCCGGGTTGCCACGACGGGACGGGCTGATGCTGCTGTGCCGGCACCGTCCGCAACCGGACACCTGGTCATTCGCCGTCGACGTCGGCGCCGCCCACGTGTTGACGCTGCCCGACGCGGAGGGCGTCGTCGTCTCCCTGCTGGGCGCAGCTGCGGAATCCGCAGGTACCCCTGGACTGTTGATCGGCGTGGTCGCGGGCAGCGGTGGCGCCGGGGCGAGCGTCCTGGCGGCAGCGCTGGCGGTCACCGCGGCCAGACTCGGCCGCTCTGCCCTCGCTGTGGACGCCGACCCGCTCGGTGGCGGGCTCGATCTGCTCTTCGGGGCGGAGGGCGAGCCCGGACTGCGGTGGCCGGAGCTGTCCGAGGTGTCAGGTCGGTTGTCCGCCGGCGCTTTGCACCGAGCGCTGCCGACGGCGTGCGGCGTGTCGATCCTGGCCCATCAGCGGGGCCGGCCCTGTGATCCGGGGGCGGAGGCCCTGCTGGCGGTGAGCCGGACCGGCCGACGAGCAGGGGACGTTGTAGTGGCCGACCTGCCCCGTCAGCTTGGGGCGGGATCCTCGGCTCTGGCGGCTGCCGCCGATCTGGTCCTGGTGGTGGTGCCCTGCGACGTCAGGGCTTGTGCCGCCGCCGCCCGGGTGACCGACGCCCTGTCGCCGGCCACGGAGTTCGCCCAGGTCGTCGTGCGGACTGT
>JACDAB010000099.1 GCA_013695665.1 Geodermatophilaceae bacterium | reverse complement strand
CCCGATGACCCGGTGGACGGCGGCAGCGTCGTTGATCTGGCGCTGTGGCTCGAAGGCAGCGTGGCGCTGGACCCATCGGTCCGCCTGGTTGTCGGCCTCCATGATACCTCGCCAGCGCGCCGCCGGTGGGCCGTGGCCGATGAGCAGCCCTTCGGCAACCAGCTCTCGCTCGCCATCCTGCCGGGTGTGCAGAGATGGCCCGTCCGGCTACAACTTCCACAGGGAATGCCGCCCGGCAAATATGAGGCACACGTGAGCTTCTACCGGCCTGCGGATGGGGCCGCGCTGCGCGCGGAGGGGGAGCGGATCGTGAACCCTAACGACCCGAAGGAGGTAACGGTGGTGGTGGTGGAGGTAGGTCCAACCCCGCCCAGCGACCAGCAACCGCATATCGAGACGCCGCTCCAGGCGCGCTTTGGACCACTACAGTTTCTGGGATACGGGATCCCAAACAACCCGTGGGAACCAGGCGCCTCGATCCCGGTTGAGTTGGTCTGGCAGCAAGTGGGCAGTGATGACGAGACCATACACGCGTTCCTGACCTCCGACGCGCTACTCGTGGACGATGGCGGCATAATGCAAAGCTACCCCCCGAGCCAATGGCGCGCGCGCGAGGTGGTACGTGATATTCACTACCTGACAATCGCGCCCGATGCAGCGCCCGGCAAGTACCCGCTCTATCTTCATGTAAGCCACGGCGCCATGACGGTGCCGTGGAAGCAAGGTCTGTTTCGGAGCGGCGACATTCTACCGATGGGTACGCTCACGGTGAAGGACCGTCCGCGCTCCTTCGAGCCGCCCGAAATTTCCACCCCACTTGACGTGGCATTCAACGATAGCATCCAACTAATCGGCGCGATATTGCCCGCGCCCAACTACAAGGCAGGCCAGGAGATCCCCCTCGCGCTCAACTGGTATACCAACACGCGCCCGCAGGGCCGCTACAAAATATTCACCCACCTGATCGGGCCTGACGGGACACTGCGGGCGCAGCGTGACCTGGAGCCAGGCGAGGGCCAGTTACCGACAAACGGTTGGGCGCGCGGCGAGTACATCACCACGCGCTACGGTTTGGCGCTGCCCGGCGATCTGCCCCCAGGACGCTACGAGCTGCGCGTCGGCCTCTACGACCCGCCGACGAACACACGGGTGCCACCGTTTGGCCCGAACACAAACGCGGCGGAACGGTACGTCAGCCTCGGCTCGGTCGAAATTAGCGGTCCATAGCCAGGCGGACGCGGTTGCGCGCCAGCGTCTGCTCTGCCTCATCTGCCAGGTCATCGAAGCCATAGGCCATGAGCGGGTAGGCAAAGAGCATCATCCCCATGCCAAACAGCAGCCCCGTCACCAGGCGAAGGGTCGAGTTCAAGGTGCCCAGCGCGGTGCCCGTGTAAAAACCGTCCGGCTGTGTACCGAAAAGTGGAACGGCCCAGGCGTTGCTGTCGCGGAAGCCCAGGTTCGTGACCTCCGAGACGAGGTGGCTCGTCCCGTCCACGGCCATCGGGAGCAGGAGCAGCAGGAGCAGCCAGATGGAAATGGGCTGCATCGGGCGGCGGCGCGAACCGAGCCAGAATAACACACCCCCCAGAAAGGCACCGCCATACATCGTCACCATCCGGTCGGAAAAGCCAAGCTTCCAGCCGAGCTCGGGAGAGCCTACATACTGGCGCAGGGTTAGGAGCGTGGTCGGATCGGCGCCCGCCGCCACCACCTCCGGCTGGCTGTACGTGGTGAGGATGCTATCGGGGCCAAACAAGAAGAAAGACCGCTCCGGCAGTTGATGGCAGGTGAAGCTGTAAATCGCATAGACCACGCCCCCCTCATCGCTCATCCCCAGCGCCATCAGCACCGGCGGCAGGAGCGAGCCAACGACCAGCAGCGCCCAAAAGCCATTGATCCAGAAGAGCCAGTGGCGCGACAAAGCCGCCGCGCCCCGCTGCACGCCGACGATGAACCGGCGCGCCCGCGGGGACATTGGCGGCTTAGCCGGGACGGATTCAAGTTGTTCCCACTCCATAACAATCTCCAAAGGCTCAAAGGTTACGAGTTGTGCCGCTCGCCGAGAATTGTACCGCAGAAAGCCAGGAAATCACAGAGCGAAAGACGTATCGCTTCCTATACGTGCTCTGCGCACATTTTTATTCAACCAGCGCCAACTCCAACTCGCGGATCGAGCGGAACGGAATCTCCTTGGCGTAGGCATCGTGGAAGGAGTTGCACATCCACTCGTTCTTGAAAAGCGCCACGGTGCGGCCGCGCGTATCTTCCAGGCGGAAGGCATTGTTGCTCCAGGGCAGCGTCTCAATGGCCTCTTTCGGCGCATCCACCCAGCGGGCCACGGTGTAGGACAGCCGTTCCATGCGCGTCTCGGTGTTGTACTCGGCCTCCAAGCGCGAGCGCACCACGTCAAACTGTAGCTCGCCGACGGCGGCCAGGACCGGCTCGCGGCCCATCACGCCCGGCTGGTAGAAGACCTGGATAGCACCCTCTTTTTCCAGTTGACCCAAGCCCTTCCAGAACTGCTTGTAGCGGTTTGTATCGGTATGGATGAGACGCGCGAAATGCTCCGGCTGGAAGCGGGGCATCGGCTCGAACTCCACCTCTGGGCCGGTGCAGAGGGTGTCACCGATGGCGAACTGGCCCGACGAGATCAGGCCGATCACGTCCCCCGGGTAGGCCTCGTCCACCGTCTGCCGCTCCTGGGCAAAGAGCCGGTGGCTGCTGCTGAGCCGCACCTCTTTGCCCTCTCTGGGATGCTTGACCAACATCGACCTCTCGAACTTACCGGAACAGACGCGCAGGAAGGCGACCGAGTCGCGGTGCTGCGGGTTCATATTCGACTGGATCTTGAAGATAAACCCGGCGAAGTTGTCCTCCAGCGCTGGAACAAGCGCCTCGCCACCGACCACGCGACGCGGGCCGGGCATCGGCGCCAGCTCGACAAAGTGGTCGAAAAACAACTGCACGCCGAAATTAGTCAACGCCGAGCCAAAAAAAACAGGCGTGATCCGCGCCTGGCGAAGTCCTTCGCTGTCGAAGGCAGGAAGCGCCCCATCTAGCAGCTCGATGTCCTCATGCAGGCGCTCGATCTCCTTTTCTCCTAATACTTCTGCCAGCCGGGGGTCGCCCAGGTGGACCACCTCCAACTT
>JACDAB010000081.1 GCA_013695665.1 Geodermatophilaceae bacterium | reverse complement strand
TGGCAGTGGATCTGCAGCCTTCGGGCTGGCGGATGGTGCCCGCTCCGGGCCGCGATCACCGCCGGGCGAGGGACTTCCTGGCGCGTGATCTCGATGCCCTGCAAGCCTACGCCGGGGCATACGAGGGACCGCTCAAGGTTCAGGTCTGCGGTCCGTGGACCCTGGCGGCCGGGATCGAGCTGCACCGGGGCGACAAGATGCTCGCCGATCCCGCAGCCGTGCACGACATCGGCCAGTCACTCGCCGAGGGACTACGTGCCCACCTGGGCGACCTGCGCTCCCGGCTCCCCTCGGCCGACCTGGTCCTGCAGCTGGACGAGCCGTCACTGCCGGCTGTGCTGGCCGCCCGGGTATCGACCGCCAGTGGCTACGGAACGTTCCGGTCGATCTCGCCCCAGACCGCCGACGAGACGCTGCGGGTCGTCCTGGCCGGGGCCGGGGAGACGGCGGTCATCGCGCACTGCTGCGCCTCGGACCCGCCGCTGTCGCTGCTTACCGACCTGGGGGTGGCCGGCGAGTCAGTCGACCTGTCGGTGCTGGGAACGCGCTACGACGACGACCTTGGGGTGTCGGTCGAGGCAGGTCGGGTGCTTCTGCTGGGAGTCGTGCCCGGAGTGGACGAGGAGCTGCCGGCCCCCGCTCCGGGTGCCATCCGGGAGATGTGGGGGCGCCTGGGCTTCCCGCTCGAACAGCTGACCGAGACCGTCGTCGTCACCCCACGGTGCGGGTTGGCCGGCGCCTCCCCGTCTTACGCCCGGGCAGCCATGGCCCACGCCCGGGCGATTGCCGCGAACCTGCTCGACTGACCAGCTGGCCACGCCTCCCTCCCAGGAGGGAGTCCGACGTACTGAGGCGCTGGCAGACTCGACCTCGTGAGCCGATGGGCGGAGATGCGCGCGTGGCTGCTGCGGCCTGTGGTCTTCGATGTCCTCATCGCGGTTGTGGTTTTCATCGTCAGCGTCCAGCCGCTGCTGCAACCGCAGGGGTGCGGCTGCCCGCCGGTTCGCTGGTGGGGTTACGGACTGGTCCTCACCCAGTGCCTGCCACTGGTGTGGCGGCGGCGCTTTCCGGTCTGGACGGCTGTGCTGATCGGGATCGCCCTTGCAGTGCAGGGCGAGGTGGCGCTGCCCGAGCCGGTGCTTCCCTTCGCCGGACTCGTTGCCCTCTACACGGTAGCCGCGCACGCCCGCCGGAAGCAGGCCGTCCTCGCCGCTGTGCTGACCGCTGTCGTGCTGCTCGTCATCCTTGTCGTCGATCCGGCAGCCGACGCCCAGGACTACACAGTCCTGTATCTGATCTTCGCCACCGCATGGCTGCTGGGCGACAGTGCCCGCAGCCGACGGGAGCGCGCCCTGCAGCTCGAGGAGAGCGCCGCCCAGCTGCGGCTCACCCGCAACGCAGAGGCCCAGCGCGTGGTGGTCGAGGAGCGCAACCGGATCGCGCGCGAGATGCACGACGTCGTCGCCCATCACGTCAGCCTGATGGTCGTCCAGGCGGAGGCCGGCCCGGTCGTCCTGCCGGGTGCACCGGACAAGGCAGTGGAAGTGTTCGACTCGATCAGTGCGACGGGCAAGCAAGCTCTCGCCCAGATGCGTCAGCTGCTCGGCGTCCTGCGTACCGAGGACGCCGCCGGCCGGGCTCCCCAACCGGGTGTTCATGGGCTCGACGAGCTTGCCGCTGCGGTCCGCGAGGCGGGCCTGCCGGTGGAACTGGTCGTGACGGGGTCGGGACTTCCGCTGCCCGCCGGGGTGGATCTGTCGGCGTACCGCATCGTGCAGGAGGCACTGACGAACTGCCTGCGCCATGCCGGGCCGGCGCGAGCGTGGGTGAGTCTGGACTACGGGGGCCAGACGCTGCGACTCAGTGTTATTGACGACGGGGTTGGAGCCGACGGGGTTGGAGCCGACGGGGTTGGAGTCGACGGGGTCGGAGCCGACGGGGTCGGAGCCAACGGGGTCGGAGCCGACGGGGTCGGAGCCAACGGCCACACGCCTGCGGCCGGGAACGGCCTGGTCGGGATGGGGGAGCGGGCGAGGCTGCTGGGCGGGCGGGTGCACGCCGGGCCGCGCCCCGACGGAGGCTGGGAGGTCCGAGCCGAGCTGCCGCTGCCCGAGCGCTCGCAATGACCGTCCGGGTGCTCGTCGCCGACGACCAACAGCTCGTTCGAGCTGGCTTCGCCATGATCCTCGCCGCGCAGGAGGACCTGGAGGTGGTGGGGGAGGCGGCTGACGGAGCCGAAGCAGTCGAGCTGGCGCGCGCGACGAGACCGGACGTCGTACTGATGGATGTCCGGATGCCGCGGATGGACGGACTGGAGGCGCCCCGCCTGCTGACCAGTGAGCTGCCGGCTTCCCGGGTGCTCATGCTCACGACCTTCGACCTGGACGACTACGTGTACGACGCCCTGCGGGCGGGTGCCAGTGGCTTCCTGCTCAAGGATGTCGGCCGGGGCGAACTCGTCAGCGCGGTGCGGATCGTCGCTGCAGGTGATGCGCTGCTGGCTCCGTCGGTGACCCGCCGGCTGCTGGCCGACTTCGTGGCGGCGCGGGCATCCCGGGCGCCGCGTCCCACCGCCACCGGACTGCAGACGCTGACCGCGCGGGAACACCAGACGCTGTCACTGCTGGCGAAGGGGATGTCGAATGCCGAGATCGCCCGGGCGATGGTTGTCACCGAGCACACCGTGAAGACACATGTGGGCAACGTGCTGATGAAGCTCGGTCTGCGCGACCGGATCCATGCGGTCATCCTTGCCTACGAGGTGGGGCTGGTCCTTCCGGGTACGGAGCTCCCTCCTGCGGGGGAGCGTGAGGTCCGCCCGTCTGGGGGAGTCGACCGCTAGCGATCGTCCGTAACGTCGGCGGCATGCGCGTTGCCCATCGCACCGTGCCGCACGCACCGCGCCCGCCGCCCGCCGCCCGCCTGGAGGATCCATGTTCGCTGCCCATCGTGAGGCTCTGCCTGTCGTTATCGCCGTTGCGGTGCCGCCACTGCTACTCGCCGCCGTCGGCCTCACCCACCCGCACCATCTGACCGCGGCCACCGCCGGGTGGTGGATGAATCTGCACATCGTGCTGCTACCGGTCTTCGTCCTGCTCGGAGTCGGTCACTGGCTGCTGCTCAGCGGCGAGACCGGCGCGCTCGCCTGGATCGGTCGGGTCGGTGCGCTTGTCTTCATCGGCTTCTACGGTGCGCTGGATGCCATTGCGGGAATCGCGACCGGCACGATCATGGTCCGGTCCGGAGCCGGCTCCGTGGAGGAGCGGCCCGAGATCGCCTGGTTGTTCGGCATCGGCAACGACCTGGGGACCGCTGGAACGTGGGCGTTCCTCGTCGCGGCGGCCGCAACCTCCCTGGCGGTGCTGCGTCGTTCTGGCCGACGGGCGCTGCCCGGCGCCGTGCTGCTCGTGGGGGCGAGCATCCCGTTCCTGGACGCGCACATCTACTGGCCGACCGGTGGGATCGCGATGCTGGCGTTGGCTGCCGGCTTCGGGTGGCTTGCCCTGGTGCAGGCCGAGGAACGTCCTTCGCGCGCCGCCACATCGCGCACCGCTGTCGGTGCCTCCCGCTAGCGTTGCGGCGTGTCCAGCACCGATGTCAACGACGTTCCCGCCGACGTCCGGGCCCACCACGCCAAGCTCTCCCGCGAGATCGACGAGCACTCCTTCCGATATCACGTCACCGACGCGCCGACGATCAGCGATGCGGAGTACGACGTCTTGCTGCGCTCGTTGCAAGCTGTCGAAGACGAGCATCCCTCGCTGGTGACCCCCGACTCGCCGACCCAACGTGTCGGCGGCTTCGCAACGACGTTCGCAGCGGTCGATCACCTGGAGCGCATGCAGAGCCTGGACAACGCGTTCACCGATTCGGAGCTGGACGCCTGGAACGCGAGGATCGAGCGGGACGGCGGCGCCGCGATCCGGTATCTCTGTGAACTGAAGGTCGACGGGTTGGCGGTGTCGCTCGTCTATCGGGACGGTCGCCTTGACACGGCAGCGACGCGCGGTGACGGGCGAGTGGGCGAGGACGTGACTCCGAATATCCGAACGCTGGCCGATGTCCCGCCGCGGTTGGGGGGGGACAATGTGCCCGAGTTACTGGAGGTGCGTGGCGAGGTCTACTTCCCCGTGGCCGCGTTCGGTGACTTGAACGCCTCGCTCGTCCAGGCCGGGAAGGCACCTTTTGCCAACCCGCGCAATGCGGCTGCCGGGTCGTTGCGGCAGAAGGACCCGAAGGTCACCGCGTCTCGCCGGCTACGGATGGTCGTGCACGGGTTCGGGGCCCGGCGCGGGTTCGATCCGGCCGCACAGTCCACCGCGTACGACGCGATGGCGTCCTGGGGCCTCCCGATCAGCAGCCGGTATGCGGTCAAAGAGGATCTCGCCGGCGTCCGGGAGTACGTCGCCTACTACGGCGAGCACCGGCATTCAGTCGAGCATGAGATCGACGGCGTGGTGGTCAAGGTCGACGCGCTGGTGCAGCAGCGGCGGCTGGGCTCGACCAGCCGGGCGCCGCGCTGGGCGATCGCGTTCAAGTACCCGCCGGAGGAGGTCAACACGAAACTGCTCGACATCCGGGTCAATGTCGGGCGGACCGGCCGGGTGACGCCGTACGGGGTCATGGAGCCGGTCAAGGTCAGCGGGTCGACGGTGTCCCAGGCGACGCTGCACAACGCTGCGGAGGTCGCCCGCAAAGGGGTCCTCATCGGCGACACGGTCGTGCTGCGCAAGGCGGGTGACGTGATCCCCGAGATCGTCGGCCCGATCGTCGCCCTGCGCGATGGCAGCGAGCGCACATTCGAGATGCCGAGGATCTGCCCGTCGTGCGGTACGCCGCTGGCACCGGAACGGGAGGAGGACGCGGACATCCGGTGTCCGAACGCGCGCTCGTGCCCTGCCCAGTTGCGTGAACGGCTTTCCCACGTTGCCGGGCGGGGGGCCTTCGACATCGAGGTGATGGGGTACGAGGCGGCGGATGCACTGCTGCAGTGCGGACTCGTGGCCGACGAGGGGGACCTGTTCCACCTGAGCGGGGAGCAGCTGGCCACGTGTCAGTTCTTCACGCGTAAAGACGGCGCCCTGTCCACGAATGCCACCAAGTTGCTGCAGAACCTGGACTCGGCACGGAACCGTCCACTGTGGAGAGTCCTGGTTGCGTTGTCGATCCGGCACGTGGGCCCTACCGCAGCGCAGGCGCTCGCCCGAGAGCTTCAGTCGATGGATCGGATCGTGGGATCCACGGAGCTTGAATTGGCGGCGGTTGAGGGTGTCGGACCGACGATCGCCCGCGCGGTGGGGGAATGGTTCGCAGTCGATTGGCACCGCCGCGTCGTGGATAGGTGGCGCTCGGCGGGGGTGCGGATGCAGGAGGATGCCGGCGATGACCGCCCCCGGCCGCTGGAGGGGATCACCGTCGTCATCACGGGTTCCCTCCAGGATTACAGCCGCGACTCGGCCACGGAGGCGATCCAGAATCGTGGTGGGAAGGTCAGCGGCGCGGTCTCGAAAAAGACCTCGTTCCTGGTTGCCGGGGAGAATCCGGCGTCGAAGTTCGACAAGGCAGTCACCCTCGGCGTGCCGATCCTTGACGACGCGGGTTTCGCCGTCCTGCTGTCCGACGGCGTCGAGTCCGCGACGGCCTTGGCGCAGCGGCCGGTGGACGCCTGATCGACCCCGGCCCGTCCGTTGCCGGCCGGGACTGTTGCAGTCGAAGCCCCTGTGCGAACCCGTCCTCAGCCGGGCTGGGTATGGCGGTGGTTGCGTTGTGGTGTGCCGGTCGGGTCCAGCTGTGGTGGTGGGGTGAAGTCGGGTACGCCGTCGGCGGCGACGAGGATGGTCCACCGGTCGCGGTGGACCACGGTGTGGTGGTGTCCGCAGAGCAGGACGCCGTTGTTCAGGGTGGTGGTTCCGCCGTCGGCCCAGGACCTGATGTGGTGCGCGTCGCACCAGGACGGTGGCCGATCGCAGCCGGGGAACGCGCAGCCGCGGTCCCGCAGAATCAGCGCGCGGCGCCGGGGGCCGGTGAACAGCCGTTGGGCGCGGCCGATGTCGAGGATCTCGCTGGGTCCGCCGAGGACTGCGGGGATCAGCCGGCAGTCGCAGGCAATTCGGCGGGCCGCCGCCGGTGACAACCGGGTGCCGTCATCCAGGACGGCGGCGCCGAGCCCGGCCACCAGCGCCGTCAGCGGCAGGGTGAGGGTGACGGTCGGCCGCCCGGCGCCGATGTCGGGCAGGTCGTCTGCGGCCAACGCCCGCCGGGCCAGCTCCACGAGGGCGTCAGCCCGGCGGTGCGCGGTGGTGCGCAGGTCCGGCCCGTCGGCAGCGGTGGGCCGGGGCACCGACAGTGGGGCCAGCGCTGCGCGCAGGATGGCCGCGGATTCGGTGTCCAACCCGCCGCGGAGCCACTCCACGCCGTGCCCGTCCGGGGTAATCGTGAACTCCCGCCGGCGAGCCGCGCGGTCCTCCTGATCGGCGAGCCGTTTCGCCTCCAGCGCCTCGCCGATCTCAGGCGCGACCACGGTCAGGATGTGCTGCCCCAGCCGGGCGAGTTGCTCCGGGTCGAAGTGTGCGGCGCGGGCGATCAGGTCGGCTTCTGCCCGCACCACGATGTCGGGGTCCAACCCCACCGGCAGCGCCTGGATCGCGGCGACGATCACGGCGGCATGGGCCAGGGTGATCCGGCCGACGGCCAACGCCCGCCCGGTCGCCGACTGGCCGGCGCGGGTGGCGGTGGCCACCGAGGCCAGCTGCTTGGCCTCGCGCAGCGTGACGGTCAGCTCATTCCTGACCCACCCTGCCATCGTGGACGCGCCGAGGCGGCAGCCAAGGTCGCGGCTGTCCATTTCACCGACCAGCCGGACCTGCAGTGCCTGCACACGCGCCACCGTCCGTCCGGCCGCCGCTGTCACCGCCTGCAGGTCAGCGTCGGTCATCGACCACATCGACGCGTTGATGACGTGGTCCAACACGGCGCCGATCTCAGCCACCGCCGCCGCCACCGGATGACCGATCGGGAGATCGACTGCTGTGCTCATATCAACGACGCTAGCGGCAGCCACCGACACTTTCCGGCGCGCAGACCCCTTGCAGCACAACAACTCTCGCAAAATTTGGGCGAAAGGGCGACCACACCGCGGACCGGTCGCGTGACGCCACAGCGGACTCGCGACGCGCTCGGTCGCCGGCGTGCGAACCCGGCAAACCAGATGTACGCCGAGCGTGAAAATCACGTGCGGCCGCGGACCCGACATGAGGACAATCCAGCGGTGATCGAGCAGGAACAGGCCGCCCGTGACGACCCGGCGGCGCACGGTCCCCTGTCGATCGACGCAGCTCTGGTAAGACGCCTGATCGCCGCGCAGTTTCCGCAATGGGCGGACCGCGTCGTCACGCCAGTCGAACCCGGCGGGGTGGACAACCGGACCTTTCGGCTCGGCGACGACATGACTGTGCGGCTGCCCAGCGATGAGGGATACGCCCCGCAAGTGGACAAAGAACACCGATGGCTGCCGGTTCTCGCACCGCACCTACCGCTGCCCATCCCGGTCCCCTTGGCCAAGGGGCTACCCGCCGACGGATACCCCTTCGACTGGTCGGTCTACCGGTGGCTCGACGGCGAGAACGCCAGCATCGAGCGCATCGACGATCTGAACGAGTTCGCCGTGACGCTCGCCGCGTTTCTCGGGGCACTACAGCGCATCGACCCCGCCAACGGCCCACCACCCGGGCAGCACAGCGCCTATCGCGGCGGGCCGTTGGCGACGTACGACAACGAGACCCGGCGCGCCATCGGGGCACTGACTGGTTCACGTGAACGCGACTCAGCAACGGCGGTGTGGGATGCGGCCCTCGCCGCTACCGGGCACGACCCGCCCGTCTGGTTCCATGGCGACGTCAGCCCGGGAAACCTGTTGCTCAGACACGGCCGTCTGGCGTGCGTGATCGACTTCGGATGTTCAGGCGTCGGGGACCCTGCCTGCGACATGGCCATTGCGTGGACGCTCTTCTCCGGAGGCAGCCGAGAAGCGTTTCGTAGCGCCCTGCCGGTTGATTCCGCAACGTGGGCACGCGGTCGCGGCTGGGCGCTCTGGAAGGCTCTGATCACGATGGCCGAGCACCTGAACTCCAACCCCGGTGAGGCAGCCACCGCACGACGCGTCATCGACACCGTGGTCGCCGATCACGAACGATCCACCTGAGGGCGCGGCTCAGCCCGAGTTTGATGCCGCATCCTTCTGAGTTCGAAGGATGAGCACCATGCCGAGGAAGATCGATGGAGAACTCAATGCGACGGACGGATTCGAGGTCCCACGGCCACGGTTTAGGCGCGGCCTCGCTCGCCGCGCTCAATTCGGTGGCCGCGTTCGCCACTCAGCTGCGCAGCGACGACACCCGCGCGTGGGCACGAGCAAGAATGATTGTCAGTCCCGATACCATGCAAGGGTGACGACTGAGAAAGAGCGACTCGAGGCCAAAGAGGCCACCGATCCCGGCGGCCCGGTGGCGGTGGCGTGTCTCGGCCACCGCTGCGCCGGATTGCATACCCTCGCCGCAACGGAGCCCGCGCTCGATCGGCTCCCCGAGCTAAAGCGCGCCATAAGATCCAGCCACGCCGGGCTGCTGATCACCACGGGCTGCATGGGGCCGTGTCATGAGGGCGCCGTCGTGGGGGTCGGGCACCGCTGCCCGAACCCGCCGGGCGCGCCGCTGGTGGTCAGGAGCATGATGCTGCTCGGCGGAATGGAGCGGACGAGCCGGGTGGCCGCGCTGGCGAGCTGGCTCGAGCAGGGCGGTCCGGCCCGGGTTCCGATGCCAACGCCCATCCTCACCGAAGCCAGCCTCGGCCCGATACCTGGGCCATGGAGCGGTTGAGTGTCCTGGGCGTGATCCCGCTGAGTTGGGTGACCTGACTTCAGAGGTGAACACGTCCGTGGCCGTGCCGGTCGGGACGGTCAGCGTCCGCGTCCGCGTCCGCCAGGCCTTCCCACCAGGGTGCGCATCCCGGTGTCCGGTGCTGGCCTCGCTGCACCCCGTCCGTGGCGCCGAGGGGTCGGGCTGTGCCGGACCGAGCACATTGTTCCTGGGTGAGCGACGCGAGCACCTCCAGCGCCTGATCCTGGCCGTGTTCGAGGAGGCGACCGAGGCGGCTTTGGCGGCGCTGCTGCCGTTCCAGCGCTCGGACTTCGTCGAGATCCTCGATGCGCTGGACGGGTGGCCGTCGCGGAGGCGAGGGACGAACCGGACGACGAGGCGCAGACGCTGATGGAGGCCGTGCACCGGCTGCACGAAGAGAACCCGATGCTCGGGCTGCGCGGTGTGCGGCTGGGCCTGGTGGTGCCGGGGCTGTTCAAGTTGCAGACCCGCGCCATCGCCGAGGCGACCGCTGAGCTGATC
>JACDAB010000073.1 GCA_013695665.1 Geodermatophilaceae bacterium | reverse complement strand
GCGTTCATCTCCCGCGAGGAAGTCGCGGCGCTGGCGGCAGTCGGCGTACGGATCGACCGACATCGATTTCGAGCCGACCTCGACCAGGTGATCGACCAGGGACTGTGACATGACATCCGGCCTGCTCGATACCTCCGTCGTCGTCGACTGGCACGACCCGATCGTTGTCACGGCATTGCCGGACCAGATGGCGATCTCGGCAATCACCGCTGCCGAGCTGACGGCCGGACCGCACCTTGCCGCCACCCCGGCCGAAGCGGCGAAACGGCAGGCGCGGCTGCAAGAAGTCGAGGCGAAGCTGGAACCGCTCCGCTTCGATGGCACCGCCGTGCGCAGCTACGGACTCGTGGTCGCCGCCATCATCCGTGAGGGACGCAAGCCGCGCAGCCGACTCGCGGACCTGCTGATCGCGGCTACCGCACACGCCAACGGCCTCGACCTATACACCCGCAATGGCGATGACTTCGCTGGACTGGAAGGCCTCGTCCACGTCATCGCCATCTGATCGCCGAACAGGGTCCACCTGAGCTGCTTGCTCCTCCTAGCAGCCGCTGACCAGCGGGGTTGCCGTCAAGGGATGTCAGGCGATGGCGGGGCAACCGAACCACCGACGAGGAGGTCAACCCGGTCCGGATTGGCTCGCGGTCGCTGCGGGCACGTTGGCATGAATGTCGCGGTTGTCTTCCGTCTGGCTGCATCGATTCTTGACTAAGTCCAGAAAAGCGTGCACTCTCGCAGGGTGCTTGCGAGGATGGAAGCCGAGCGGCTGTTGCGTGGGGCCGCTCTCCGTGTGACGCGTCCTCGGGTGGCGGTGCTGACCGCGGTGTACGAGCAGCCTCACGCCGAGACGGACTCGATCATCGGTGTTGTCCGTCAGGACCTGGGTGGGGTGTCCCATCAGGCCGTGTACGACGTGCTGCGTGCGCTGACGTCCGCGGGGCTGGTGCGGCGCATTGAGCCGTCGGGGTCCGTGGCTCGATACGAGTCCCGGGTCGGAGACAACCACCACCATGTCGTGTGCCGGTCGTGCGGCGCCATCGCCGACGTCGACTGCGCCGTGCTGGAGACACCGTGCCTGACCGCGTCCGACGACCACGGCTATGCCATCGACGAGGCCGAGGTCATCTTTTGGGGCCTGTGCCCCGCCTGCCACACCGCACCACCCTCATCCACCCCCACCAGCTGATCCGCCACCGGAAGGAATCGCATGGCCGAGCACGACGCAGTCGTCGGAGACATGAACTCGGAGGAGAGCGAGGCAGAGTGCCCGGTCGCCCGCACCCGGGTTCCGAACCACCCGACTGAGGGCGCGGGAAACCGCGACTGGTGGCCGAACCAGCTCAACCTGAAGATCCTGCGTAAGCATCCCGCCGTGGCCAATCCCATGGGCGAGGATTTCGACTACGCCGCGGCGTTCGCCACCGTCGACCTCGACGCCCTGACCCGCGACGTCGACGCCGTCATGACGACGTCGCAGGACTGGTGGCCGGCGGACTTCGGCCACTACGGGGGCTTCTTCGTCCGGATGGCCTGGCACAGCGCGGGCACGTACCGCATCAAGGACGGCCGCGGCGGCGCGGGGGCCGGCATGCAGCGCTTCGCCCCGCTCAACAGCTGGCCGGACAACGCCAACCTCGACAAGGCCCGCCGACTGCTGTGGCCGGTCAAGCAAAAGTACGGTCGCTCGCTCTCCTGGGCCGACCTCATCGTCTTCACCGGCAACCGGGCCCTAGAGACCATGGGCTTCGCGACCTTCGGCTTCGCCGGCGGACGCCCGGACGTGTGGGAGCCCGACGAGGATGTCTACTGGGGGCCCGAGGACACCTGGCTCGGCGACGAGCGCTACACCGGCGACCGTGAGCTCGAGGGCCCGCTGGCCGCCGTCCAGATGGGCCTGATCTACGTCAACCCCGAGGGCCCCAATGGCGTCCCGGACCCGCTGGGTTCGGCCCGCGACATCCGCGAGACGTTCGGTCGGATGGCCATGAACGACGTGGAGACGGTCGCGCTCATCGCTGGCGGCCACACGTTCGGCAAGACCCACGGCGCGGCCGATCCGGACCCCCACATCGGGGCCGAGCCCGAGGGCGCCCCGATGGAGGAGCAGGGCCTCGGCTGGAGGAACAGTTTCGGTAGCGGCAAGGGCCGGGACACGATCACCAGCGGCATCGAGGTCACCTGGTCCTCCACGCCGACGCAGTGGAGCAACAAGTACTTCGAGAACCTGTTCGGCTTCGAATGGGAGCTGACCAAGAGCCCCGCGGGGGCCAACCAGTGGCAGCCGAAGGACGGCGGCGGAGCCAACACCGTGCCCGACCCCGAGGACGGCTCGCTGACGCGCCCGCCGACGATGTTGACGACGGACCTCGCGCTGCGGGTCGACCCGGTCTACGAGCAGATCTCGCGGCGCTTCCTGAACCACCCCGAGGAGTTCGCCGACGCCTTCGCCCGCGCCTGGTTCAAGCTGACCCACCGCGACATGGGCCCGATCCAGCGCTACATCGGGCCGCTCGTGCCGCAGGAGGTCCTGCTCTGGCAGGACCCTGTCCCCGCGGTGGACCACGACCTGGTCGGGGCGCAGGAGATCGCCACCCTCAAGGAGCAGGTCCTGGCCTCGGGGCTGTCGGTCTCCCATCTGGTCTCGACCGCCTGGGCATCTGCGTCAACGTTCCGCGGCAGCGACAAGCGCGGCGGCGCGAACGGCGCGCGCATCCGACTCGAACCGCAGAGTGGCTGGGAGGTCAACGACCCCGACGAGCTCGCGACGGTTCTGCGCACCCTGGAGGGCATCCAGGAGAGCTTCAACAGCGCACAGACCGGCGGCCTCAGGGTCTCGCTGGCCGACCTGATCGTGCTCGGAGGCTGCGCGGGCGTGGAGCAGGCCGCCAGGAAGGCCGGTCACGACGTCGAGGTGCCCTTCTCCCCGGGACGCACCGACGCGTCGCAGGAGATGACGGACGCGGAGTCCTTCGCCGCGCTCGAACCGACTGCAGACGGGTTTCGCAACTACCTCGGCAAGGGTCACCGGCTGCCCGCCGAGTACCTCCTGATCGACCGGGCCAACCTGCTCACCCTGAGCGCCCCGGAGATGACCGTCCTTGTCGGTGGCCTGCGGGTCCTGGACGCCAACGTCCAGTCGTCCCAGCTGGGTGTCTTCACCACGTCGCCCGGGTCGCTGACCAACGACTTCTTCGTGAACCTGCTCGACCTGGGTATCGCGTGGCAGGCGATCGGCGAGGCCCAGGAGACCTACGAGGGCCGCGACCTGGCCACGGGTGAGGTGAGGTGGACCGGCAGCCGCAACGACCTCGTCTTCGGCTCGAACTCCGAGCTGCGGGCCGTCGCAGAGGTCTACGCCAGCGACGACGCGAAGGAGAAGTTCGTCCGCGACTTCGTCGCCGCGTGGGGCAAGGTCATGAACCTCGATCGATTCGACCTCGTCTGATCCCTCTACATCCAAGGCGGCCTCGTCGGCCGGCACGTTCCGGACAGGCACATCGGGCACGCCAGACCTCCAAGTCATATCGGACGACAGCGTTCTCGGCCCGGTGCAAGGCGCGTGCCGTGAAGCCCACGAATATGCGGCTCATCCGCACTGCCACTGGATCGCGCACTTGCGGCAGTGGAGGTGGGTTGCCAGACTCCGGCCCGTGCTCACCATCGGCGTAGTCGCCCTGGGCGTCGCAGACGTGGAACGAGCAGCGGAGTTCTGGCGCGAAGCGCTCGGCTACGACCTGCGTACGGACGGATTCGGCGGATGGGCAACGGTGCTCACGCCGCCCGCTGGCTCCGGGACCAAAATCGCGCTGCAGCGGAGCGAGGCACCCGTGCAAGACCACCCTCGTCTGCACCTGGATCTGCACGTGGCCGACACCGCCGAGCAGGCAGCAGAGGCCGCGCGACTTGTGTCGCTCGGAGCCGAAAGGGTGGACTGGGACGACTATCCGGACGACCCGGACTTCGTTGTGCTTGCAGATCCCGACGGCAACCGCTTCTGCATCGTCGACCTCAGCCACCAACACGGCTGACCGGCTCCGCCCGAGAGTTCGGGCTGCCATGAGGCGAACCGACTCCACCAGACGCGGCGCCCGCACTGTCGTCCGCCGCAGGGCCGTGTCAGCGCAACGACAGCGCGCTGGGAGCACGCACTCCGATGATCGGGGGCTCACAACGAGACGCGGAGGACCAGATGTACGACGATGCAGCCGGCACAGCCGCCGGTGGACCGGGCGACCTGCGGGTCGGGCGGAACTGGGGAGACAAGGTTGGCCGGCGAGGCAGCCATCCGGTAGGTGATGACCGACGCCGGTTTCACCCGGTTCCGCCGCGTGGCACAGACCGCGTTCAACCTGGTCTACGAGATCCGGCCGTAGGAGATTCGGCGGCGGTCGCTTAGCCGCTCGACGACCGCCGCCGCTCCGCCGGTGCCCGCTGTCCGCCGCACCCGGCGATCCGCATCGCGAGGCCCGTCGCGCAGAGCAATCGTCGACCGCGGGTTGTATCCCGAACTCGTCGAAATCGACTGCCGTGATCTCACAAGGCGACGAACCCGACCAGGCTGGCGGCGAGCACCACCGCCCAGGCCGGCACCTTCCACGCGGCGAGCGCCACGAACGCCGTGGCCGCTACCGCCATGGCGATCGGCGAGGTGACTCCTTCGGTGAAGACAGGGTCATACAGCGCGCCGGCCAGCAGGCCGACCACTGCCGCACCCGCCCCGGCAAGGGCGCGTTGCGCCCCCGGGGCACGCCGTAGGGCGTCCCAGAATGGGAGGCCACCAATGATGAGCAGTGCCGATGGCAGGAAGATTGCGAGCATTGCCAGCGCCGCGCCAATCAGTCCAGTAGGCCCGGTCTGGGTGACGGCGCCGAGGTACGCAGCGAAAGTGAACAGGGGTCCGGGTACCGCTTGCGCTGCTCCGTAGCCGACCAGGAAGGCCTCCCGGTCCACCAGTCCCGTCTGGACGGTTTCCGCTTCGAGTAGGGGGAGGACGACGTGCCCGCCGCCGAAGACCAGGGACCCCGCCCGGTAGAAACCGTCGACGAGGCTCACGGCGCCATTGGTGGTGAAGGCCGCCAGTACCGGGAGGGCGATCAGAAGGGTGAGGAATACGCCGAAGGCCGCCAGCGCCGCCCGGCGGCGGACCGGCACGGCGAGGGAGTCGCCGGGCTCGAGTTCGCGAGGCTCGGGCCGCAACCAGAGCAAGCCGATGAGGGCACCGGCCACGATGACGAGCACTTGCCCGGCCGCCGACGGAATGAGCAGGACCATGCTCATCGCGAGTACGGCGATCGCTGCCCGCTGCTTGTCCGGGGTCAGGGTGCGGGCCATGCCCAGCACCGCAAAGGCGACAACGGCGACGGCCGCCGCTTTCAGGCCCTGGATCCATCCCGTGCCGGCTTCTCCTCCAAGGGCGCCCGCACCGTAGGCGAAAGCCACCAGCACCACGGCGGACGGGAGGGTGAAGGCCGCCCACGCCGCCAGCATTCCCAGGTAGCCCGCCCGCTGCAGGCCGATTGCCATACCGACCTGGCTCGAGGCAGGTCCGGGCAGGAACTGGCACAGCGCAACCAGATCGGCGTACGCGCGGTCGCTGATCCACTGCCGGCGGACAACGAAGGCCTCGCGGAAGTAGGCGAGGTGCGCGACCGGCCCGCCGAACGAGGTCAGCCCAAGACCGAGGAAGACCCGGAAGACCTCAGCGGGTGAGCCCGGTCGGTCCTGCGACAATCCGACTCCCTCGTGCCTGATACGGGGAACCGATCCCGCTCGCAAACCATTCTCTACCGTAGCGGCGTCGCATCTTGGGAAGTCCTCGGTCGGTTGCGAGTCCACCGTCGCGCCAGCGCCGGTCGACCCCGACCGAGCGGGCCCGCCAGGCTCGGCGTCGCCAGGGTTGGAAGCCGCCCGAGGTCGCGGCAGTAACCGCATTCACGTCTCGGGCGGTGACTCGGCCCTGCCGTTCCACTGATCGGTGCAAGATCGGCGCCCGCCCACACATTGCTTCCCGGCCCCCCGCGTGTCGACCCGGACACGCCGCGGCAGCCGTAGGCCACACCGGTCAATGTGTGGCCTGGTGGCGATCATGGGTCCGCCGGGGGACAACAAGCCGGGTCGTGGTGTGGGCTGCGCGGGCGGATCGGGTCATGTCGCGTCCCGCACCTGTCGTCGGTGGTGGGCGAGTGCGGCGTGGTGGTCCAGTCCGCCCTCCGTCCTGGGGCTGACATGCACGGTGGCATCAATGAGCTTCGGGACATCGTGGAGGAGCCGGTGGTGCGCGAGGACAGCAATTGCGTGGGCGTCGACAATGCCGAGTCCGGCGTCCACGACGATGCCCGTCTCCGCGCGGAGACGGTGCCCGATCCAGCGAAGCCGCAACTCCTCGATGTCCTCGACGCCTGGTGTCGAACGGATGCTTGCTTCGGCGGAGTCCATCAGGTCGGGGTCCACAGCGTCCATCAGTCTGCGGTAGATGTCCCTGGCTGCGCCCTTGAGGACGAACAGGATCGCCACGGTGATGCCGATGCCGACGATGGGATCGGCAAGCGGGAAACCGGCCAACACTCCAAGAGCGCCGAAGACGACAGCGAGGGAGGTGAACCCGTCGGCGCGGGCGTGCAGCCCGTCGGCCACCAGCGCAGCGGATCCGATCCTGCGGCCGACCCGGATGCGGTAGAGGGCGACGAGTTCGTTGCCGGCCGCTCCGATCAGCCCGGCGGCAATCACCACGCCTACGTTCCTGATCGGTTGCGGATCGGCCAGCCGTCGGATCGACTCGTATCCGGCGAGGGCGGCGGACAGCGCGATCATGGCGACGATGAAGACCCCGGCGAGGTCCTCAGCGCGGCCGAAGCCATAGGTGTAGCGGCGTGATGCCGGTCGCCGGCCGAGAACGAAGGCGATCCACAACGGGACCGCGGTCAGCGCATCGGAAAAGTTGTGGATGGTGTCGGCGAGCAGCGCGACGGAGCCCGTGAACGCGACCACCACCGCCTGCACAAGCGCGGTGACCAGCAACACGATGAGGCTGATCTTCAGCGCGCGGATGCCTTCGGCGCTGGACTCCAGGGCCGCGTCCACCGAGTCGGCCGCGTCGTGGCTGTGCGGTCGGAGCAGCGAGCTGAACCACGCCTTCACCCCGCGGGGATGCTCGTGGGCGTGAGTGTCCCCGAGCGCGTGCTGGTGACCGTGGCCTGACCCGGGATCGGGCCCATCATGGTGGCGCTCCGGGTCTGTGTGTCCACCCGATGGCTGGTGGCTCGACGTCATGTCCCGCCGGTTTCGGTGTCGTAGGTGTCCTGGGCAAGCATCGACAGACCACGGTCGACGCGGTGGTGCTGAGGGACTCCGCCGCTGGCATGCTCGGCGTGATAGACGGCGTCCTGCACAAGCTGTCGGATGTGGGAGTTCTCGATTCGGTAGAACACCGTCGTTCCTTGACGCCGGGTCTCCACCAGCCGTGCCATGCGCAGCTTCGCCAAGTGCTGGGACACACCGGCGGCTGGCCTACGGACGGCGGCAGCGAGCTCACCCACGGAAAGCTCGTGATCAAGCAGCGCCCACAGCAGGTGCACCCGGGTGAGATCGGCGAGCATCCGGAAGACCTCGACCGCGAGAGCGACGTGCTCCTCGGCCAGTGGCTCCGCTTTCTGCGTATCTGCGTGCATATGCGGATACTAGACCCCGTGTGCTTTCGGGGGCGGAACCGGAAGCCCAGTCTGAAGACACCTGTGCTCTATCGACTCGGGCACTGTTGCTGCTGCGATCGAACGCCTACGCTGCGCACAGGGCGATCTCCGACGTGGCTGCCGCAGGAGCCGGTCCGGCGGATCCGTTTCGATGACAGCTTTTCCGGGCATCCCCGAGCGGACCGATCGTGATGACCCGGGATCGAGGGGGACAACCGTGGTCAACCGTGAGCAATATCTCGCCGAAACGTTCGTGGAACTCGCGGACACCCTCGTCGACGACTTCGACGTCATCGACTTTCTGTACCTGCTGGCGACTCGCACAGTCGAACTCCTGCACGCCAGTGCGGCCGGGATCATGATGGCCGACCAGCGTGGCGGCCTGCAGGTGATGGCGTCCTCGGGCGAGCAGGCTCGGCTGCTGGAACTGTTCGAGGTGCAGAGCAACGAGGGCCCATGTCTTGATTGCTATCGATCCGGGGCGATCGTCAGCGTGGGCGGCGTGTCGGCGATGCACTCGCGTTGGCCGACGTTCACCCCACGACTGCTGGAACTCGGATTCGGCTCCGCGCAGGCCATCCCGCTGCGGTTGCGCGGTGAGACCATCGGTGCCTTGAACATCTTCCGAACCGAGCCAATCGGCCTGTCGGCAGAAACGCTGTTGCTGGGCCAGGCACTCGCCAATGTAGCGACCGTCGGTCTCATTCAACAACGCGCCATCAGCACGCAGGAGTTGCTCAGCGAGCAACTGCAGACCGCGCTGATCAGCCGGATCGTCCTGGAACAGGCCAAGGGTGTGCTGGCCGAGCGCACCGGCCTGGGGATGAACGAGGCGTTTCGCGTCATGCGTGAGTACGCCCGCCGACGCGGTCAGCTCCTGATCAAGGTCGCGGAAGGAGTTGTCGACGGCACCCTCGAGGATCTGCTCGCCCCCACGTCGGTCGGGTCTGGACCCAGCCGCAGGGGTCCCGGACGATGACAGAAGGGCCGGCCCCGTTGCGGGTCCGGCCCTTCTGTCGCGAACGGGGTCAGACGCTGACGGACTCCTTGGCGAGCACGGTGATCCGCTTCTCAGCCGCTGTGAGCACGCCCTTGCGGTCCTTGTGCGCCTGCTCGTAACGCAGCACGACGCGAATGTCCTCCGCATCGTCCAGGCCGTTGACCGCCTTGGCCGCGAGGTTGCCCGACAGGTCCTCGTACGCCGTGATCGGCAGATCGCTGGCCGGGATGGTGCCGAGGTTCTCGCGCGTCTCGTGCGCAGCCTTGCGTACGGCGGCGGAGGGCGCGATCTCTTCAGTGCGGGCCAGCGCGGCGTCACGACCGGCGCCGAGCACCTCGCCGGTGACCTTCGCAGTCTCCGAGACCCGCTCACGCGTGGTCTCGATGGCCTCCTCGGCCTGACCGCGTCCACGCCGGAGGAGGTGCACAGCGTTGTTGACGAGCGCCGCTCCTTGCCGGGAAGGCAGCAGCGCGAACCGCGTGAGCGTGCCGACAGCAACCTGGGCCGGGGTGGGAGCCAGCACGGCGGGGCCACCTTGGGCGACCTCGGCCAGCCGGACGGTGATCCACTGGATCGTCTCGGTGTGCGCCCGCTCGAGCTGGCGCATCAGGGACACGACAGTGGGCTCGTCCTGCGCCTCGGCGAGCACGCGAGTGAACACCGCCCGGTCACGCAGCTGGTGTTCGAGGGTCAGGTCGCCGAGCAGTCCCTCGGAGAGGGGCTGGCCCTGCTCGAAGGTCGCCTTGGTCAGCGCGGCGACTCGACCTACCGCGTCCGCGAAGAGGTCAGGCACGCCGCCCAGTCGGCGAATGGCCGTCTGGATGCGGCTGGCGCGGGCATCGGCATCGCGGGCGTTGTCGATGAGCTCGGAGCGGATCTCCTCGCGGCGCGCCTGGGAGACGCGGACACGTGCGATCTGGGCCTCCGCGCGGGTCAGGCGCAGCAGGGAGGCAAGTTCGCTCAACAGGGTCGTGGGGTCAGTAAGGGTCTTTGTCATACGTCAAGGATGCCCCAGCACGCCTCCTGCAAACAAATGCAAGCGCAATGCTTGCGCGTGCGATCGGTCACAGTCAGGCGGAGCGGCGAGAGGTTCGCCGCGGCGGCGTCGCGGAAGCCCGGTGGCCAGGGGCAGCCGGCGTCGTGTCGCCCTGTTCGCTGTCTGCGGCCAGTAGCGCACTCTTCAGTGCCAGGCGTGCCCTGGTATGCAATTGGCAGACCCGCGACTCGGTGATGCCGAGCACCTCACCGATCTCAGCAAGGGTCAACTCCTCGTAGTAATACAGGCTGATCACGATGCGGTCGCGCTCAGGCAGGCCGGCGATGGCTCTGGACAGGGCCCTAGCCTGGTCGGCGGCCTCCAGGGCCGCACCGGGTGGGTCGCTTCGAGCGTCGCGGAGCAGGTCGCCCAGCGATGCGGCGGAGTTCTCGCTGTGGTCACCGTGCTGGCGCACCAGCTCGTCCAGGGCGACGACGTTGGAGAACGACATCTGAGTGAAGAGCTGCCCGAGCTCGGCGAGGGTGAGGTTGAGTTCCATGGCGACCTCGGCCTCCGTGGGCGTTCGGGAGTGCTGCGCCTGCAACGCGCTGTAGGCCTGCTCGGCGGCGCGAATCCTGGCGCGCACCGACCGCGGCACCCAGTCGAGCGTGCGGAGCTCGTCCAGGATCGCGCCCCGGATGCGGGAGACCGCATACGTTTCGAACCGATGGCCGCGATCGGGCTCGAACTTCTGGATCGCGTCCATCAGTCCGAAAATGCCGTAGGAGATCAGGTCAGCCGTCTCGACGAACTGCGGGAGCCCGCTGCCGAAGCGCCCAGCCACGTACTTGACCAGCGGGGAGTAGTGCAGCAGCAGCGTGTCGCGGTCCGTGAGGCTCTCGGTGAGCTTGAAGTTCCTCCACAGGACGGCGATCTCCTCGTCCCCGGCAAGAGTCGTTCCGGGCTCGGCGCTGGCGATCATGGAGCCCCTTCCGGCCCTGCTCGGGCCATTGCTATCCGCAGCCGACGATGGCGTCGCCGCGTTGCCGATGAGCTGTCCAGCCCGTTGGCTTGGCTATTTGACTACTGTGTGAGACGCTTCATCTACGCAGAGTATCAGTGCAACCGACAGATCATCGCGACTTGTCACTCACTGTGCTGGCGATGCGAAGGGGATTCATCGACTGTGTACGAGGTCCTTGACCAAGCGGGAGCAGCCGGGCACGGCTGCGCCACCGACGAGCAGTCGCCAGCCAGACTGACGGCTCGGGGGGCCGGGCCGATCGTCGTCTATGTCCAGCTGCGACCCCGCTGGGCGGTGATCAGCAAGGCGATGACCGCACTGGACGCGTTGATCGAGGCCCATCCCGACGTGGTGGTGAGTGTCTGTGGGCTGAGCCGGGACCCGAAGTACCTGCGGGTGACGTTGTCGATCGGCCTCGGCCCCACCGCCACGATCGCGCGGTTCTCCGCCGAGGCGACTGCGGCGTACACGTTCGTCGGGGAGGTCTTCGCGCGCCTGTTCGACCACGCGCCCTGCTACGTGGGCGAACCGACAGCTGAGGAGCGCACCGCGGCCGTGGCCGTGAGCGCGTCTGCACCCGGGCAGACCCGGGTAGAGGGCCGCAGTCAAACCCTCATCCGGACGCGTGGCCAGGCCGTGAAGGCGGGCGGCAGCCGATGACGACCCGTCCGGCCTCGGCCCAGCAGCCGATCCACCGCAAGGCGCTCGTCTTCGGCGGCATTCCGGAGGCCGACGGCTGGCAGGACGCGCCGCTGATCGCGCATGACCGGGTCCACTTCCGGACCAACGTCGCCCTGCCGCTGCTCACCCTCAGAGCGGGTCTCCCCGACGGTGCCACCGTCTCCCTCGATGACGGCCAGGGTCTCTACCGGGTGGAAGGCCGCTTCGGCAGTGGCGCCGCCCTCGCAGAGTTCGTCCGGCTGTGGTGCCAGCGCCACGGCTTCGTGACGATCGGACTGCGCCCCGAGACCAACGTCCGCCGCCGCAGTCTGGCCGCGCTCCCCCCCGCCTACCTCAGCGACCTGTGCGTGCACTACGGCCCGTACAGCCTCAAGGTCCTGCAGCGCAGCATGACCACGATCCGGCTGCACATCCCCGACCCGGACGACATCGACCAGCGCGTCTCGGAGTGGATTCTGGAAGCCGCCACCCGCTACGACGCGACGATCGGCGTCCCTTTCGGTGCCTTTCTCGCCGGGCGGCTCGCCCAATGGGTGCACGAGTTGGGTCGCTCGGCTTTCGGCCGTACGGCCGTCGACGCCGAGCTGCGCCAGCAGCGGGCGATCGCGACGTTCCAGCAGGCTAATCGCCACCGTCCCAGCGACCCGGAACTGGCAGCGGTGCTGGGGCAGAGCCTGGCCACCGTCCGGCGCAACACGCAGACGATCGCCGTCATCGCGGCGCTGCGAAACATCCAGAGCCTGGATGACCACCTCGAGGGTCGCGAGATCCCGCTGCCCGACGTCACCGACGCCACGGACGAGATCATGAGCGACGTCCACCAATCGCTGCTCTCGCACGCGCTCACCGCGTCGTGTGCCCCCGACCCGCAGGCCAGTGGACGGGCAAGCCAGGCCAACGTCCTGGGGTGGGTCACCTGGTACGCCACGACGTGGGCAGGGCTCACCAAGACCGAGCTGTCGCAGTCGCTGGGCACCTCGATGCGCAACATGAACGTCCACGGCGAACGGGCCGGCGCCCGGATGCGCACCAGGCTCGCCGACGTTCTCCAGGATTGACCCGGCGCAGCGGCTCAGCAGTCGCTGCGACCCGCCGATACACACTTTGTGGCGGTTGCGCAGGAAGTGCCGGAACAGGACCCAGTTCGAGTGCCGTACTGGCTTGCCGCCGGAGAACGCTGCGAACTACGACTCACCATCGGCGCCGTGCTCGACGGCGCGGCAACCACCGGTGCCGACGACAGCTTTCTCCGGGCGGTTCTCACCGAACTCGCCCTTGCCCCGGTGCGCGATCGGGTCTGGCCGGCCATGACCGCGGTGGCCCGATGTGCCGCCGGCTACTCCGACGATGTGCTGCCGATCCGGCTCTCTGGCGCCGAACGCGGCGCCGTACTCAGCCTCACCGGACTGTCCGGCGCCGTTCTCTCGGCTCTGAACGACGGCCCGCGCGCGTTGTGACCGACGTGTTCGGTACGGCCGGTGCGGGCCTGGGGAGAATGCCCATCCGGCGCTCGCAGATCAACTCTGATCTCGTGCTCGACATCGTCGCCGAGGCCGCCCCGGAACTGGAGTCGGCGACGCTGCGGATCCGCGTCCTGGATCGACTCGGCAGCGATCCGCTGCTCTCGATCGAGGAGGACGAGCGCCGCGTCCGGATCGATGTCGCAGAGTTGGCCCGCAGCATGGAGATCGCCCACGTCACCGGCTCCCGCCGTGGAGTGCGGGCCGCCTTCGCCTCGTGGATCGGACACCGCCCCGTCACCGACGCCCAAGCCGACGCCACCGGGCTGGCCGTCTGCGGCTGGGCCGATCCCGGGTGTACGACGATCGGCTGGCAGGTAGTCGTGCGGCGCGGCAACGTCGTGGCGGTGTGGAAGCCCTCGGCGGCCGTTGCCCCAACGGCAATCGCGGTGACCCGGACTCAGGCGCAGGTCCGATCGCTCAGCGTGCGCGTGGACATGCACGTGGCCGGCGAGGCGGTCGTCTGGACGTGCACAGCGGCACCCGCGCTCTCGACCGCTGCCCTGGTCTCGCCGGAGCGGATGCTGCTGCGGCTGAGCCGACGCGCATTGCCGACCGACGACCTCCTCGTGGTGGTGTCGCCGCCGAACCCGTTCGTCTGCGCCCGCGGCCCGGTGGCCGAGCGGCTCGCCGAGGAGTCCAACGAAGCACACGTGACCCTTGCCTGGCCCAGCGTCGAGGCGCTGGGCTGGAGCTGAACCGGTCAGCCGCCCGGCAGAACCGAGACATCGATGACCTCGACGCCGGCGTCGGCGGCCACGGCCTCTCGCAGCGTCCGCAACGCCTGCGTCGACAGCACCGGCCCGCGGTAGACAAGGCCCACCCGATCCACACCTACCTGGGCGCCCCACTCAGCGGTTTCCGGCATCAGCGTGGCGATGTCGGCGTTCACCTGTTCGGAGAAGCCGCCAGGTGGCAGCGACGCCGGCGAGCCCGCGACGATCTGAGCCTGGAATTCAAAAGCCATCCCGACGGCAGTCCCCGTCACGGCGGTCACCCGCCCGTCGGCACGCGGGGTCGACAGGGACGCGGCAATCGAGGCCGCGACACCGGCACTCACGGACTGCCCGAACGAGACGTCAAGCACGATCCGGCCGTCCGGTGCCGTTGCCGCCGCCGCGGCGGCGAATACGTAGTCGGTGGTTGCCCCGTCGATGATCGCCCGGACCTCGGCGAGGACAGCCGCTTCGTCCGGAACCGTCACCGACATCGTGACCGTCCGCTGGGTCAGCCGCTCGCTGGTCAACTCGTCCAGCTGCCACTTCCCGGCACGGGCGTCGGCGACGAGATCCCGGGGTGCGTCTATGGCTGGGACATCGGTGCCGGCGCGTACGGCGACACTGCCGCCGCCGGCCGCGGCGGCGATGACCAGAAGCGCCATGCAGCCGCCGGCCAGTGCCTGACGCCGTTCGGTCACACGCACCCCCGGCGCCAGCCCGGGCGGGCGCCGGGAGCTCTTCCTACATCGGCGGGCCGGGCCGCGGACCGGACCTGGCGCTGGTCCGAGGAATCACCAAACATTCCGCAAGATCTGCCCCCCATGCGGTACAGCAGTGGGCCGGGCGGGCCGATGTCATCTGTGCAGGCAGCAAACGGGGGCAACTCGCGTGGCCGACCTGACTCCGGGCCCATCCGTCATCTCGAAAGGATCAGAAATGATCGCACGTCTGCACAGGTCGATGAAGGAGAAGGACAAGGGCTTCACCCTTATCGAACTCCTCGTCGTCATCATCATCATCGGCATCCTCGCCGCCATCGCCATCCCGATCTTCCTGAACCAGCGGAAGAAGGGCGTCGACGCCTCGCTGAACTCCGACCTGAACTCGATGTCACTCGCCCAGGAGACCTGGGCGACCGACAACCCGACTGAAGTGGGGGTTGACGTGACGGTTCCTGAAGGCGGCGCCATTGAGGTCGGTACCGACGGGGAAACATTCACGGCATCGGATGGCAACAACATCACCGTGACCGTGATGGACAACGTCGGCTACTGCATCGAGGGCTGGAATGCTGGCGCCAGCGACGCGACAAGCGCCCCTGACGCCATTCTCTATGACTCCGCGGCTGGCGGGCTGAACCCCGAGGCCCCCGTCGCCTGCGCATAACCGCCAGCCGGTAGCGCGGTAAAGGAATGAGACTCAGGGCGACGATGACCGTCGTCGCCCTGAGTCTCATTCTTGTGGCCGTCATCGACGGGGGCTCCGTACTCCTCGCCCGGGTGGCGGTGACCGATGACGCCAAGGACGCCGGGCGGGCCGCGGTAATAGCGATCGAGGGGCAGCCGGTGAACGGACGGACCGCCACCATCGCCTACGCCGCCGCCGAGAAGGCAGCCGCCGAGAACGGTGAACTGGTACACCGGGACGATTTCCTGGTGCACGCCGACGGGTCGGTGGAGCTGACGATGACCCGCATCGCACCGACGCTGGTGTTCAACCGGCTCTCGGTGTCCCAGGACTGGACAACCGTTGGCAGCACCTAGATCCAGAAGCAGATCGGGCCATAGGAAGCGCGTGACGACCAGAGCAGCAACACCGGTGCTCCGCAGGGACAGCGGGGTGACCCTCGCCGAGATGATGGTGGCGCTGGGCATCATCACGATGGTGATCCTCGCGGCGGTCGGCTCGTTCGGCGTCATGCTCGGCGCCCAGCGGAATGCGGAGGCCGTCGACCAGGCGGCGCAGCTGGCGCGCGACCGCATCGAGACCACCCGGCTGATCCCCTACGACCTGCTTGGCTTCCCCACTTCCGCGGCCGGGTACGGATCGACGTACGGCGCCGAGAACACCGTGACGCTGCCGGTTGCCACCCCCGGGGTACCGACGCCGGTGGAGGAGGTGATCCGGTCACCGCGGACATTCACCGTCACCACCGACATCTCCTGGACCGCCGCGGCGGTCAACGCAGGCCTGCCGGTCGTCACGACGGCGAATCAGAGCTTCAAGCGGGTCCACGTCACGATCACCTGGGAGCAGGGCAGCGCCAGCAAGACGTTCGAAAGCGAGACCTTTCGCGCCCAGAGCGCCACCGACACCCCGGTCGAGCCCGGCCGCGGTCCGGGACAGGCCACCTGCAACGGACCGGATGCGTCGGCCATCTGCAGTGTCTACGTCACCGAGGGCGTGGTTCTCAACACACCTGCTGCCGGCTCGGCCACGTCAACGACGACCAGGTCGCTGGACTTTCGGGTCACGCTCGACGTCGTACCGATGTCGGTCAAGGCATCGGTCGGCACGGCAAACCTGACGCTTGGCCCGACCGGTGACGGGACGTCATGGATGTTCTTGCTGCCGGCGGGGAGCACGGTGCCGGTCGGTGCGAGCGTCGTCACGTTCACCGCCAGGGTCGCCGGAGTGGATCAGTCCTTCAGCGTCGACGTCCGCTGGTCCTACGCCGACACCACTGCGGTCGGGCTCGCGCCCGCGGCCGGTACGTGGCTGAACGGAAGCTTCTTCAGCTTCCTCTCACCTGACCCCTCGACCTTCCGCGGTGACGAGTCACTGTCGACAGTTGCGTACCTGTGTGTGAGCTCCAGCACAGGAACGCTGTTCCGGGATGCGGCGTTCATGTTCGACGTCTCGGGCATCAAGGACGCGGACGGGCCGTTCAGGCCGGACGTGACGTACCTCGGGACGGCAGCCGGGAGCACGATCGCCTCCCCCATCCTGGCAAGTCTGAGCGCGCAGAACATCGGCCGTCCCACGGTGTCGACAGCGGCAGTCGGCAAGATTCGCTGGTACGTGCTGCTGCCACGGACAACGGTCTTTCACGCCAGCAGCACCGAGCTGACCTTCCTGGTGACGCGACCGCAGGACGGCCTGCCGGTCGCGGTCATCCTGTCCGTGCCTGTGCAGTTCAAGACGAGCGTGGCGAGCTGTGTCTGAGTCCCGACGCCGCCCGCACGCCTACCGGTCCGACGAGGGATCGCTGATCCTGGCGGTCCTGCTGGCCCTGATGGTCATCTCGCTTGTGCTGACGATGGCGGTCGGGATCCTGGCCGGCCAGGACAAGACACGGACCGCCCGGGACTTCGCCAC
>JACDAB010000057.1 GCA_013695665.1 Geodermatophilaceae bacterium | reverse complement strand
AGGTGAGGAGGACCACTTCGCCGGGAGCGATGCTGCCACCGTTCGATCCGTTGGCTCCGGTGCCCACCCGCACCGTCAGGGTGTTGCCGGTGGCGCTGACCAGGTCCGGACTGGCGGCCAGCCCGTTGATCCTGACGCTGGTCGGGTTCTGGAGGTTGGTGAGGGCGACGGCGACGACGGTGTTGGTGGCGCTGGCGTTGCCGGTGTTCTGAATCCGGACGACCGATTCAACGGCGTCTCCCCCGGCCAGCGGGCCGCCGTTGGTGTCGGTCATCTGGTTGGTGATGGTGAGCTGGGGGTCGACGACCGTGGCCGAGAAGGTGGCAGGGGTGGCGGGCTCGTTCGTGAGGGCCACCGGGAAGGTCGCGTCTTAGACGGCCGAGGCGGTCAACAGGATGATGGAGTCGGGCTGCGGCTCACCGGGCGGGTCGTTGACGGCGACCTCGAGGAATAAGGTCCGCGAGGTGCCGCCCACCACTCCGATGTCGCCGGCGTTCACGGTGCTTCTTGCGGGGACGGTGGTGGTGCCGACCGGCGCCGGCACAATGAGGGTCACGTTGGCCGTCATGGCGGGATCGGCGAGGTTCTCCACCTTCACGCTGTACCTGAGCCCGTCGTGGATGCTGACCTGGCAGTTGCCGACCGGGCACGGGGAGGAAGTCGCCCCCTGGATCCGCTCGGCGGTGGCGGAGATGACCACGGCGTCGGAGACGGTGAACGAGGTGCCGATGATGGTGGTGGTCGGGCTCCCGCCGCCGGTCACGCCGGTGGCCTTCAACCGGATCTGGGCAGTCGTCCCCGGGAGCCCGGTGATCAGCGCCGACACGGAGAAGGGGACGGTCTGACCCGGGGTCACGGTGGTGTTGAGGACGGTCGTCGGCACCGTCATCCCGGGGGACGGTGTCACGGGGTTGTTCTCGATGGTGATCGAGGTGAAGTTGTCGGCGCCGGTCACCGTGCCGATGTTGGTGATGGTCCCGGTGAAGGTGACCGTCTTGCCGAAGGTGGTGGAGCTCGGGGGGCTGACCGAGCCGCTGATCGCAAAATCAGCCGCAGCTGGTCGCGCCAAGCCGAGGAGGGCGACCACCGCCACCAGCACCACCGTGAGGAAGCGGTGGACGCAGGTGCCTCGGCCACTCGCGGTGCCAGCCCCACGTCGATCGCCCCTGCTCTGTCCCGTCATCCGGCTACCCCTTAACGAAAGGTCTGGGTGTCGCGGGCACACGCTTCGCGCCCAGCGTGGTCAGTATGCGGTGGGCGGCTCGCGGCCACCAGAGGCAGATGTCCCGTCGACCAGGGAGATCCAGTCCCCCGCACCGGGACAGATGTCCCGGTCCCGGCGGAACATTTGTCCCGGCCCCGGCGGGATGGCGCGCGGCCATGGATGCGGGCGAGGATGGAGGCGTGCCTTTGCTTGCCCAACCAGTGCGGCTGGTCAGCAGCGGGTCCCGCGTGGTGGTGGAGCCGGCCGAACCTGCGCCCGGAGCTCCTCGCCCGGCCGGTGGGTGGCTGGCGCGCCTGCCCCACGCCGTCCTGGCGTGGTCCGTGGTGTGCGTGGCGCTGGGGTTGACGCTGTTCGTGCGCAACCGCCAGGCTCCGGGCACCGAGCAGTTCTTCGATCCGGTCCTCCCAGCGCTGGCCCTCGCCTTCCCGCTGGCCGGCGCTCTCCTCGCCTCCCGCCGGCGGCGGTACCCGCTTGAGTGGGTTCTCCTGGCGGGGGGCGTGAGCGCGGCGGGCTTCCTCTGCGAGCAGTATGCGGTGTACGTCATCCATGCCGAGCCCGGTCGCCTCGGCGGCGGGACCTGGGCGGCCTGGGTGAGCACGTGGGCCTGGGCGCCGGCCTACCTGGCTGCGCTGACGCTCCTGCCGCTCCTGTTCCCGGACGGTCACCCTCCCTCCCCGAGGTGGCGGCCCGTGGTGTGGGTGGTGGTCGCTGGGATCGCCGCCACCACGCTTGCCGCCGCCCTGTCGAGCGAGCACCTCGCCTCGCCTGCCCCGGGCAACCCGCTGGCCGTCGCTGGTCTGGCG
>JACDAB010000028.1 GCA_013695665.1 Geodermatophilaceae bacterium | reverse complement strand
GACTCCGCCGATTGAAGCCACGTACGGTCGGCCCTTCTCGTGAGATGGGGTCAGGTAGATGCGGGTTCGGGACCGCGAAACGAGTGTCGCAGGACATCGGTCACCGAAAACCGGGCGCTGGCGCCTGCTGATCGCCTCGGTCGGTGCCGCCGCGATCGCTGTGAGTGTCCTCCCCGGCCTGGCCGCCGCCGCGCCAGTGCCCCTGGCACCCATCGACGCGGCCGCACCCAGTGGCGCGGAACCGGCTGGCGGACCCGTCCCGGCTCCGCTGAGCAACATCCCCTACGGGCAGTTTCCGCAGCAACGGCTGGATGCCTATGTGCCGCCTGCGGTGGCGCCGGCGGTCGTGGTGATTCACGGTGGCGGATGGACGGGCAGGGACAAGACCAGCCCCCAGATCCGGCCGATCGCCGAGATGCTCGCGCAGGACGGTTTCGCGGTGTTCAACATCAACTTCCGGTTGGCGAGCGAGACGGTCTCGGGTGTTCCCATGCAGACCGACGACATTGCACTCGCCGTGGACTGGGTGGTGCGAAATGGCGCCAACTATGGAGCAGACCCCAGGCGAATCAATCTCATCGGGGGCTCCTCCGGCGCACAGCTTGCGGCCCTGGCCGGTCAACTGATCAACCAGGAACATCCCGGGCGCGTAGACAGCGTCGTCGTGCTGTCCGGTCCGCTGGACTTCGTTCTGGTCAACGAGCCGATAGATGAGCCACCGCCGAGGGACGACGAGCGGCCCGGGGTGAACGCCTACCTTGGCTGTGTGCCCTCGAAGTGCACGCCGGAGCAACTCCAGCGCCCGTCGCCGTTCTACAACATCGACGCCGCAACCTGTCCGGCGTTCATGCTCGTCAACGCCGAGGAGGAGATCATCCCCGTCGAGCAGCCACAGGCGATGCACGCCAGACTGGTGTTGAACGGCTGCTCCTCCGACCTGCGCATCCTGCCCGGCGTCGAGCACGGCTTCAAACTGTTCGACGACCTCGAGCCCGACATCATGCGGTTCTTTGGTCTCACGCCAGGCAACGAGCCGATGATCGGCGGTGTCGCGTACATCGGAAAGGTGGGCGAGCCCTACACCTTCGCCTACACGACACACGGTCCGGGGCCGGTGACCGTGGAGGTGTCCTCCGGGGCACTCCCACCAGGAATGGCTCTGTCACCGGTGGGGGTCCTCTCGGGAACGCCCACGCAGAGCGGCACCTTCCCCTTCAATTTGCGAGCCACCAACGCATTCGGTTTCGACGAGTCGGCTTTCGGAATGGAGATCCGGGCAGCGGCGACGATCAGCGGAACGCCACCCGAAGCCGAAGTCGGGCAGTCGTACTCGTTCGCCTTCACCGTCGGCGGCGACGCCGAGGTGACAGTGAGTCTGACGGGAGGTTCACTCCCGCCGGGGTTGTCACTGGCCGCGGACGGCACCATGTCGGGAACACCCAGCCAGAGCGGCTCCTTCCCGTTCAGAGTCAAGGCTGAGAACACCACGGGAAGTGCCGAGCTGGTCACCAGCATCACGGTCCGACCTGCGCCGGCTGGCATCAGCATCACGCGGCTCGAAGCCTCCGTGTCGCCGGTGCAGACCGGCGCGCCGGTCACCCTGACCGCCACGGTGAGCGGACCTGTAACTCCGACCGGGACTGTGGTGTTCACCGAGGGCGGGACCACCCTGGGGACCAAACAGGTCAATGCGCAGGGGCGGGCGGCGGTGACCACGTCCTTCGCTGCGGGCGTTCACCAGGTCGTCGCCACCTACAGCGGTAACGCCCAGATGCCGGGATCCACCTCAACCTCGGTCGATGTCGTGGTCGTCGACGCGGTAACGGTCGGGGCCGAGCTGCCGAGCGGCCGGGTCGGTACGCCGTACTCGGCCGTCGTGCCGCACGCGGGCGGTGGGCCAGTCACTTTCCGGCTGGCAAGCGGGACGTTGCCGCTAGGGCTGACGCTGGCCGAGGACGGCAAGGTCGAGGGCAAGCCGCGCGTCGGTGGGATCACCACCTTCCAGGTGACCGCCACGAACCCGGTCAGTTCGGTGACGCAGAGCGTGTCCGTGAGCATCGAGCGGGCGCTGACGACCAGCGTCATGACGTCGTCGGCCAATCCCTCGACGGCCGGTGCCCCCGTGTCGTTCACCGTGGTGATCAGCACGGACACCACCATCAAGAAACCGACCGGGACCGTGCAGTTCCGGGTGGACGGACGCAAGTTCGGCAAGCCCGTCCGGGTCACGAATGGTCAGGCGGTGTCTCCGCCGGTGTCCGGTCTTGCTCTCGGGTCCCACAAGATTGCGGCCACGTACGGCGGAGACGCATCCTTCACCGGCAGCAACAGCCAGATGACGCAGATCGTCCAGCAGGCACAGGGCGCAGCGGGCCTGCGGATACCCAGCTGAGCTGGCGTCGCCGTTCAGCCCCAGGCGGGCAGCGGGGGTAGTCCGCGGTCCCCGCGACCGAACAGCCAGGCCAGCACCGTCGTCGCCGGGTGCGCGGGGGCCTGCACGCCCGGTGCCCGCTCGGGGAGCCGGGCCATCTCGCGTTCAAGGTTGAAGGCGACGAACTGCCCCGGCCAGTCGGACGGGGTGTAGCCGAGGTCAAGGTCGAGCCGGTGGATTTCGATCTCGCGCCAGCGTGACACCGGGCCACGGGTGACCGGCCAGCGTCCCGACCGCCAGCGCAGGGAGCCGCTCCAGTCGGGCATCACCCGGTAGGCGGCCAGGCACCTGGCCCCGGTGTCGCGGACGAGGTCGATGAGCTGATCGGCCGGCCGGGCTGAGACGGTGTCGATCTCCGCCTCACGGCGATCCGGGGAACCGGCGCACTGCTGGACCTCCTCACCCCGGGCGTAGCCCTCGAACATCTCCGCCATCGCGGTGGCGTTGCCGGCCAGGTGGGCCAGCACGTGCGCCCGCGCCCAGCCGGGCAGCGCGGAGGGTCCGCGAACCTGCGGCTCGGTCAGTGTCTGCAGTGCGGCGTCCAGGCGTCCCTGGCTGCGGGCCACCTGATCGACCAGCCACCCAGGGTCGGCGGTCGTCCCCGACTCAGCCACGTCGGGCAGTGCTAGCCACGCTGAGACATCGTGTAGCGCAGCTTGGTCATCATGTACTCCGCCTGCGGCACGATCCCGCTGGCGGTGAAAAGCTCCCCCACCCGCTCGGTGAACTGCTCGGCGTCCCAGCGACTGCCACCGTTCTCGATCACCGCGACCGAGGTGAACGGCTGGTAGATCTCCACGGTGTCACCCTGTACGCCGAACACCTTGCCGCTGATATGCGCGGCGGCATCGGAGCAGAGGAAGGCGACGAACGGCGCGACGTTGTCCGGGTGCCAGAAATCGAACTCGCCGTCGCCTTGGGAGATCTCGCCGTACGCCGACTCGGTCATGGCGGTGCGCGCCGCGGGGGCTATCGCGTTGGAGGTGACGCCGTACTTCATCATCTCTTGCGCCACGATCGTGGAGAAGGCAGCGATGCCGGCTTTGGCCGCGCCGTAGTTCGCCTGGCCGAAGTTGCCGAGAATGCCCGAGGTCGACGCGGTGTGCACGATGTGGCCGGGCCGCTTGGCTGTCTTCCAGTACCCGCAGGCCGCGTGCGTCGTCGTGTAGTGCCCGCGCAGGTGCACCGCGATGACGGCGTCCCACTCCTCGGGAGCCATGTTGGCCAGCGTCCGGTCCCGCAGGATGCCCGCATTGTTGACGAGGGCATCGAGCTGGCCGAACTGCGAGATCGCCGTGTCGACGAGCCGCCGCCCTACCGCGACCTCGCTGACGTCACCGGCCACGAGAACAGCCTGCCCGCCGCCGGCAGTGATCTCCTCGACAACCACCTGGCCGGTCGCCTCGTCGTACTCGTTGAGGACGACGGCCGCACCCTGGCGGGCGAGTTCCAGCGCCTCGCCGCGGCCCAGACCACGACCCGCGCCGGTCACGATCACTACCTTGTCGCTGAGCAGAACTCCCATGACGGGAGAACCTAGCCGGTCTAGGTTGGTCCGGTGTCAGTACCCGTCGAGGTGATCGCTCACTACGCCGAAGGTCAGGAGCACGCCCGCCTGACATCCGGGCATGGCCGGCTGGAACTGTGGCGGACCCAGGACATCCTGCTCCGGAATCTGCCACCCGCTCCCGCCCGCGTGCTGGACGTCGGCGGCGGGCCTGGCATCTACGCGGAATGGCTGGCCGGCCTCGGCTACGCAGTCCATGTCGTCGACCCGGTGCGGCTGCACGTCGAACAGGCCGCCAGCCTGGCGGGGGTGACCGCGGCAGTGGGTGACGCGCGGGCGCTGGCGGAGCGGGATGCGACCTACGACGTGGTGCTGGCCCTGGGCCCGCTGTACCACCTGCTCGAGCGGGCTGACCGGGTGCGGGCGTGGCAGGAGTTCGGGCGGGTCGTCGTACCGGGTGGCCTGGTGGCCGCTGCGGCGATCAGCAGGTACGCCGCCCTGAACGACGGGCTGCGCAAGGAGGTGATCCTCGACCCGAGCTTCCGCCACGTGGTCGAAGGGAACCTCACCGACGGCACGCACCGCAACGACGCGTGCCTGCCCGACCGCTTCACCACGGCGTACTTCCATCACCCCGATGAGCTGGCCGGTGAGGTGGCCGACGCCGGCCTACTCCTGCGCGGCGTACTCGGCGTTGAGTGCACGGCCTGGCTGGTTGCCACCCTGCCGGTGATGCTCGACGATCCGGTACGGCGCGGGCTGCTCCTGGACTGGCTGCGCCGGATCGAAGCCGAGCCGACGCTGCTGGGGGTCAGCTCCCACCTGCTTGTGTTGGCCAGCCCCTGACGCGGCTCGCCACGTACAGCGCCTCGACCACTGCTGTTCCGCTGCTCGGCACCGATCGCAGGTCATCGCGGTGGGCAGTGCGACTGTTGCAGGCGCTCGGCTACGGCGCTCTTGTGACGCTCCCCGCTTTTCGACCCGATCTGATTTGCAGCAGGACGACCGCCGTGACCACGGCACCAGCGCCGGCCAACTGCACCGGGCCGAGCGAATCGCCGTACAGGCTGACGCCGATCAGCACTGTGGCGACCGGCTCCACGCACGACACGATCGACGCCGTCGAAGCGCCGATCAGCCGCATTCCGGCGAAAAACGTACCGACCGCGACGACGGTGCTGACCAGCGCAAGCGTCACCGCCCAGACCCAACCGACCGAGTCGAAACCGAAATCGGGTCCACCTCTGACGACAGTGACGACCGCATAGGTCACCGCCGCACCGGTGCAGACCAGCGCGGTGAGGGTGAGCCGGTCAAGCGCGGGGTCGATGGCGTCACCGACGAGGATGTACGCCGCGTACGCCACCGCAGAGCCAAGCCCGAGGGCCACCCCCAATGGGTCGAGGCTGCCGGCGTCGCTGCCGAGCAGCACAGCGGCCACCCCGGCCACCGCCAGTGCCAGCGCACCGAGCCGCAGGACAGTCGCGCGCTCCCGTCCACGCAGAACGGTGACGGTGAAGACGATGACCGGGAAGGTGTAGAGCAACAAGGTGTCCAGGCTCGGCTGGATGTAGGCCAGCGCGGCGAAGTAGAGCGCGGACTGGGTGGCATAGCCGATCGCCCCCATCGCCAGACCCGCTGCGCTCGTCCGCAGCCGGGGCGCCGGCCGGGGCTTGCGCAGTACCAGCAGCCAGAGCACTGCTGCGGCGATCGCAAAGCGAAGCAACAACAGCTCCGGCAGGGCGACTCCAGCGTCGTACGCCGCATTCGCCACGAAAGGCAAGACGGCGAAGGACAGCGCGGAGACGATGCACAGCGCGACACCGCGTGCCTGCCCGTGCACCACCGGACCCGAGGAAGAACTCACCTCGTTGCGGATGGGGCACGACGGCGCATCCGAGGAGTCAATCACCCCACCCCTGTGGGTAGCGGCGTCGGCGTGAGTCGCGGCGACTCCTCGACGGTGGATGGCCGCTGGGTTCTGAGATGCTCGGGATCGGCGATGGCAGGGGCCGCACCGCCGATCGCGCAGGCTAGTCGTCCTTGCGGTTCTGCTCGGCCAGGAAACGCTCGAGCTCCGCGCCCAACTCATCGGCGCTCGGCAGCGACTGGCGGTCCACGGTCATCAGGGGCGCTGCGCCCCGGGAGTCGGCGAACGCGTCGTACTGCTGCTCCAGCGCGCGCACGACGGCCGCAACCTCCTCGGAGCGACCGACCTGCTCGTCGATCTTGCCGCGGGTCTCCTCGGCGGCGCTGCGGAGACCCGCGCGAGGCAGGACCAGCCCGGTGGCCCGGGCGATGGCGTCCAGCAGGGTGTCGGCGGCGTCCGGGTATTCCGCCTGTGCCAGGTAGTGCGGAACGTGTACTGCAAAGCCCATTGCGTCCTGTCCGGCCTGGCCGAGCCGGTACTCAAGCAGCGCACCGACGCTGCCAGGAACCTGCACCGTGGCCAGCCACGGCTCATAACCGGTGATCAGTTCAGGACGGCTCGCGTGCGCCGTCAACCCGGTGGGTCGGGTGTGCGGAACCGCCATGGGGATCGCGTTGATGCCGACGGTCAGGCGTACGTCGAAACGCTCGATCAGGCTCTGCATCGCAGATGTGAATCGTTCCCAGTGGTAGTCCGGCTCCGGTCCGGTGAGGAACAGGAATGGCTCGCTCACCTCGTCGTGCACGAGGTGCAGGGCCAGCGAGTGTGGCGTGTAGCTCTCCCAGTGGTCTTCCACGAAGGTCATCACCGGCCGGTGCGAGCGGTGGTCGATCAGCTGGTCGACATCGAAGGTGACGATCTCCCGGTGCGTCAGCGTGTCCATCAGCTGCCGGCCGAGCAGGCGGCCCGCAGCACCCGCGTCGACGAATCCGGGCAAGGCGTGGATCAGCACCGGGTTGATGAGTTCGGGCACGTCGGGCGCCACTGTGTAGAGATCTCCGGGGTCCAGCACCGCTGCTTCCTCTCCAGGGCGGGTATACCGGCGCCCTGCTGTCCAGCACCAACGCTCAGCGTGTGCCGTTCAATCCCTTGTCCTCCTGATGATCCCTCAGCGGCGGCGGCGCCGGAGGACGACGAAGACCAGGGTCAGGACGACGAGAGCACCGAGGAGCGGAGCGACTCGGGTGATGACCGATCCGCCGGCCAGCTCGAGCAGGTCGATCGGCTCCGGGTCCGTCGAGGGCGGGTGAACCTCACGGGGCGCAGGCGGAGCGGCGCTGGCCGCCGGTGCCGGCGGCGCTGGAGCCGGCCCGGGAGCCGGTGGCGCGCCGGCGGGTGCTGACTCCGGCGGGGCGGCCCGGCCGTCCTCGACCGGTACCGCCTGCTGTTCAACTGTGTCGGGACCGGGGGCATCCCCTGCCGGGGCGACTGCCGGCTCCGGGCCGGCATTGATCTTGCCTTCCAGGCAGCTGGCGAACTGGCCGATGAGCTTGTTTCCGACGTCAACCATGACGCCCCGCCCGAACTGCGCCGGCTTCCCGGTGATGTTCAGGTCGGTGACGACATCCACCCGCGTCGACTCACCTTCCTCTACCAGCGTGGCGGTCACCTTGGCCGCCGCCGTGCCGTTACCACGGGCATCCTTGCCGTTGGCGTCGAGTACGACGCGATGAGCCGCCGGGTCCTTCTCGATGAACGACGCAGCACCCTTGTAGGTGAGGTTCACCGGGCCGAGCTTGATCTTGACCCGGCCGGTGAAGCTGTCGCCGTCGACGGAATCGAGCACAGCACCGGGCATGCAGGGAGCTACCCGCTCGATGTCCAGCAGCACCCTCCAGGCCTGCTCGACTCCGACCGGGACGGTGAAGGTGTGCTCCAGCTTCATGATCAGATCCTTTCGAAGGCTTGATTGTCAGTGGATCCGCGTCACGGGTGACGCGGATCCACTGACAACGGTGTCGCAGGTCAGTTCAGGCCGGCTGCGGTGAGCACAGCACGCTTGGTCAGCACCTCGGCCAGGTGCTGACGGTAATCGGCCTTCGCATTGAGGTCGCTCGTCGGGCTGGTCCCTTCACCGGCGTGCGCCGCCGCCGCCGCGACCGCCTCGGCGCTGGCCGGGCCGCCGGTCAGCGCTGACTCCACGCCAGCTGCCCGCACCGGGACCGAGGACATGTTCGTCAGACCGATCCTGGCCTCGGCGATGGTCCCGTTCTCCCGGCGTACCGCTGCTGCGACGCCCACGATCGACCAGGCCTGGGCTACCCGGTTGAACTTCTCGTAGTGCGATCCCCAGTCTCCGGACAGCTTGGGGATGCGGACCTCGACCAGGATCTCGTCCTCGCCCACCGCGGTCGTGAGGTAGTCGAGGAAGAACTCCTTCGCCGGCACGGTACGGCGCCCGCCCGACCCGGCGATGACCATCTCCGCGTCCAGCGCCAGGGCCACTGCCGGCAGGTCCCCGGCCGGGTCGGCGTGCGCCAGCGCACCGCCGAACGTCCCACGGTGACGGACCTGCCGGTCCGCGATCGTCTCCGTCGTCTGGACGATCAACCGGGCGTGCTGGCCGACCAGCGGATCCTTGAGCACCTCGTCGTGCGTGGT
>JACDAB010000022.1 GCA_013695665.1 Geodermatophilaceae bacterium | reverse complement strand
GGGTCCACTCCCCGTCAGCGGCCACGAGCACGACGGTCATCTCCGTCACGGCGGTCTTCGGCTCAATGAACGCCTCGACCCCCTGCCGCGACTTGGCGAACTGCAGCAGGTGAGCCCCCGCACCTCCGCCACCACCCTTGCCCTGGCCGCCGCCCCCGAGGCCGGACTTCAGTCTCCTCAGCAGTCCCACTGATCCTCCTCGTCGCAGTCAGGTGAAACGTACCCTCCGCGGCACCGACCGTCAGGCGGCGGCCTTTCGCGCGCGGTTCCCGCTGGTGACAAGATGGGCGGGCAGCCGACAATTCAGGAGATTCCGTGACTGATCCCAACGACGCCGTTGATCTCGTCATCCTTGGCGGAGGCTCAGGCGGGTACGCCGCTGCGCTGCGTGCAGCCGAGCTGGACCTGTCCGTCGTACTCATCGAACGGGACAAGCTGGGTGGCACCTGCCTGCACCGGGGGTGCATCCCGACCAAGGCCCTGCTGCACGCGGCCGAGGTGGCCGATTCCGCCCGCGACGGTGAGCAGTTCGGCGTCAAGACGAGCCTGCACGGCATCGACATGACCGGCGTGAACTCCTACAAGGACGGAGTCACCGCCCGGCTGTACAAGGGCCTCCAGGGCCTGGTGAAGAGCCGCAAGATCACCTACGTCGAGGGTGACGGGAAGCTGGTCTCGCCGACGGCGGTCGAGGTTGCCGGCCAGCGGTACGACGGCAAGCACGTGCTCCTGGCGACAGGTTCCTACGCCCGGTCGCTGCCCGGCCTCGACATCGACGGTCAGCGGATCATCACCAGCGACCACGCGCTGCGCATGGAGCGGGTCCCCGAGTCGGTGGTCATCCTCGGCGGCGGTGTGATCGGCTGCGAGTTCGCCAGCGTATGGAAGTCCTTCGGCGCCGAGGTCACGATCGTCGAAGCGCTTTCGCATCTGGTGCCGCTGGAGGAGGAATCGTCCTCGAAACAGCTGGAGCGCGCCTTCCGCAAGCGGGGCATCAAGTACGAACTCGGCGTGAAATTCACCGGCGCCGCGCCCAGCGACAGCGGCGTCACGGTGAGCCTGGAAAGTGGCAAGACGATCGAGGCCGAGCTGCTGCTGGTCGCGGTCGGCCGCGGGCCGACGTCGGCGAACCTGGGGTATGAAGAGGTCGGAGTGGCGATGGAGCGCGGATTCGTGCTCGCCGACGAGTACTGCCTGACGAACATCCCTACGATCTCCGCTGTCGGCGACCTCATCCCGACGCCGCAGCTGGCGCATGTCGGCTTCGCTGAGGGCATCCTGGTAGCCGAACGGCTGGCCGGGCTGCCGGTCGTCCCGATCGACTACTTCGGCGTTCCGCGGATCACCTACTCCGAACCCGAGGTGGCCTCGGTCGGGCTCACGACGGCGCAGGCGAAGGATGCCGGCCACGATGTCGTGGAGTTGACCTACGACCTCGCGGGCAACGGCAAGAGCCAGATCCTCAAGACCGCAGGATCGGTCAAGCTCATCGCGGCGAAGGACGGTCCGGTGCTCGGAGTGCACATGGTCGGGAGCAGGGTCGGCGAGCTGATCGCAGAGGCCCAGTTGATCTACAACTGGGAGGCGCTGCCGAGTGAGGTCGCCCAGCTGATCCACCCGCACCCCACGATGTCGGAGGCCGTCGGCGAAGCGCACCTCGCGTTGGCCGGAAAACCACTGCACTCGCACGGCTAGCGCACGTCTACCCGCACCGCTCGGTCCTCGAAGGAGTCGCACGCCCATGCCGGTCTCAGTCACGATGCCCGCCCTCGGAGAGAGTGTCACCGAGGGCACAGTCACCCGCTGGCTGAAGCAGGAGGGCGAGCAGGTCCAGGCGGACGAGCCACTGCTGGAGGTGTCCACCGACAAGGTGGACACCGAGATTCCGTCTCCCGCCTCCGGCGTCCTCACCCGCATCGTGGTCAACGAGGACGAGACGGTGGATGTCGGTACCGAGCTTGCGGTGATCGGTGATGCCGAGGGCGGCGAGGACACCGGCGACGCGGCCGACAGCGACAGCAGCGGCTCCGGGGCCGAGGATGGAACGCAGGAAGGCGCAACGGCAGAGGTATCCGACGATGCCGGCTCGGACGATGCCGGCTCGGACAGTGCCGGCTCGGACACTGACGGCTCGGACCCTGACGGCTCGGACGCTGACGCGATGGGCGGGGACGCCGCTGACCGCGCAGTCGAGTCAGCGGCCGAAGCGGAGGAGGCTGATCAGCCGGCTGAACCGGCACCTGCCGCAACCACCACCTCGGCCGAGTCAGGATCAACCACCACCTCCGGCACCGGCTCGGAAGCCAAGCCGTCCTCGGGCGGCTCCGGGACGTCGATCACCATGCCGGCGCTGGGCGAAAGCGTCACCGAGGGCACCGTCACCCGGTGGCTGAAGAGCATCGGCGACGAGGTAGCCGCCGATGAGCCACTGCTCGAAGTGTCCACGGACAAGGTGGACACCGAGATTCCCTCGCCGGTGGCCGGCACGCTGCTCGAGATCACGGTCAACGAGGACGAGACCGTCGAGGTCGGGGCGCAGCTGGCAACCATCGGCACGGCCTCATCCGGTGACGGCGCCGCTCCCCCAGCCGAAAGCGGGGGCGAGCCGGCAGCCGAGGAGGCCGAGGAGCCCGCGGCCAAGACACCCGCGGCCGAGACACCCGCGGCCGAGGCGACCAAAGCCGAGCAGCCCAAAGCCGAGCAGCCCAAAGCCGAGCAGCCCAAGGCCGAGCAGCCCAAGCCCACCGAGCCCGCCGGCGAGCAGTCCCCACGCGACGGCGTACCGGCGTCGAGTTCCCGGTCTGGTGACGGTGCGAACGGATCGGGCGGATCGGCCGCCTACGTGACACCCCTGGTTCGCAAGCTCGCCGCTGAGCACAACGTCGACCTGTCCACGGTGCGCGGCACCGGTGTCGGCGGGCGAATCCGCAAGCAGGACGTCGTGGAGGCCGCGAAGCCGGCAGCACCCACCGCCGCTCCGGAGCCCGCCCGGACAGCCGCGGCGCCGGCAGCCGCGGCGGCCGATCCGGCGGCTCAGGCGCTACGGGGCAAGACCGAGAAGCTGTCCCGACTGCGCACGGTCATCGCCAAGCGGATGGTCGAGTCACTGCAGATCAGCGCGCAGCTGACCACCGTCGTCGAAGTGGACATCACCGGCATCACCCGTATGCGGGATCGGGTCAAGGCCGACTTCGCCGTCCGCGAGGGCGTCAAGCTGTCGTTCCTGCCGTTCTTCGCACTTGCTGCCGTGGAGGCGCTCAGGGCGCACCCGAAGGTCAACAGCTCGGTCGACATGGACGCCGGGACGGTGACCTATCACGACAGCGAGAATCTCGGGATCGCCGTCGACACGGAGCGGGGCCTGCTCGTGCCGGTCATCCACGGCGCGGGCGATCTCAATCTCGGCGGGATCGCCCGCAAGATCGCCGACCTGGCTGATCGCACCCGACGCAACAAGATCACGCCGGACGAACTGAGCGGCGGAACGTTCACGTTGACCAACACCGGCAGTCGCGGCGCACTGTTCGACACTCCGATCATCAACCAGCCGCAGAGCGCCATCCTCGGCACGGGCACCGTGGTGAAGCGGCCGGTGGTCATCGACCATCCGGACCTCGGTGAGATCGTCACGGTTCGCTCGATGATCTACCTCGCGCTGTCCTATGACCACCGCATCGTCGACGGAGCCGACGCTGCGAGGTTCCTGGTCAACATGAAGCAGCGGCTCGAGGCGGGGGACTTCGAAGCAGCCCTCGGCCTATGAAAGTCGCCGTAACCGGCGCCTCCGGCCTGATCGGATCGGCGCTCGTGCCAGAGCTCCAGCGCCGCGGTCACGACGTCGTGCGCCTCGTCCGCAGACCCACGAAGGGCGCGGACGAGATCCGGTGGGATCCCGCCGAACGCAGGTTGGAACCCACGGCCCTGGCCGACATCGATGCCGTCGTGCACCTTGCCGGTGTCAACGTCGGCGACAAGCGATTAACGGACAAGCGCAAGGCCGCCGTCCTTGACAGCCGGATCGACGGTACGACGACGATCAGCACGGCGATGGCCGCGGCCGACCCCCGTCCCCGTGTGCTGCTGTCGGGCTCCGCCGTCGGCTGGTACGGCGACGGAGGCGACCAGGTCCTGACCGAGGAGTCACCCGTCGGTGAGGGGTGGCTGGCCGACGTCGTCCTGCGCTGGGAGGCAGCGACCGCGGCGGCGCAGGACGCGGGCGTCCGAGTCGCGCACTGTCGAAGCGGTCTGGTGTGCTCCCAGCGCGGCGGCATCATGGGTCGGGTACTCCCGCTGTTCAAGCTCGGTCTGGGTGGCCGCCTCGACGGCGGCGGGCAGTACTGGCCGCTGATCTCGCTGGTCGACGAGGTGTCAGCGATCGCCTTCCTGCTCGAGCATGACATCCAGGGGCCGGTCAACCTGACCGGGCCCGAGCCGGTCACCAACGCAGAGTTTTCCCGGACGCTACGACGCATCATCGGTCGCCCTCCGGTGCCGCCTGTGCCGGCCATCGCGCTCAAGATCGTCCTGGGGAGCGACCGCGCCAACGAGATCGTCCTGATCGGGCAGCGGGCAGTGCCCAGGGTGCTGCTCGACCACGGCTTCGTCTTCGAGCATCCGACCGCCGAGTCGATCCTGCGCTACATAGCCAAGCGCTCAGCCTGACCCGGCCAGCCGAACGGCGGACTCGATCCGCCAGCCGGATGAGGTCAGCCGCAACGACACCTCGACCTGGGCTGCGGCCCGGCCCGCCTGCGAGCTGACCACCCGCTGGTCGGCGACGACGGCGTACGGGCCGAAGGAGTCGGTGACCACCAGGGTGACCTCGGGAGCGCTCCCGTGCGCCGAGTCGACCGACAGCACGTCCGGGTCGAAGTCGTCCAGGCGCTGTCCCGCGGCCGCCAACCGCTCGATCTCCGCCCGGTCGGCGGCGGCCTGCCCGCTGCCCTCGGTGTAGACACCGGTCAACCGCTCGACATCGCCCGCCGTAAACGCTCCTGCTCGCCGGTCGTAGAGCGAGGAGAGCAGGGCCAGCCACCCCGCCGCGGCCTTCGGAACCGCGAACTCGTCCACTCCGTCCGGCGTGAGACCCGACGTCGGACCCGGCGTGAGACCCGTCGTCGGCGAGGCGGCAGTCGTGGAGATTGCAGCAGGCGCCGCGCTGCTGCTTCCCCAATGCATACCCGCAAGCGCCGCCGCACCAATCGCCAGGAAGGCCGCCACTGCGGCCAGCAGATCGCGTTGCCGTCGCCGCCCGGCGTGGAGGGATCGGCGCCACCGCCCCGGGGTCCTCGGCGGCGCGGCGTGCGCCGGCCCCTCTGGACGCGGCACCCGTACGGCGTGGGTCAGCGCACCGGTGACGCTCCCTCGCCCCCGAGCCACCGGATCGGCGTCGTCGAACCGCACCCGCTGCGGGAGGCAGGCGTGGCGGGCGTCGAGGGCAAACTCGGCGGCAGACCCACGCTGATCCGGCTCCGCCGACAATGCCCTGGACAACACCGTGACGAGTTCCCCTGGTGTGTCGGGGGCGAGTCGCTGCAGGTCGGGGACCGCGCCTGACGCGGCAACGGCCAGGACGTCCGCGGCGGACGCGGCGTTCCACGGCGCAACTCCGCAGAGGGCGTGGAAAGCGACGGCTGCGAGCCCGAATACGTCCGAGGCCGGACCAGGTGCCGCGCCGCGGGCGACCGCCGGGTCGACGTAGGCGGGGGTGGCCTGCGCCGCGCCGGCCTCACCGAGGACACGGGCGATCCCCAGGTCGGTGAGCACCGGCCGGCCCCGTTCGGTGAACAGGATGTTGGCCGGCGTGACGTCGCCGTGAATCACCCCCTCGTCGTGGGCGTAGGCCAGTGCGGCGGCCAGCGGGGCGAGGATCGACACCACCTCGCCAGCATCGAGGCGGCCGCGTCGCGCCAACAGCGACGCGAGGCTGCCGCCGGGCAGGTAGTCGAGAACCAGAACCAGCTCGCCACGGTCCCCCACTACATCCCGCAGCTGCACCAGGTTGGGGTGGCTGAGGGCCGCCAGCAGAGCGGCCTCCCGGCGTTGCCGCTCGCGATTGTCCTCACCGGCGCCACGCAGCCATTTGAGCGCGACCTGGTCACCGTTGCCGCGGTGCCGCGCGAGCCACACCTCGCCTGCACCGCCGTAGCCGAGCAGGTCCTCCAGCCGGTAGTCGCCCACGTCCCTGCCCACCGGGGCAGAGTACGGGCGGCACGCCCCGGCCTGCTGGTGTTATCCACAGGCCCTATGGTCGGCCGGGTGGCCCTCCCCTCCCGCGCCGAGGTCGTCGTTGTCGGTGCCGGGCTGGCCGGACTTGTCGCGGCCCGGTCGTTGGCGAAGGCCGGAGTAGACACCGTCGTCGTCGAGTCCGCCGATCGAGTCGGGGGGCGAGTCGGCACCGACGTTGTGGACGGATTTCGGCTCGACCGCGGCTTCCAGGTGCTCAACACCGACTACCCCCAGGTACGCCGGGAGCTGGACCTGGGTGCGCTACAGGTGCAGGCGTTCACACCGGGAGCCCTGATCCACCTCGAGGGGCACCTGCACCGGCTGGCCGACCCGCGGCGGCTCCCCCTTGCCGCGCTGGACACACTCTCCGCGCCGATCGGGTCGATGGCGGACAAGCTGCGGCTCGCGGCAATGGTCGCCGCAGCCGCGCTCCTGCCGGTCCCCCAACTGCTCGCCCGCCCCGAGACCAGCGCCTATGACTCGGCCCGCGAAAACGGGCTGTCCGAGGCGATCATCGACCGCTTCGTGCGGCCGTTCCTGTCCGGCGTACTCCTGGAGGACACCCTCGAAACGTCCAGCCGCTTCGTCGACCTGGTCTGGCGCTCGTTCGCCCGCGGCACCGTCGGCGTCCCCGCCTACGGTATGGCCGCGATCCCGCGGCAGCTCGCCGCAGCGCTGTCCCCCGGAGTCGTGCAGCTCAACACCGCTGTTGAGGCGGTCCGGTCTGGCTGCGTGACCACCGGCTCCGGTTCGGTGTCCTGCGCGGCGGTGCTCGTCGCAGCCGACCCGGTGGCGGCCGCGCACTTGCTGCCGGCCCTGGGTGGGGAGCCGGCGATGCGAGCGGTGACCACCTACTACCACGCGACGTCCGAACCACCGCTGCGTGAAGCGATCCTGGTGTTGGACGGACAGCGGTCCGGTCCGGTTGTCAACTCCCTCGTCCTCACGAATGCGGCGCCGTCATACAGCGCAGATGGCCGTTCCCTGGTGAGCAGTTCGGTGCTGGGCATCGAGAGCGCGGACGACCGTTCAGCACGCCGGCATCTGGCCGTCCTGTATGGACAGTCCACAGAGGACTGGGAACTGATCGACGCCGTGCAGGTCAGGGCGGCGCTCCCCGCGGCACCACCGCCGCTGGGCAACCTGCGCAAACCGGTGTCACTCGGGGACGGGCTCTATGTCGCCGGCGACCATCGCGACACACCGTCAATCCAGGGGGCGATGGCCAGCGGCGCCCGCGCCGCCCGCGCCGTCATCCGCCAGTTGCGCCCGTCGTAGCTTGGTCATGGTGTTTCACCGTGTTGTGACGGCGGTTTGCCGACCAACCCGAGTCATCACGCCAACGAAAGCCCGGCCGGAGGATCTTGCTCCGGGCGCCGCCAGCGACCGAAGCACTGCACCTTCCATGGCCTCAGATGATTCGAAGGCCGTGAGCCGAAGCGCCGTGATCTCCTCCCTGCTCATCTCCAGACGGTAGCCCGTACCGCCGGCGGCGGGCCGGTCATTCCCGCCGAAGCGCAAGGCGGCTGGGCCACCAGACTTTCTCGCCGATCTCCAGCGTGAGAGCCGGCACCAGCAGAGAGCGCACGATCGTCGCATCCAGCAGGACGCCGAACGCGACGATGAACGCGATCTGCGCGAGGAACAGCAGTGGCAGGACACCGAGGGCCGAGAAGGTGGCAGCCAGGACGACACCGGCGGAGGTGATGACGCCACCGGTGACCCGGAGGCCGGTCAGCACACCCTGCCGGGTGCCTACCTGCTGCGCCTCCTCGCGCACCCTGGTCATCAGGAAGATGTTGTAGTCGATGCCGAGCGCCACCAGGAAGATGAAACCGAACAGGACAACCCCGGGGTCCGAACCGGGAAAACCGAAGATCTCCTCGAACACCAGCGCGGAGACGCCGAGCGTCGCCAGGAACGACAGCACGACCGTCGCGATGAGCACGACGGGTGCTACCAGCGCCCGCAGCAACAGCGCCAGGATCAGGAAGATCACAATGGTGATGATCGGGATGATGACCGACTGATCTCGGGCAGCTGCGTCCTGGGTGTCCAGCTGGGTCGCGGTGAAGCCGCCGACGAGCGCCGCAGCGCCCGGCACATCGTCGACCACCTCACGCAGTTCGCGCACCGTCTCCACCGCGGCTCGGCTGTCGGCCGGCTCGTCGAGGACGGCGTTGAGCTGCACCAGGCCGTCGACGACTCGAGGGGGTGCCCCCGGGGGACCGGCCGGACTCTCGCCCAACGCGGTCACAACCCCGACACCGTCGACCCCCTGCACGGCGCCCACTAGCTCGTCCACGACATCGGCGTTTCCGACGATGACAGCTGGGCTCCCCGTCCCCGCCGGGAAGTGGCGGGCCAGCGCCTCCTGCCCAGCCACGGACGGCACTTCCGTGAGGAATACATCGGTCTGCTCGATGCCGGAGGTGTTGAGCTGCGTGGCGAATGCAGCAGCGACAACCAGCACGGCAGCACTGCTCACCCAAACAGCCCGCGGGCGCCTGCCCACCAACCCGGACACCCGGCCCCAGATTCCGTGGTCTCCGGCATCGGAGCCATACTTCGGGCGGATCGGCCAGAACGCAGCACGTCCGAACAACGCCAGAGCCGCCGGTAGGAACGTGAGCTGAACGAGCATGGAGCTTGCGATGCCGATGGCGGCTACCGGTCCGAGGCCGCGGTTGCTGTTGAGTTCGCTGAACAACAGGCACAGGACACCAACGATGACCGTCCCGCCGGAGGCCAGGATCGGCAGTGCTGTCGCCCGCAGCGCCACGCGTACGGCGTCGTACTTGTTCTCCTGCCGGCGAAGTTCCTCCCGGTATCGGGAGATCAGCAGCAGGGCATAGTCCGTTGCCGCACCGAACACGAGGACCAGGAGGATGCCCTGGCTCTGCCCGTTCAGCGTGATGACGCCGGCGCTCGTCAAGGCATAGACGACGGCTGAGGCCGTACCGAGGGCGAGCGCCACGGCGACCAACACGATCACCGGCAGCAATGGGCTCCGATAGACCAGGATCAGGATGAGCGCGACCACGGCGGCAGTGACGAGCAGCAACAGCCCGTCGATGCTCCCGAACGCCACGACGAAATCGCCGAGGATGCCGGCCGGTCCCGTCACGAAGCTGTCGAGCTCTCCGCTGCCCGCAATGCCGCGAACCTCCTCGACGACGGCGGCGATCTCGTCGCCCAGATTGGCGTCGATCGGCACGATGACCTGCAGGGCCTGGCCGTCCTCCGAGGGGATCGGCGGGGAGACCTCGCCCAGCACGCCGTCGAGCTCGGCGAACTCGGCGACGTCCTCGGCGACCGCCGCCTGGTCGCCCTGGCTCAGCCCGTCCAGGCGCTCGTAGACGACGATGGCCGGCAGGACTTCCTCATCGGTGAATTTGCGCTGCAGCTCGATCACCTGGGTGGACTCAGCCTCGGACGGCAGGAAGGCGGCGTTGTCGTTCTCCTGTACGCCGGCCAGTTGGCCCTGGAAGGAACCCAGCGGCCCCCCGACTGCGAGCCAGACAATCACGAGCACCGCTGGGAGCAGCCAGCGACGGGAGCGAGCGGGCATCGAAGGACAGCCTTTCGGGGCGAGATTAGGATGGCGGCAGTGCTGACCAAATTAGTCAGCAGGCTGATGGTTGGCAACCCGGTAGATCCCGAACAGGGAAGAAGGCTTCCTCGAGTGGCCGATAAGCGAGGGCTCACCACCGACGATCCCGACGACATGGCCGGCTGGCCGACCGGGCGCCTCCTCGTCACTGCGGCGCGATTGGCTGAACACGCGTTCTCCGCGCACCTTGCCGCGCACGACATCACCCCCGCCGGGTTGTCGGTTCTGCACGCGCTCGGCGACGGCCCGCACTCGCAGCACCAGTTGGCGGCGCGCTGCCGGGTTGAAGCCCAGACAATGAGCCGCACCCTGGACAGGCTCGAGCGCTCCGGCTTCGTCGTCCGGCTTCGGGACGAGTCCGACCGTCGCCGGCTGCTCGTCGAGCGCTCACCCAGCGGAAGCCGCGTCTACGCCGACATCGACAGGGCCGAGTTGCCGGCCTTCGCCGGCCTCTTCGACGACGGCGCCTTCCGAAAACATCTGCTCTCGATCATCGACCGGCTCGCCGGTGCGCGGTGGCAGGACTAGCGGCGCGACCACCTTGATTCCCGTCCCGGCGTAGGGTTCAGTCCGTGCCAGAGTTGGTTTTCGTCCGCGGCGGGACGGTTCCGTACGAGCAGGCGTGGACCGAGCAGAGGCGGCTGCACGCCGCCAGGGTGGTCGGCGACGCGCCCGACACCGTGCTGCTCCTCCAGCACCCGCCGGTCTACAC
>JACDAB010000289.1 GCA_013695665.1 Geodermatophilaceae bacterium | reverse complement strand
GGCCGGCGCCGCTATGTGGCGTGGGTGCAGGTGGTGCAGGAGCAGTCGGCGCAGACGCAGTTGCCGCACATGTCGGAGCAGGAGGCACACGAGCAGGTGGCGTGGTTGCACCGTGGGCAGGTGCAGTCGGCGCATGCACACGCCGCGCAGGAGTCATTGCACTGCGCGCATTCGCAGACGCTGCACTCGTCGTAATGCGTCACGCCGTCGGCCTGGTGCTCGCGGTGGACGTGCCCGTCGTGCAGGTAGTCGACGTGATCGGCGTGCACCACCGACTCGTGTCCACACCCGGGGCCATGGGTGTGGCGGTGGGTCTCTGCCGGCTGGTGGTCGGTCACGGTGCTCATATGTCGGATCTCCTCGCGTCAGGGATGGCGTACATGACCCATCCTGATATGCGAATGCCTGCATGTCAAACCGGCATTCTGGTGGTCGTGGGCCGAATCAGGTACGCGTCTGGTCATTCCGTAGCGGCGTCGCCAGCGCGACCACCGAGTTGACCAGCGCCAGGCCTGCCAACACGAGGAAGGCTCCGCGGACCCCGAGCGGGTCGACGAGGAGCCCACCGATCAGGGCGCCGACCGGCGTCCCGCTGACCGCGAGGGCCCGGGCGGTGGCGTTGACCCGTCCTTGCAGGCGGTCGGGAACGATCCGCTGCCGCAGTGAGATCAGATTGACGAACATCACCGTCTGAACCGCGCCGAAAGCGGCAAGAGCGAGCAGCACGACGACCAGGTCCTCCGCCACGGCGAGCACGAGGACGCACAGCGCGGTCAGCGGCAGGCAGACCAGAACGATGCGCCCCATCCGCCGGCCCCGCCCCAACCGGGCGGCCACCGCGGCGGCCAACAAGGTCCCCGCGCCGTCCGCGGCGAACAGCAGGGACAACGGGAAGTCGGCCAACTGCAGCTCTGCGCGGCCGTACACGATGAGCTGCCCGAGCACTCCGCCGAGCATCACGTTGAATCCGAAGAGCAGCAGGGCCGCGGTCCGCACCAGCGGCTGGCCCCACACGTACTGCAGGCCCTCCCGCAGGTCGAAGAGGACACCGGAAGGGTCGGCGTGAGAATCCCGCGCGGCCTGCAGCGGCCGCGAGATCCCAGCGAGCAGCACGGCCCCGAGCAGGAACGTCACCGCATCGACGGCCAGTGCCCAGACCGGCGAGCCGGCCAGAGCGACGACCAGGCCGGCCAACGGTGGCCCGGCCATGGCCGCGGTGGAGAAGCTGAGCTGCTGCGCGGCATTCGCCGCGACCAGATGCTCGGGTGGGACGAGGTTCGGCACGGCGGACAGCGCGGCGGCGCCGAAGACCACCGCGACGCTGCCGGACAGGAACGCCACCGTGAGCACCTGGGGCATGCCCAGGATCCCGACCGCCGAGGCCAGCGGGATGGACCCGATCAGGAAGAACTGGGCCACCCGCGTGGCGATCAGGATGCGACGCCGGTCCACCCGGTCGACCAGCACTCCCGCGAAGGGGCTCACCACGACGTACGGCACGGTCTCCGCGGTCAGTGTCAGGCCCGTCAACAGCGCGGAACCCGTGGTCAGGAAGACCAGGAGGGGCAGCGCGAACACCGTGAAGAAGTCGCCGAAGGCCGAGATGGTCGAGGCCGTCCAGAGCCGCAGGAACTGTCCGTCGCGCCATACTGAGCCGTACCCACCGCCCGGAACACCGCCGGCAGGATCAGCCATCCTGCGCGGGATTCTCCCCTGACCGCCGGGGCACGGGTCGATCGACGTACACGATCTGCAGCGAGGTGCCCCGCCACGCAAGGGTCTCCGGGCGCGGGCCGCTGAAACCGCGTGCGGCGTAGAAGCGGGCCGCGGGTCCGTTGTCGGCGAAGTACTCGGTGACCATCCGGTCGACGTAGGACGGACATCGCCGGGTGCATTCGGCCAACAGCGCCGATCCGATCCCTCGGCCGTGCAACTGGGGCCGCACGTACAGCCGCCATAGGATGATCGACGTCTCGTCGTACCGGGCAGTGTGTGCCACCCCGACGACGCCGGAGAATGCCGATTCCGCGACGATCAGCGTGTCCGTCGTCGACCCGATGGCGTGGGTGTTCGCCGCGTCGCTCCAGTAGTCCTCGATCAGTCGGGCAACGTAACCCTCGGGGGTGATCGACCCGTAGGTCGCGGGCAGCACCTCCTCGGCCAGCTCACGGATGCCCCTGAGGTCTGCGGGGGTCGCGGTGCGCACCACGTACTCGCCGTCACCGGGTGTCCCTTGGTCCATGAAGTCATCCATCCGCCGCACTGTGTGCTCAACGCCCAGACAGTCGTCACGACGACGGACCCAGTCGAGGAGGTCACCCGCACGGACCACGAAGTGAAATCCGTCGTACGCCGAGGGTTCGAGGGCGAGACCGCCGTCCGGCAGCCGGCGTGCCGGCCGACCGACTCGCCGCGCGCGCGCGGCGACTTCGTCGACGTCCAAGGCCAGCAACTCCAGTGCGGCCAAGGCGCCCGCGCCGCCGGAACCCGGCGTCCACGCCCAGCCGTAGCGGTCTTCGTAGTCCGCCGGGGCGAGCCAGGTCAACCGATGAGGGCCAACGTCCAGCACGTACCCGGGGCCGTCGAGACGTACCGATTCATCGGGGGTGAGGAACTCCTGCCACCGCCGCGCGTCGGCCTCCGCAGTGATCGACACCAACGTCATCCCCTCCAGGGCGAAGGTGGAGTTCGGCGCCACCCACACCTCCCGTCGGGTGGGCGGGGTCGGCGCGTAGAAGGAGGTCAGTGCGAAGGCGTCCACCCCAGGCAGTGCCTCGGCAGGGATGGGCTGGAAGGCGAACAGCGGTGGTTCGTCGGGGCCGGACCCGGCCGGGCTCTCGTAGGCAACCGGCGGGAGGACGATCCCGCGCGAGGTCCACAGCTCGTGCAGTGCGGCGGTGTCCTCGGCGAGGATCCCCAGCCCGAACGGTCGCCGGTCGCGGCGGAAGGCGCGGACCGGTTCGTCGCCGGCGGCGAAGGCATCCTCGTCCTCGACCCACACCAGCTCCAGGTACTCCGGGCACAGGCCGATGAACCGGTTACGCAAACCCGGGGCCACCGCGCCGAGTGCGCCTGCGGTACGAAGCCCAGCTCGACGTAGCCCCGGATGTGCTGGTCGATCGACGGCGCATCGGAGTAGCACAGGAGGTGTTCCAGCCGCATACCACCGGCGCCAGTGGTCATGGTGCTGATCCGGTGATCACGCGCAGCTCGGGACGCCAGTGCGGCCGGCCATCGGGCCCCACGGCGGCGGACAGCTGACCGGCCATGTCCGCCTGAACCCGCTGGCGGTCCTGGTCGGCGACCCCACTGAGCATCCTGCGGAACCCGGTGGCGAAGGCCCATTCCCACCAGGCCCCGATATCGGAGAAGGCGACGTCCCACGTCCGCGACTCCTCGGCCACGTCCACAAAACCGGCCTCGGCGACCAGCGCGATGGCTGCGCCAGGGGCGAAGAGAGGATGCGGTTCGTGGGGCGGGGCGTCGAGGTGGTCCAACAGGACCTTGAAGGCCGTATCCCAAGCGGTGTCCGGAGCTCCGAACACGCTCAGGCCGACCCGCCCGCCGGGCGCCAGCACGGCGCGCCAGGCCCGCAGCGCCGCCGCCGGATCGGGCAGGAAGAACAGGCCGAGCCCGCACAGCAGCACGTCGAACGGACCCTGCGGCGGCCCCCCGGCGTCCCCGACGCTCAGCTCCACCCATCTCAGCTGCTGGTCGGCAACGTCGCGCTGCAGGGCAGCCACCATCCCCGGCGCGAGGTCCACCCCCCGGACCGACCCCGACGCCCCGACGGCTGCGGCGGCCGGAAGCAGGCTTGCGCCGCGTCCGCAGGCCAGGTCGAGCACCGACTCACCCGGCTGTGGTGCAACCACGTCGACCAGCCACCGGCCCACCGGGCCGAAGAACGACACGTCCTGCCGGTCGTAGTCCTCAGCCCCGAGGTCGAACATCGCGGCGATGTCGGCCTTGACCTGAGCCGGGGTCGGCTCGCTCACCGGTCCGCCTGGCCGACGTGCACGGTCTGGGCGCACAGTAGGGAGGACTCCTCGCGTGCGACGACCGCGAACGGGTACGAGGTGTCGGTGAGCCGGCGCAGGGTCTGGACGTCCTCCCGGTCGACCAGGGCCCGTAGCCCCTCCCGGTCCAGAAAGCGGCCCCACCGGTCCTGGGCCAGGTCCAGACGGGTCTCCAGCCTCCCCACGAGCCAGCCCGCGATCTGGGCGTCCAGCGGGGCCTGCGAGTCGTGCGACCGACGCAATGACTGGACGAGGGTGCCCCACTCGACGTCCTCGACGTGCTGGTTGTGAGTCGGCATCCCGCTCCTTACCTGTGCGGCGGATGGTGATCTTGGTTTTGATGAGAATGACTCTTAGCAAGAGGATTGGCCAGTCGCCGCTCTGCGACCGCGTGCGTCCCCAGGACCGCCCGAACGCACCAGAGCGGTGCTACCGTGCAATCCAGTGTAAATGACAATCGTTCCCGCTAGGAGCTGCCTGTGAACACCCCCACCGCCGCGACCCCGCTGCTGATCGTGTGCGGCTGGAACGACTCAGGGGTTGCTGCCGCCACCAGCGCCCTGCTGAGCGACCACCGCAACGGCACGCAGGTTCTCGTGCACCACGACCTCAGCGTGCTCGACGAAGGTCTCATTATCGAGCGGGTCTGTTGGCCGGTGGGGCTGGGCGGCAGCACCGAGCGCACGATCCACCTAGAGCACGGCTGCGTCTCGTGCACGTTGCGGGAGAGCGTCCTGCCGCTGCTGCGCCGCCTCGGCCGCCACCCCCGGGTGGGTCGGATCGTCCTGCGACTGGACTCCCGCCTGGAGCCGGCCGCGGTCTGCTCGGCGCTGGACTGGGTGCTCGTGCCCAACCCCGGGGACGACATCGGCTCGGTGGTCGGGGGCGAGGACGTCGAGGTCCAGGCCGTGGTCACCGTGGTCGATGTCGGCACCTGGTGGGTGGACGTCAGCGGGGCGCAGACGCTGGCCGCGGTCGCGCGCGCTGCGGCCCCGGAGGATGAGCGCACCGTGGCCCAGGTGGTGGCCGGCCAGACCGAGTTCGCCGACGTGCTGGTGCTCACCGGTTCCCCAGCCTGGCCGTGGGACCGGATCCGGCTCGAGGCCGCCCTGGCCCGGTTGTCCCCGTCGGCGGTGCGGTGCGAGATCGCCGAGGTCGCCCGGGCGGTGGCCGGCGTGTCTTCAACCGCCCGCCGGGGGGCGGTCGATGATCCGCACTCCGCCCTGCTGCGCGGTATGCCCCCGCTGGAGCCGGAGTGCGGGCTGGCCCTGGTGGAGTTCGCCGCCTCCCGGCCGTTCCACCCCGAGCGCCTCCACGAAGCCGTGGATGTGCTGCTCGGCGGGGTGCTGCGCTCCCGGGGGCGGATCTGGCTAGCCAGCCAACCGGACACGGTCCTGTGGCTGGAGTCGGCCGGCGAGGCTCTGTGCATCGACCGGGTCGGTCCGTGGCTCGCCGCGATGACCGACGACGACCCGGCCTGGGCCGACGTCCCGCCCGAACGGCAGGCGATGGCCTCGCTGCGGTGGGGGCCGGTCTACGGGGACCGGCACAGCGAGATCGTCGTGCTGGTGCACGACGCGGACCCGGCGCACATCCGGGCCGTGCTCGAGGCGGCCCTGCTCACCGACGTCGAGCTCGCGGCCGGAGAGCGGGCCTGGCGGCGCTGGGCCGATCCGTTCGGCGAGCGACACCACGACCCCTGCGACGACGTCATCCCCGCTCCGCCTGGCATCTCGGCAAGAACCTCAGCCGCCGAGGATGGTCCGGCATGAAGGACGGCATCCACCCCGACTACCACCCGATCGTATTTCGCGACTCGGCTACCGGCATGCAGTTCCTGACCCGCTCCACGGCGACGTCCGACGCCCGGGGCGAGTGGACCGACGGCCACACCTACCCACTGGTCGTGGTCGACGTGACCTCGTCGTCGCACCCGTTCTGGACCGGCACCCGGCGGCTGGTGGACACCGAGGGTCGGGTCCAGCGTTTCGAGCGTCGCTATGGCACCCGGGTGACACCGCGGACCGGGATCACGTAGATGGCGAGCAGCCCGACCAGCTGCATCCCCGCGGCGACGGTGAACGCGGTGGCGACATCGCGAAAGGTGTCGTCGCTAAGGCCCGCCAGCTCGACGCGAACATCGCGGCGGTGCGCGCCGATGAGAGCCGCCTCACCGGCGGACCCTCCGGCGCAGGGGTGCGTCGGATCTGGCCGATGCTGATTGTCACGCGAAGGGCTTCCGGTGATCCCGTTGACGGTCCGGCGGCTGCGCCAGATGGTCCGGGAAGCGGGCTACATCATCGACGGCGACCCAGCTGGGCTGGTCGTCGTGGACACCGAGACGCTTAAGGCCGTCGAGGCGGTCGCGGAACGC
>JACDAB010000266.1 GCA_013695665.1 Geodermatophilaceae bacterium | reverse complement strand
CCGCTGCAGCTGACCGACGTACCGGTCGGTGTCCTGATCGTGCTGGCCTGCGCCTCGATGGGCGTCTACGGCATCGTGCTGGCCGGGTGGGCCTCCGGTTCGACGTACCCCCTGCTCGGCGGGCTGCGCTCGGCCGCGCAGATGGTGAGCTACGAGATTGGGATGGGCCTGGCGATAGTTCCGGTATTCCTGTACGCCGGATCGCTCTCGACGTCAGAGATCGTGGCCTCGCAGGAGAACGTGTGGCTTGTGGCGCCGTTGTTCGTCTCCTTCGTCATCTTCTTCATCTCCGTGGTGGGCGAGACGAACCGCGCGCCGTTTGACCTGGCCGAGGCCGAGTCCGAACTCGTCGGCGGCTTCCACACCGAGTACAGCTCCCTGAAGTTCGCGCTGTTCTTCCTCGCCGAATACATCAACATCGTCACGGTCTCGGCGCTGGCCACGACGTTGTTCCTGGGTGGCTGGCGGGCGCCGTTCGGCCTCGGCACGGTATGGGCGGGCGCGAACGAGGGGTGGCTGCCGATCGTCTGGTTCCTCGGCAAGGTCTTCGCCTTCATCTTCGTGTTCATCTGGCTGCGTGGGACGCTGCCCCGGTTGCGCTACGACCAGTTCATGCAGTTCGGCTGGAAGGTGCTGGTGCCCGTCGGCCTGCTGTGGATCGTCGTCGTGGCGGCGCTGCGGACGCTGTCCCGCGAGTACGACTGGAGCTTCGTGCAGTCGATCCTCTTCGTGGGGATTCCACTGGCCATCGTCCTCATCGTGATGCTGCTGCTCCCGGACAAGGCGCCCGAGGCGGAGGACGACGACACGCTCTACGGCATAGTTCCTGAACAGCCGACGACGTCGTACCCGATCCCGCCCATGGATTTGCTCGTCCCGGCCAGCGTCGCCAGTGACCGCGTGGTCACCCGTGCTGGTGCCGCCAAAGCCAACTCAGCCGCCGAAGAGGTCTAACGTGCCGATCTTGCCCAAACCGTTGCAGGGATTCGGGCTGACCTTCTCCCAGATGTTCAAGAAGGTCACGACCGAGCAGTACCCGGAGGACAAGCGACCCACGGCCCCGCGGTATCACGGTCGGCACGTTCTGAACCGGCACCCGGACGGGCTGGAAAAATGCGTTGGCTGCGAACTCTGCGCGTGGGCCTGCCCCGCAGACGCGATCTACGTCGAGGGCGGTTGGAACACCGAAGAGGAGCGATACTCCCCGGGTGAGCGCTACGGCGCGATCTACCAGATCAACTACCTGCGCTGTATCTTCTGCGGCCTGTGCATCGAGGCCTGCCCTACCCGTTCGCTGACCATGAGCAACGACTACGAACTGGCCAACGACAACCGACAGAACCTGATCTACACCAAGGAGCAGCTGATGGCGCCGTTGCTGCCCGGGATGGAGCAGCCACCGCACCCTATGCGGCTGGGCGAGACGGAGCAGGACTATTACCTGCGCGCCGATCCGCCGGCGCCGGTCGACGTTGCGGTGGAGCAGGGCACATGAACGACGTGGCCGTACTCGCCGTTGACGTCGTGTCCACCGGCGAAGCCGTGACGTTCTGGATCGTCGGCCCGCTGGCGCTGGCCGGCGCACTCGGGATGGTCTTCAGCCGCAACGCCATCCATTCCGCGCTGTGGTTGGTCCTGACCATGCTGGGGCTGGGTGTTTTCTACTTCGTCCAGCAGGGACCGTTCCTAGGCGCGGTGCAGATCATCGTCTACACCGGCGCGATCATGGTCCTGTTCCTGTTCGTCCTGATGCTGGTCGGCCGGGAGTCCTCGGATTCGGTGGTGGAGACCCTGCGGGGTCAGCGGCAGGCAGCGATCGTGGCCGGTGTCGCGTTCGCCGCCCTTGTCGGCGCCGGTATCGGCCGGGCCGTCACCGGCGCGCCCGTCGAGGGGCTGGCCGAGACCAACGAGGCCGGCGGCGGCAACGTCGTCGCGATCGCGGAGATCCTGTTCATCGACTACCTGTTCGCGTTCGAGCTCACCAGCGCCCTTCTCATCACGGCCGCGGTCGGGGCCATGGTCCTCGCCCACATCGAGAAGGAACCGGGACAGCGGCGTACGCAGCGCGACCTCTCTACGGCGCGCTACGCCGGTCCGCGACCGCAGACACTGCCCGGGCCCGGCGTCTTCGCGACATCCAACGCCATAGACACGCCGGCCATGCTCCCCGACGGCAGCGCGGCCGAGGACAGTTCGGCGACCGGTGTCGAGATGCAGCCGTTGCCACCGGCACCCGATCGCGTGGACGACGAGGGCTCGGCGGACCCACCCGCGCGCTTCGGCTGGCGAGCATGAGTCCGACGTACTATCTGATCCTCGCGGCAATCCTGTTCACCATCGGCGCCGTCGGTGTGCTCGTACGCCGCAATACGATCGTCGTCTTCATGTGCATCGAGTTGATGCTGAACTCGGTGAACCTGACGCTCGTGACATTCTCCCGGATCAACGGGACGCTGGACGGCCAGATCATCGCGTTCTTCGTGATGGTGGTAGCGGCCGCGGAGGTCGTCGTCGGGCTGGCGATCATCATGTCGATCTTCCGGACCCGCCGCTCGGCCTCGGTCGACGATGCCAACCTGCTGAAGTACTGAGCTGCCGAGGATTTTGAGTGGACGAGACGATCGAGTACGCCGCCGCCACCGGGGCACTGAGCACGATGTGGCTCCTCATCGCCCTGCCGCTGTTCGGCGCGGCGGTGTTGCTGACGGGTGGGCGGCGGCTGGACAAGACAGCGCCTTCGATGGGCACGGCGACGGTCGCACTCACGTTCGCCCTGTCGGTGTTCTATGTCGTCACGCTGGCCGGGCTGGACAACCGCTCGGTCTCCCTGAACCTGTTCAGTTTCATCCCGGTGACCGATCTGCAGGTCGACGCCGGGCTGTTGCTCGACCCCCTCTCGGCGGTGTTCATCCTGCTGATCACCGGTGTGGGCGGCCTGATCCACCTGTACTCGATCGGCTACATGCACGACGATCCGGGCCGCCGGCGATTCTTCGGCTACCTCAACCTGTTCGTGGCCGCGATGCTGCTGCTTGTCCTCGGCAACAGCTTCGTGTTGCTGTACGTCGGGTGGGAGGGCGTCGGTCTCGCGTCGTACCTGCTGATCGCGTTCTGGTACACCCGACCGGGTGCGGCAACGGCGGCGAAGAAGGCCTTCATCATGAACAGGGTCGGCGACGTCGGCCTGGCGATTGCCATCTTCCTGATGTTCGCCACCCTGGGTTCCACGCAGTACGCCGACGTACTCGGCGGCGCCGATGCCCTGACCGGCGGTACGGCGACGGCTCTGGCGCTGCTGCTGTTGCTGGGTGCCTGCGGCAAGTCCGGGCAGTTCCCGCTGCAGGCCTGGCTGCCGGACGCGATGGAGGGACCGACACCGGTCTCGGCGCTGATCCATGCGGCGACGATGGTGACCGCCGGTGTCTACCTGATCGCCCGCGCCGCACCGATCTACAACCTCACCGAGACCGGGCGCACCGTGGTCGCCATCGTCGGTGCGGTCACCCTGCTCATCGGGTGTATCGCCGGTTGCGCGAAGGACGACATCAAGCGGGTACTGGCCTGGTCCACGGTCAGCCAGATCGGCTACATGTTCCTGGCCGTCGGCCTGGGCCCGGCCGGCTACGCAGTGGGCATCCTGCACCTGCTCACCCACGGCTTCTTCAAGGCAGGTCTGTTCCTGGGCGCCGGGTCGGTCATGCACGGCATGCACGACGAGGTCGACATGCGCAAGTACGGGGCACTCGCCAAACGGATGAAAATCACGTTTGCCACGTTCACGCTGGGCTACTTGGCCCTGATCGGATTCCCGTTCCTGTCCGGCTTCTACTCCAAGGACCTCATCATCGAGGCCGCCTTCGACAAGGGCGGGACCTCCGGGTGGCTGCTGGGCGGAGCCGCGTTGCTGGGAGCAGGTCTCACAGCGTTCTACATGACCCGGCTGATGCTGATGACGTTCTTCGGCGAGCAGCGCTGGGACAAGGGTGTGCAGCCGCACGAGTCGCCGACGGTCATGACGGTGCCGATGATTGTGCTGGCCTTCGGTTCGGTCTTCGCCGGGTTCCTGCTGGTCAACGTGTTCCCACTGGAGTCCTGGCTGGAGCCGGTATTCGGCCCCCGGCCCGAGGTGGAACACGTCATCGAGCCGATAGTCGTGACGTTGCTCGTGACGGTGCTCGTTGCTATCGGCATCGCGGCGGCCTGGCTGTTCGTCGGCCGCCGCCAGGTTGCCCGCACCCCGCCGGTGTCGGTCTCGGCGGTGGTCCGTGCCGCCCGTGCCAACCTGTACGGTGACGCGCTGAACGAGTCCGTGTTCATGCGGCCGGGCCAGTGGCTGACGCGGGCGCTGGTGTTCGTCGACAACAAGGGGGTCGACGGCGCTGTCAACGGCGTTGCGGCCCTCATGGGCGGTAGCTCCGCACGACTCGGACGGGCCCAGAACGGCTTCGTCCGCACCTACGCCCTCGGCATGCTCGGAGGATCGATCCTGGTGGTGGCCGCCCTGCTCGCGGTGAGGTTCGGATGATCTCGGCGGCCCCACGGACCGACGGAAGCATCTCCGGCGGGGTGTTCCGGTGAGCACCCTTCTGTTGGTCACACTGCTGCTGCCGCTGGCCGGCGGCGTGGTGGTCGCCGGGCTGCCGGGTGAGCGGCAGCTGCTCGCCAAGCAGCTGACCCTGGCCATCTCACTAGTCGTACTGGTGCTGACGCTGGTGATGGCGGTCGGCTTCGACCCTGGTGGTGAGCGGTTCCAGTTCGCCTCGTCGTACACCTGGATCGCCGACTTCGGGGTCCGCTTCGCCCTCGGCGTCGACGGCATCGCAGTCGTCCTGATCGCCCTGATCGGCGTACTGGTCCCCGTGGTTGTGGCGGCGTCCTGGAACGACGAGCCAACCGGTGGACGCAGCATGAAGGCCTTCTTCGCCTGGCTGCTCGTCCTGGAGACGATGATGATCGGTGTCTTCGCGGCGACCGATGTCTTCCTGTTCTATGTGTTCTTCGAGGTCATGCTCGTCCCGATGTACTTCCTGATCGGCAGCTTCGGAGGACCCCGCCGGCAGTACGCCGCGGTCAAGTTCTTCCTCTACAGCCTGCTGGGCGGCCTGATCATGCTGGCTTCGGTGATCGGGCTGTTCGTCGTCAGCAACAACCAGCTGGGCGAGGGGACGTTCGCCTTCGACGCCCTGCGGCAGCTGGAGATCACGCCGGGGACGCAGAAGCTGCTCTTCCTCGGTTTCTTCATCGCCTTTGCGATCAAGGCGCCGTTGGTGCCGTTCCATACCTGGCTGCCCGACGCCGGTGCCGAAGCCCCGATCGGTGGCGCGGTGCTGCTCGTCGGCGTCCTGGACAAGGTCGGGACCTTCGGTTTCCTGCGCTACTGCCTCCCGCTGTTCCCCGACGCCTCACGGTTCTTTGCGCCACTGGCCATCGTGCTCTCCGTGGTCGGGATCTTTTACGGCGCGCTGCTCGCGATGGGGCAGAGCGACATGAAACGGCTGCTGGCCTACACCTCGATCGCGCACTTCGGCTTCATCGGGCTCGGGGTCTTCGCCTTCACTTCGCAAGCCGGTACCGGCGCCGTGCTGTACATGGTCAACCACGGCATCTCGACCGGTGCGCTCTTCCTCATCGTCGGCATCCTCATCAACCGCGGCGGGAGCCGCCTGATCAGCGACTACGGCGGGATGGCGCGGGTCACGCCGTTGCTCGCAGGCGCGTTCCTCATCGCCGGACTGAGTTCGCTTGGGCTGCCCGGGACGAACAGCTTTGTCAGCGAGTTCCTCGTCCTGATCGGCTCGTTCACGACGCAGCCGGTGTTCGCGATCATCGCTACGGTCGGCATCATCCTGGCCGCGCTCTACATCCTGCAGATGTACCAGCGGACGATGCACGGCCCGGAGAGTCTCACCAATCCCCGGCTGCGCAAGGCTCGCGACCTGGACAAGCGGGAACTGGCCACCCTCAGTCCGCTGATCGCGCTCATCATCGTGCTGGGGGTCTACCCGAAGCCCGTGCTCGACATCATCACCCCCGCCGTCGAGGCCACAATGGTCGATCTCGGCGCCACTGACCCGGCCCCGACCGTGGCCGAGGAGGGGACGCGCTGATGGCTGTGATCCCGCCCGCCTCCGTCCAGTCCGCTCCTGTTGTGTGCTCCCGGACGGAGGCGAGGTCATGACGGTGATCCCGCCCGCCTCCGTCCAGTCCGCTCCTGTTGTGTGCTCCCGGACGGAGCTCGCCGAGTCGATGGACGGCATCTCATGATCGAGGCACCGTCGGTGAGCTACACGGGCCTCTCACCGATCCTCTTCGTGCTCGGTGCTGCCCTGGTCGGCGTACTGGTCGAGGCGTTCGTCCCACGCCGCCAGCGCTGGGGGACCCAACTGGTGGTGGCACTCGGCGGGATGCTGGGTGCCCTGGTGTCGGTGGCGCTCATCGCCGGCAAGCAGGAGCTGACGATCTCCCGAGCGGTCGCCGTTGACGGACCGGCGCTCTTCCTCGAAGGAACGCTGGCGCTGCTCGGCGTACTCGCCATCCTGCTGCTGGCCGAACGCTCCCCGGACATGGGTGGCAGCGCGTTCGTCGCTCAGGCCGCCGTACCAGCAGGGACCGCCCTGGACCGGCAGCTGGCCACGCAGGCGCGCACCCAGACTGAGGTCTTCCCGCTGGCGAGTTTCGCCCTCGGCGGAATGATGATCTTCGCCGCGGCCAACAACTTGCTGGTCATGTTCGTCGCGCTCGAGGTCCTGTCGCTGCCGCTCTACCTGCTGGCCGGCCTCGCCCGGCGCCGCCGTCTCCTGTCGCAGGAAGCTGCGCTGAAGTACTTCCTGCTGGGCGCGTTCACCTCGGCGTTCTTCCTGTACGGGCTGGCACTGATCTACGGCTACGCCGGCACCGTGGATCTGCGCGGCATCTTCGATCAGGCGGCCGGAACCGAAAAGAGCGATGCCCTGTTCGTGATCGGGCTCGCGATGCTCCTCGTCGGACTGCTCTTCAAGGCCGGGGTGGCGCCGTTCCACACCTGGACGCCGGACGTGTACCAGGGAGCGCCGACGTCAGTAACGGCGTTCATGGCCGCCTGCACGAAGGTGGCCGCGTTCGGTGCGATCCTGCGGGTCCTCTACGTCGGCTTCGGTAACAGCGAATGGACCTGGCGCCCGGTACTGTACGGCGTCGCGATCGTCACGCTGATCGTCGGCTCGGTGCTGGCGCTGACCCAGACCGACGTCAAGCGGATGTTGGCCTACTCCTCGATCGCGCACGCGGGTTTCATCCTCACCGGCACGATCGCCAACAGCCAGGCCGGGTTGTCCAGCACGATGTTCTACCTCCTGACATACGGCCTGACCACGATCGGAAGTTTCGCGGTGGTCATGTTGGTCCGGGACGCCGACGGCGAGGCCGGCCATCTGTCCCAGTGGGCCGGACTGGCCAAGCGCTCACCCCTGGTCGCCGGCGTGTTCTCGTTGTTCCTGCTTGCCCTGGCCGGGATTCCGCTGACCAGCGGCTTCACCGGCAAGTTCGTCGTCTTCCGGGCGGCCCTCGACGCAGGCGCCGGGCCGCTTGTGGTGATCGCCCTGCTGGCCAGTGCGGTCGCAGCCTTCTTCTACATCCGGGTGATCGTGCTGATGTACTTCTCCGAGCCGGCCGACGACGGGCCGACGGTTGCGGTCCCGGGCATGCTCACCACGATCTCGCTCGCCATCGCCGCCGCGGCGACCGTGCTGCTGGGAGTGGCGCCGGGGGCGGTCCTCGACCTGGCCAATCAGGCTGCCCAGTTCGTCGGGTAGATGACGGTCCACCTGAAATGACCGGGGTGACCGGGCAGGGGGTGCTCGGGGTCGAGTTCGCCGACGCGGAGCTCCGGTCGGCCGTCGGCTCCGGCCTGGACCAGGTGGAGGATCTGCTTCGCCGGTCCCTGTCGAGCACCGACCCGTTCGTCAAGGAGGCCTCGCGGCACCTGTTCCTTGCCGGCGGCAAGCGATTCCGTCCGTTGCTGGTGCTGCTGTGTGCCGCTGTCGGGGATCCGTCCCGGCCGGGCGTCGTAGCGGCCGCCGTCGTCGTGGAGCTGACGCACCTGGCCACGTTGTACCACGACGACGTGATGGACGAGGCGGTCGTCCGCCGGGGCGCTCCCAGCGCGAACACCCGCTGGGACAACACGGTGGCGATCCTGACCGGGGACTTTCTCTTCGCCCGCGCGTCGGCCATCCTGGCCGACCTCGGTCCCGAGGCCGTGCGCCTGCAGGCCGAGACGTTCGAGCGGTTGGTGACCGGGCAGATCCGGGAGACGGTCGGACCCGGCGCCGACGACGAGCCGGTCGAGCACTATCTCCAGGTGGTGGCCGAAAAGACCGGCTCGCTCATCGCGACGTCCGCTCGCTTCGGTGCCCTCTTCGGCGGGGTCGACGCCAACCTGGTCGAAGCGCTGACCGGCTACGGCGAGCTGATCGGGATCGCCTTTCAGCTCTCCGACGACATCATCGACATCGCGTCAGAGGAGAATCAGTTGGGCAAGATGCCCGGGACCGACCTGCGCGAGGGGATCCGGACACTGCCGACGCTGCACACGCTCGCCGGAGCCGATCCGGCCGAGGATCGGTTGCGGGACCTGCTCAGCCAGGACCTGTCAGCCGACGACGCACTGCACGCCGAAGCGCTTGCCCTGCTCCGCACGTCCCCCGGCATGGACCACGCGCGGGACACGCTCGCCACCTACGCCCGGAGGGCGCGGGACACCCTCGTGGAGATTCCGGGCGGTCCGGCGCACGATGCCCTGCTCGTGCTCTGCGACTTCGTCGTCGAGCGGACGGGCTGAGCCCCGACCCGGTCAGCCCTCGACGATGAGCTGGCCGCTCATGTCCGGGTGCGCGGTGCAGATCAGATCGTAGGTGGCGGCCTCGTCAGGCGCGGTGAAGGTCGCGGACTCACCTTGCTCCAACAACTCCTGCTCGAAGGCGCCGCCCGCATCGTTGGCGTTGTGCGGCGCGCTGTCCTCGTTGATGACCGTGACTTCGGTGCCGGGGGCAACGGTCAGTGGGTCACCGTAGGCGAAGTCCACGATCGTGATCGTGGCCTCGCCGGTCTCACCCCCGCCGCCGTCCTCGCTGGTCTCGGCGGGGGGAGTGCCTGCGTCGTCGGGCTCGTCCGAGCCGCAGCCGGCGAGCAGAAGGGGGCCGAGGGCGATGATCCCGGCCGCGGCGAGCCGGATCCGTTGGGGTCTCATGACAAGGAATACGCACTCACACCCGTGACGGTTCACAGGCCGGCTCAACCGGCACAATCAGCGCTGCTGGTGAGGGGGTGACGAGCGAGGTGCTATCTGAAGCTGAGCTCATGCGCGCGCTGCACGACGAGCATTCCGGCGCGCTGTGGTCCTTTGCGCTGCGACTCACCGGCGGTGACCACGCCAGGGCGCAGGACGTGGTCCAAGAGGCACTGATGCGGGCGTGGCGACATTCGGGGATGCTCGACCCTTCCCGGGGCTCGGCCCGGGCGTGGTTGTTCACCACTGCTCGACGGATCGTGATCGATGAGTGGCGGCGCGCCGAAGCCCGCCCGCTCGTGGTCACCCACGACGTACCCGAGGTTGCCTCGCCTGACGCCATCGACGCCGCGCTGCAGGCCTGGTTGATCGAAGATGCTCTCGCTGCGCTGTCGTCGGCGCACCGCAACGTGCTTGTCGAGTGCTTCCTGCGGGGACGCTCGGTGGCCGAGGCGGCCCGGATCCTCGGAGTCGCACCGGGAACGGTGAAGTCGCGCACGCACTATGCGCTTCGCGCGCTCAAGCTAGCGTTGGAGGAGCTGGGGGTGACCGAATGACCTGCCCGCACGCCGACAGCGATGCGGCCTATGTCCTCGGTGCCCTGGATCCGAACGAGCAGCAGGACTACCGTGCTCATCTGGTCGAGTGCGCACGGTGCTCAGCTGCCGTCGGGGAACTCGCGGGAATGCCCGGCTTCCTCGCCCGCCTGCTGCCCGATACGGACAGCGCCCTTGCCGCCGCCAGCCCGCCGAGTCTGGTTCCCCGCCTGGCCGAGCGGGTCCGGGCGCAGCGCCGGATAGCACGGTGGCGGATGGTGTGGCAGCTGGCGCCGTTCTGGCCGTCGCAGCCGCAACAGCAGGGGTCTTCCTCGGGCCGCTGCCGCTACGACGGATCCTCCGACGGCGAGTCCCCGCAGTCGATGTACGAGCTGTGCGCGATCGATGAGGACGGTGGCGAGTCGCTGGTGTCCTCGTGGCGGCAGCTGTCCGACCGCGAGATCACCATCCCGGGTTCGACCCGCTTCGACCTGTCCGACATCGATCGGCTCGAGGTGCGCACGGCAGCAGGCCGACCCGTCCTCTGGGCCGGGCCGTGATCACCAGCTGGGCGATCTGGCGCCCACTTGCATGGGGGGGATAACCTCTCTGCATTGGGTATGTCACGCAGCGTCAAGTCACAGCTAGGGGATGCTATGAGTCCAGTACGGCGTGGTGCGCGTCGAACCGTCGTCGGGATCGCTGTCGTCGTGGTTCTGCTGGCATTGATGGTGACGCCAGCCGCCGCGGCGCCGAGCAGCCAGGCCCGGCCGACGTTCACCATCACCCAGATCGTCTCTGGGTTGTCGATCCCCTGGGACGTCGCGCAGACGCCGGACGGGGCCGTCATCTTCAATGAGCGTGACGGCGGGCTGTCGGTACGTCGCACGAACGGCACCGTCGCACGCATGTCCGCCGACTTCAGCGACCTGTACTCCGTCGGAGAAACCGGGCTCATGGGCCTGGTCCTCGATCCGGGCTTCGCGGGTAACCGGCGCTTCTACACCTGCCAGGGCCATCGGGCCGGCAGCGACAGGGAGATCCAGGTCATCGCATGGACCGTCAACGCCGGCTACACCGCGGCCACCCGCGTCGCCAATCCGCTCCTGGGCAACGTCCCGGTGAACGAGGACAGCGGCAGGCACGGCGGGTGCCGGTTGCGCTTTGACAACACCGGTGCCCTGATGGTGAGCACCGGCGACACTGCCGTGGGCAGCATGCCCCAGAACCTGACCGCGCTGGGTGGCAAGATTCTACGGATCAACCCGCTCACCGGTGGCCCTGCGGCGGGAAACCCGGGCATCGGTGCAGCGAATCCGAACACGAGATTGCTGTGGAATTACGGTCACCGCAACCCTCAGGGTCTGGCGTTGCGACCGGATGGCCAGATGTTCAACATCGAGCACGGGTCGTCCCGCGACGACGAAGTCAACCTCGTCCTGCGCGGGCGCAACTACGGCTGGGATCCGAACGGCGCCGACGGCAGCTACGACGAGTCGGCGCCGATGACAGACCTGGTGAAGTTCCCGAACGCAAAGCCCGCGTCGTGGAGCTCGGGACCGACGACGGACGCGACATCGGGCGGCACGTTCCTCGTAGGCCCGCAATGGAAGGGTTGGAACGGATCGCTGGTCGTCGCTCAACTTGCTGGTGAATCGTTGCTGCGACTGACGTTCAACGGCAGCGGCCAGTTGACCAGTGAGCAACTCATCCCCGAGTTCTCCGGCACCTACGGGCGGCTGCGCACGGCGCAGCTGGGCACCGACGGCTCGCTCTACCTGACCACGTCGAACGGAACCAACGACGTCATCCTGAAGGTCACTCCGACCGGTTAGGCACGGTCCAAGAGTCGTTGCCGCGCAGGAGCGTCCCGAAGTCCGCACACCCGGTCACCTGCGCCTGTGTCACCTGGTCGGCCATGAGTCGGTCGTACGTCGGTCGCTGCACAGATCGGAAGACTCCCACCGGGGTGTAGCGCAGGTCCTGGCCGGACAGTCGCGACAGGGCGAAGGCATGCGAAGGGTTGGCTGCTGCGGCGTCATGCACCACAACGTCTTCGGGCCGCACCGCGGAAGTCTCTGCGATGACCAGGTCGCCGCCATCATCACGAACTACGCAGTGGGAGCCGTCCGCGCCGAAAAGGATGGGCTTGCCGTGCTCCAGCGAAATCAGCCATTGGTCACGGGTTTGCGCATCTTTGAGCAGCTCGAACGCACCGTCGTTGAAGATGTTGCAGTTCTGGTAGATCTCCACAAGGGCCGTGCCCTCGTGTGCCGCCGCAGCCCGCAGCACCGAGGTGAGATGGGCGCGGTCGGAGTCGATGGTCCGGGCGACAAAGGTCGCCTCCGCACCCAGGGCCAGGGATACCGGATTGAAAGGGAAGTCCAGGGAGCCCATCGGCGTGGACTTGGTGATTTTCCCGATCTCCGACGTGGGCGAATACTGGCCCTTGGTCAGACCGTAGATCCGGTTGTTGAACAGCAGGATCTTCAGGTTGACGTTGCGACGTAGCGCGTGGATCAGGTGGTTGCCGCCGATCGACAAGGCGTCGCCGTCACCGGTCACCACCCAGACGGATAGGTCTGGGCGCGATGCGGCCAGCCCGCTCGCGATCGCCGGGGCCCGCCCGTGAATGGAGTGCATGCCGTAGGTGTTCATGTAGTAGGGGAAGCGGCTGGAGCAGCCGATGCCGGAGACGAACACGACATTCTCGCGACGCAGTCCGAGTTCGGGCAGGAAGCCCTGCACTGCGGCGAGGATGACGTAGTCGCCACACCCGGGGCACCACCGCACCTCTTGGTCGGTCTTGAAATCCTTGGCCCGTTGCGCGACGTCCGCCTTGGGTACGCCGGCGAGTGCCGGAATCCCCAGATCGATGCTCATGTCCTGGCTCCCTGCACGAGATCCCACAACGATTCCTCGAGATCCACTGCCCGGAACGGCATGCCGTTGACCTGGTTGATACTGAGGATGTCCACGAGGTAGCGACCCCTCAGCACCAGCGCCAACTGACCCAGATTCAGCTCCGGCAGGATGACCTTGTCATAGCTGCCGAGCAGGTCGCCCAGATCCGAGGGGAACGGGTTGAGATGGCGCAGGTGAACCTGGGCGACGGGCACACCTCGCCGGCGCACCCGGTGGCATGCGGCGTCGATGACGCCGTGGGTCGATCCCCAGCCGAGCACGAGAACACGCGCCGCGCCGCTCGGATCGTCGACCGTCAAGGGTGGAATCGACAGCGCGATACGGTCCACCTTGGACTGTCGTATCCGGACCATGAGTTCGTGGTTGGTCGGGTCGTAGGAGATATCGCCGGTCCGGTCGGCCTTCTCCAAGCCGCCGATGCGGTGCTCCAAACCCGCGGTGCCCGGGATGGCCCAAGGTCGCGCCAGCGTTTCGGGATCCCGGTCGTAGGGCAGGAAAGGCTCCTCGGCTGCCACGGCAAAGTTCGGCGCCAGCTCGGGAAGGCTGTCCACGTCGGGGATCGCCCAGGGCTCTGATCCGTTGGCGAGGTAGCCGTCGGAGAGCAGCAGAACCGGAGTCCGATAGGTCACGGCGATCCGCGCGGCTTCGATGGCTGCGTCGAAGCAGTCACCCGGTGACTGCGGGGCGACGATGGGTACCGGCGCTTCGCCGTTGCGACCGAACATCGCCTGCAGCAGATCGGTCTGCTCGGTCTTGGTGGGTAAACCTGTGGAGGGGCCGCCGCGTTGGATGTCACAGATCAGGAGTGGCAGTTCCAGGGATACCGCTAAGCCGATCGTTTCCGACTTCAGCGCGATACCCGGGCCGGACGTCGTTGTCACGGCCAGCGAACCGCCGAATGCCGCACCCAGCGCGGCGCCGATGCCGGCGATCTCGTCCTCGGCTTGAAAAGTGCGTACGCCGAATGCCTTGTGCTTGGACAGCTCATGCAGGATGTCACTCGCCGGCGTGATCGGGTACGCGCCGAGGAAGAGTGGCAGACCGGACCGCAGACTTGCCGCGATGAGACCGTAGGAGAGCGCCAGGTTCCCGGAGATGTTCCGGTACGTGCCCGGTCGCATGGACGCGGGTTTGACCTCGTAGGAGACGGCGAAGGACTCGGTCGTCTCGCCGTAGTTCCACCCGGCCCGGAAGGCGGCGATGTTGGCCGCGGCCACCTGCGGCAGCTTGGCGAACTTCTTCTCCAGGAAGCGCAGGGTCCCGTCGGTCGGGCGGTGATACATCCACGAGAGCAGACCCAGCGCGAACATGTTCTTCGCCCGAGCGGCATCCTTCTTCCCGAGGCCGCTGTGCTTGAGCGCCTCGACCGTCATCGATGTCAGGGGGACCTTGTGCACGTGCCATGACTCGAGTTCGGCACCGTCGAGAGGATTGGTCGCGTAGCCCACTTTGGCGAGGTTGCGGGCACTGAACTCGTCGGTGTTCACGATGATGTCGCGACCGACCGGGAGGTCGGGCAGATTGGCCCGAAGCGCCGCCGGGTTCATGGCTACCAGGACGTCCGGGGAGTCACCCGGAGTGGTGATCTCGTGGTCGGCGAAATGCAGCTGGAAGGAGGACACCCCGGGCAGGGTGCCCGCGGGCGCCCGGATCTCGGCCGGGAAGTTGGGGAGCGTGGACAGGTCGTTGCCGAAGATCGCGGTCTCGCTGGTGAACTGGTCACCGGCAAGTTGCATCCCATCACCGGAATCACCCGCAAACCGGATGACTACCCGGTCGAGCTGCTTGACCTGCTTGGCCATGCGATGCCGCACTCCTCTTCTGGTGTACTGCCACCCTACGACCGGCGGGGTCACCTGGCAGGTTGCAGCGCTGGTGTCGCGCATCACGCCCGCCACGGCCGATTAGAATGTCGGGTTTCGGAGGGTGAACATGGATGTGACCGCCGCGGGACGCTGGCTGTGACTCGGGCCCACGGGTCGGTGCTGCCCGATCCGGTGAAGTTCGTCCTGACGTGGGGACGCCGGTATTCGCTGTGGGTCTTCAACCTCGGCTTGGCCTGCTGCGCCGTCGAGTTCGTGGCGGCATCGATGAGCCAGCCGCGGTTCGGTCGGCTCGGCGCGATACCACTCGCCGACGGCCCGCAGCACGCTGACCTGATGGTCGTGTCGGGCACGGTCACGGACAAGATGGCGCCCGCGGTGCAACGCCTCTACGACCAACTGCCCGAACCGCGGTATGTCATCTCCTTCGGCGCCTGCTCCAATTCCGGCGGCCCTTACTGGGACTCCTACTCGGTGACCAAGGGCGTCGACCAGCTCATCCCGGTCGACGTGTACGTCCCGGGCTGTCCACCTCGACCTGAAGCGCTGTTGCAGGGCATCCTGCGGTTGCAGGACACGATCGCCGGGGAGGCCGATGCCCTCACCCGCCGCGTGACGGGCCGACGTTTGACCGCCCCTCTCGTTCGACCGCACCTGGCCGGGCCGTGAGCGCGGGAGTGGATGCCGCCGTCCTGGCCGGCATGGGGGGTCGGGCCAGCCAGGCGTACGGACTGTGGTGCGTGGACGTCCCCGCTGCCTCGTGGAAGTTCAGCGTCGAGGATGCTCGCGACAGCTATGGACTGTCCTATCTGGACTGGTTGTGCGGCGTGGATGAGGAAGCGGGCGGATTCTCGATTCTCGCCCACGTTCTCAATCCGGACACCATGGCGCATCTGCTCCTGCGCACGCGGGTCACCAGGGAGGACCCCCGGTTGACCAGCATCGCCGCCGTCCACCACGGGGCTGCCTGGCACGAACGTGAGACGGCAGAGATGTACGGCGTCACGTTCGACGGCCACCCCAGTCCGGGACCGCTGCTGCTGCCGGATTGTTTCGAGGGCCACCCCCTGCGCAAGGACTTCGTGCTCGTGTCCCGCGTCGTCAAGGCGTGGCCGGGAGCGAAGGGACCCGGTGAGAACGATGCGACGGTAGTCCCGCGC
>JACDAB010000264.1 GCA_013695665.1 Geodermatophilaceae bacterium | reverse complement strand
CGAGCCAGTAGGTGAGCCCCCGGTCCACCGCGTTGTCGGAGGTAAACGGGGCCCATAGCTCCTGCACCCGCAACGCCTTGCGGAGAAAAGCCTCTATCCGCCTCTGGTCCAGAATTGCCGGAATTGGATATTGCCTGAGTAGTTCAGCAAGCCGATGGGGCCGTACCTGACCATCAGGGGGTCTGCCTTTTTCCTTCTTCCGCTGCTCGGCTGATTGGGTCTGCTCCATCGGCAGTAGAAAAGTTCGTAAGACCGGATGCCGGGCGGGGTCCTGCCATCCCAGGAGCCAGGCCTGGGACTCCGCCGTGTTCCAGGCTTGCTCGGGCATTTTTTCCAGCATTTCTGCGCCAATATGTTGGATCGTATTGACGCGCTCGCTCCATTCACTGGGCTCAAGAAGGCCCCGTTTCGGGTAGCTGCCCCACGTCCACCGGTCAAGCCAGGACGGCATCGCCCCGTCGCGGGACATCGAGGCGACCCCACGCGCCCGGATTAAGAGTCGCCACACCAGGGCGGAACCTGCGGATTCGAGGAGGAGTGGACTGCGGGCGAACCCGTGGCGTCTCGGCATGGGATCTCCTGTAGCGCGCCGAAGGCGAAGGCATTCCTCGAGAATGTCATACAGAAACGGATCATAATTCTCGTAGCGCGGCAGTGCACGTTGGCCAGATCGGTGCGGCTCGTTTGGAAGCGCGGTCTTGGCGATCCATCGTGAGATGGTGCTCGCGTCAACTTCGAACTTGCGCTGAGACCAGCGAATGGCACCGGGAAGTCCCTGCAACCAGACTGCTAGGGGAAAGAAGTACCAGAACCGCTCAAAATTATCGAGCCCCTGCTCGGGTGCAGCAGTTCCGGTCTTGGGAGCCGGTCCGCTCGGGTTGACGCCGCGGTTCCGAACGCGCTTGCAAGCCACGCAGCGGGCGCGCTTCACGCGCTCTCCACTTATGCGGATATAACTGCCGTAAGGGCGCCACTCCGTGGAACCACACCGACACCGCGTTCCATCCTGCATGCTGCTTCTCCTGTAGGCTACCGATTGGTTGGCGAACCTGCCTGCGGTGAAAAATACGCTGAATTGCAACAGAATGCACGAAACCGCAAAGTTGTTGCCAGTTTTTTTCCCAGGTCCGGAAAACGGATTTGCTCGCGCTTGCATCATGCACCAGAGCGGGAGGATTCTGATGGCACGTCGGAATGGCTGGAGTATCGACCCCTTGGTCCTGGCTGCGCTCCCTCCAGATCTGGAGTTGACTGTAACCATAACGGTTGGGGACCTCCGTGCCGCACAAGTGGCGGTGGGTGCTGTGCCGGAGATGGCGAGTACCAGGGAACTATCGCGGGCGTGGGGCTTCAGCGTGGGCCAGTGGCGCGAATGGGCTGCCTCCAAGAAGGTAGTGGGTGCTGTGAAGGATGACGCCGGAGACTGGCGCTTGCCGCGGGAGGCTGCGCGGGAGCAATTTGAACGCGCTCTCGGGCGCGATGTGCCCCGAGTCAAGTCCACCACTCACCTACCTGCCGCACATGGCCCCCGAAAGAAAGCGATCTAGTCGTGATAGCCCACCGCGCACCTTCCTTGACCGTGGCGTATGGAAAGCCGATTTCCGCCGTTGGGGAAAGGGGCGCGTCGTCTTACGGGACCCAAATACCGGCGAGACTACGGAGAGCAAGGAGGTCGCGCTTCGCTGGGCACTCGATGAGGTGGACCGGATCCGGGATGAGGCGCGTGGCCGACAGCTAAAGCTCGGTCCCAAAGGCCGCCCACTGGGTGAGGCGGCGGATCAGTGGTACCAGCAGCGATGCATCAGTCGCCCAGCCACCACGACGGGCGGAAACCAGAGTGCGCTGAACGCGCTCCGGCGCTTCGCCGCGGCCGACCGCGAATCCGGCCGAAAGGGGGATCAGCTTCACACTGATCGACTCACCCGGGTGTTCTTGCAACGGTTCTTCGACTCGCTCGCGGCCGATGGGTACGCCGGCAACACGCTCGCCAGTTACCGGCAGGGCATCAGTGCCTTCCTGCGGTGGCTGGGCTACGGCAACAAGAACGGCGCCCTTGTGGTGGAGCTGAACAAACGCCCGCACGAGG
>JACDAB010000037.1 GCA_013695665.1 Geodermatophilaceae bacterium | reverse complement strand
CGCCTACATCGTCACCGAGTACTACGACTACCTCCAGGCATACCGCTCCGACAGGTTCACCGGGTTCGTGCCTCAGCCCGAACCGGGCGGCGCCATCTTGTTCCAGTACGGCGTGTATTCGTACCTGAACATCGCGCCGGCGACCACCGCGATCGTCACCGCCGACCCGCCGCCACCCGCGTCGACGGCATCGTCGTCACCGGACACCGCCTCGACGTTTCGGTAGGAGTAGCTGCCGTACTGGAACAGCAGGGACCCGTTCGGCGCCGGCTGCGGTTGGAAGCCGGCGAACCTGTCCGACCGGTAGGCCTCGAGGTTGTCGTAGTAGTAGGTGACGACGTAGGGCACGTCGTCGTACAGGATCTGCTGCATCTCCCGCACCGTCTCGGCCCGTTCCGCCAGGTCGATCTGGGTGGCCTGCAGCGCGTACAGCTCGTCGTAGTCCGGATTGCAGTAGAAGGAGTCGGACAGGTTGGCGTAGGTGATGCCGTCCTCGACGTAGGACCGGGACGCGCACGTGAAGGTCGACAGCTGGTAGTCCGGGTCCGGCTCGACCACCCAGCCCCACTCGAACATGTCGAACTCACCGTTGCCGATGATCTCGGTGAGCGAATCCTCCGAGACAACCTCGATCTCGATCTGCATGCCGATCTCGGTCAGCCAACCCGCGATGAACTCCACGCTGGTCTGACCCGACGGCGACTCCTGGCGGGCGAATATACGGAAGTTCAGCGGCTGGGAACCATCCGGCATCATCCGGACGCCGTCGGCACCCAACTCGTACCCCGCGTCGTCGAGGATGCGGTTCGCCTCGTCGAGGTCGAACTCGTACGGCGCCGCCGGCGCGAGGTGCAGGCGGTCGTAGAGCGACGGGATGACCGTCGTACCGGGGGTGCCGTAGCCGCCGAGCGCCCTCTCGACCAGGGTCTCGGTGTCGACAGCGTGCGCGATCGCCCGCCGTACCTCGACATCGGCCAGCGCAGGGTGCCCGTCCCCGATCGGGGTGCCGTCGTCGAGGGCCGCGCCCACGTTCATCGCCAGTTCGTCGAAGCCGGAGTACGCCGCCGCGACGGTCTCGATGCCCTCGACGTCCTGCAGCGAGTTGAAGACATTGGCCTCGAGGGCATCGGCCACATCGATCTCGCCGCGCCGCAGCGCCTGCGCCATCGAGTCCTGGTTGGTGAAGATCCGGAACGTCAGCCCGTCGATATTCGGAGCACCCGACCAGTGGTCCGGATTGGCCTCGAACCGCAGGAACTGGTTGGCGCTGTGCTCGATCAACCGGAACGGTCCGGAACCGACCGATCCGCCCTCCTCGTCGGGTTCGTTGGAGTAGTCGGCAACGGCGCTCCCGTCGATCGCATCCCACACGTGTTCCGGCAGGATCGGCACCGGCATGGCCTGCATGATCGGTGTAGGCACGGCGACCGTCATGACCACCGTCTGGTCGTCCGGCGCCTCGACGTCGGTGACGTTGGCTACGTAATTGCCCCAGTTGGTCTGCTCGTAGGTCCCGTCGATGATGCGCCGGAACGTGTAGACGACGTCGGCCGAGGTCAGCGGTTCCCCGTCGGAGAAGGTCACGCCTTCTCGGATGGCGTAGGTCCAGGTCAGGCCGTCCTCGGAGGGCTCCCAGCTCTCGGCCAGGCCCGGCACCGGGGAGAAGTCCTCCTGGGAGTAACCGGTGAGGCTGTCGTAGATGAGGCCGTACATCTCGTAGGCCTCGGCGACGATTCCGGTGAACGGGTTCAGCGAGTCGACGTCCTGCGTGATGCCGACGGTCATGATGACCGGGTCCGCATCCGCCGCGAGTGCGGGGGCGGCCGCACCCACCGCGATCGCCACGGTTGCGGCGGTCGCTAGCGTGCGCCTGTGACCGAGCCGCCGGCGCCTGCGCGCGAACCCTCCGTCGTCGAGCTGCACGGGGTACGGCGTACCGACGACTACGCCTGGATGCGCGACGCCGAGCGGGTCCTGCCCCACCTGTCGGCGGAGCGGGCCTACTACGAAGCGGCCACCGAACACCTGCACCACCTCCGTGGTGAACTGGTCACCGAGATGTCGGGTCGCATGCCCGTTACTGACTGGTCAGTCAGTTGGCGACGTGGTGCCTATGTGTACTGCACGAGGACCGACGAAGGGAACGAGTACACGCGATATTTGCGCCGACCGTTACCAGCCCCGGAATCCGAGGACTGGCAGGTGGTGCTGGACGAGAACGCGCTGGCCGGGGATCACTTCGAGCTGGGGTTGTTCGAGGTCAGCCCGTCCGGTCGGGTGCTCGCCTACTCGGTCGACACGTCGGGCGACGAGCTGTACACGCTGCGCTTCCGCTCCCTGGACTCGGACCAGGATCTACCCGATGTGATCGAGCGGACCTACTACACCGGCGCATGGTCTGCCGATGACAGCACGTTTTTCTACACGGTGCCGGACGAGATGTACCGCCCGTTCCAGGTGTGGCGCCACGTCCTCGGTACGCCGGAGTCCTCCGACGTACTGGTCTGGCAGGAGGACGACCAGCAGTACGAGCTGACCGTGGACGCCACCCGCTCCGGTGAGTGGATCGTCATCGCGACCGCCAACAGGACCACGTCGGAGGTGTGGGTGATCCCGACAGCTTCGCCATCGGCTCCCGCGGAGCTGCTGTGGCCCCGGCGGATCGGTGTCGAGTGCGAGGTGGACCACGCGCCAGGACCGGCCGGTGGCAGCTGGCTCGCCGTCAGCAACGACGCCGCCGTGGAGTTCCAGTTGCTGTCGCGACCGGTCGTAGACGGTTCCTGGACCACGCGGGTGGCCGAATCCGCCGATCGACTGGTCGCCGTCCACGCGCTGCGCTCGCATGTGGTGCTGGAGTACCGGCGGGCCGCGGCGCCGCTGCTCGCCATCCTCGGGCCGGAGTCTCACGTCGAGCTGGTGCCTGACGGGCCGGCGGCCTCGATCAGGCTGAGCCGGCTGGAGAGCATCGACATCGAGACGCTGACCGTCGTCACCGAGTCGCTGACCCAGCCCCCGTCGTGGTGGTCGGTCGACCTGGTGAGCGGCGCGCGGACGCTGCTTAAAAGCAAACCGGCTCCCGGCTACGATCCGTCGGCGTACGTCGACGAACGGCGGTGGCTGCCCGCCCCGGATGGGGTGCTCGTACCGGTGACCCTGGCGCGGCGCTCCGACGTAGCGCTGGACGGGACGGCGCCGTGCCTGCTCTACGGATATGGGGCCTACGAGTCGTGCCTGTGGCCGGAGTGGGACCCGGCGCTGCCGTCCCTGCTCGACCGCGGGGTCGTGTACGCCGTCGCGCACGTCAGGGGTGGTGGGGAAGGGGGCCGGACGTGGTGGCGCGACGGCCACCTCGTGGCCAAGCAGAACACCTTCGGCGACTACCTCGCCGTCGCCGACGGCCTGGCGGACGGGCTGGTCGACGGCGCCCGGCTGGCGACGCGCGGGTTATCTGCCGGCGGGCTGCTGCAGGGCGCGGTGTTCTCCCAGCGGCCCTCGCGCTGGCGGGCGGTTGTCGCCGAGGTGCCGTTCGTCGACGTCGTCACGACGATGCTCGACGCCTCGATCCCGCTGACGGCGAACGAGTGGGACGAGTGGGGTGATCCGCGCAAGGTCGAGGAGTTCGCCTGGATGCTGGCCTACAGCCCCTACGACAACATGCCCGCTGCCGGCTCGCGGCCGGACCTGCTGGTCACCGGCGCGGTGCACGACCCGCGGGTGATGGTGCGCGAACCGGCGAAGTGGGTGGCGGCGCTGCGGGCAAGTGATCCCGCGTGGGGACCGCGTTGCGTCTTCCGGGTCGAGACGGGCGCGGGCGCACACGTCGGCCCGAGCGGACGCTACGCACACCTGCACTACGAGGCGGAGATCTACGCCTGGCTGCTCGACCGGCTCGGCGTCATACCACCACCCTCGTTGCGTCCGTAGGGTCGAGCGCCATGGCGCTCACTCCTACGGACATTGCGGCGGGTATTGCGGCGGTGCTGCGCCGGTCATTGGGACCTGCGTCGGTCATCCGCGTGGGCAGCAGCACTGATCCGCTCCAACTCGTCGCCGTCGGCGTCGAGCAGCGTAACCGTCGGAGGCCGCCGCGAGCCCCACACAACGCACACCGTGCCATGCCGGGGTACGACGATCCGGCGACGGCCGGCCACGTCGACGACCTGAACTTCAGCGGCGACCCGGAGCGAGACATAGCGAATCCAGCGGGGTGGCGGAAACGGCACCAACCGACCGGCGTCGCGGTTCGTCCCGCCGCTACCGGTCCGCATCCAGAGTCTGTCGAGCTGCACCGAGGATCGCTCGCTGAGCAGGTTATCCGCGGCACTGCCGCTGCCACCGCCGAGCACCCGCCACGCGTCGCGGCGAAGGCAGAGGACGTGGCTGTCACGCCAGACCTCGCCGTTCACGCCGCGGCGAGCGAACATCGTCACCGCGACGTCACCGGCGACATCCACCGCAAGCGGCGCAAACCGCCTTCTCCGGCTGAGTCGGTCGGGCACCTCGGGAAGGCCATGGTCTATGAGCCGGAGGCTCTCCGCCAGGGCTTCATATGCCACGGGTCAGCGTAAGCCCGGATCCACCTCCGCCGCGAGGCGCTTGACATCCCTGGCTTCTCTGGATCCTCGGGTTGCGGGCGGCCGGGCCTTGTTGGGCGGCGGGCAGCGGGATCGCGTTGATGGCCGGCGGAACGGCTACCGATGCCGTGCGGAC
>JACDAB010000245.1 GCA_013695665.1 Geodermatophilaceae bacterium | reverse complement strand
AGCAAGGCCGCTCTGGTCGACGTAGAAGTTGGAGCGCTTCTCGCTCGCCTCGGCCGCGAGCACCACCATCGAGGTGCGGCTCTTCGCCGCCTCGGTGAGGCCGGTCATGGCGTTGGTGAGCCCGCACCCCTGGTGCACGGACACGACTCCGAGCCGTCCGCTGACCCGTGCGTAGGCGTCAGCCATCGTCGCCGCCCCGGCCTCGTGGCGGGCCGCGACGAATCGCGCGCCGCCGCTGACCAGTGCGTTGGTGATGTGGAAGTTGCCGCTGCCGACGACGCCGAACACCATGTCGACGCCGAGGTCGGCCAGCGTCCGCCCGACGATCTCGGCAACCGTGGTCACCGGCACGGAATCAGCGTTCGACGAGGGCGAGTACCCGGCTGGGGCTGCCCGAGCCGCCGACGATCGGCAGCGGTGCGGCGATGAGCAAGGCGCCCGTCGGGGGCAGTCGAGCCAGGTTCTGCAGCTGGGTCAGGCCGTACTTGTTCGCGCCCAGCAGGAGTGAATGGCAGGGGAACGCCGGATCGAAGGAGTGGGCAGCGCCGGCGTCCGTGCCCACCGTCTCCACGCCGACCCCCAGCACGGAGGATTCCTCGGCCAGCCAGCGCGCGCACTCCACCGAGATCCCCGGTGTGTGCGGACCCGTGTCGTTCGCGTTGAGGAAGCGGTCGGAGTCGGAGGAGCGGGCGTCCCAGCCGGTCCGGTACAGCAGCCAGCCGCCGTCGGGCAGCGGCCCGTTCGTGGCCTCCCACTCGGCGATGTGCTCGATCTCGAGCAGGAAGTCCGGGTCCTCGGCGGCGTTGTCCGCGAAGTCCAGGACTGCGGCCGGCGCGAGCAGCTTGCTCGCGGCCACGCGCGACACGTCGTCGCCGTCGCGGCCGGTTATCCAGTGCACGGGGGCGTCGAAGTGGGTGCCCACGTGCTCACCGGTGGTGAAATCGTTCCAGTACCAGGCCGGTCCGCGGTCGTCGTACCGGCTCAGTTCCGTCCGTGCGAACCGCTGGGTGTTCGCGAACGGCGGTGGCAACTGCAGGATCGGGGTGTCCTCCGACAACGGCGCGGTGAGGTCGACGACCTCGATCGAGCCAACCGCCAACCCGGCCACCAGGTCTCGCAGCACGTTCATGAGGACTCCTTCGCGGGTCGGTAGCGGGTGTGTCGGGTCGTCGATACCCCGTCGCGGATCAGCTGCAGTCGCGGCTTGGGGCCGTCGGTCCGGCCGCCCTGCGGTCGCCGGTTGCCTGCACGGAAGGGGTCGGGCCACACCGCTCCCGGTCCGGCGTACTCCTGCTCGGCCGCGGCATGCAGTGTCCACTGTGGATCGTAGAGATGCGCCCGCCCGATCGCGCAGAGGTCCGCCCGCCCCGCGAGCAGGATCGAGTTGACGTCGTCGTACGACGAGATGGCGCCCACAGCGATCGTCGCAACGCCGACCTCGTTGCGGATCTGGTCGGCGTACGGCGTCTGGTACGAGCGCCCGTACGCCGGCCGCTCGGCCTTGGTGACTTGTCCGGTCGAGACATCCACCGCATCGACACCGTGCTCGGCGAAGGCACGGGCGACCACCACGGCGTCGGCCGCGGTGATGCCGCCCTCGACCCAGTCCGTGGCCGAGATGCGCACGCTGGTCGGCCGGTCCCACACCGCCTTGATGGCGTCGAAGATCTCGAGCGGGTAGCGCAGCCGATTGGCCAGGGAGCCGCCGTAGGAGTCGGTGCGCTGGTTGGCGATCGGCGAGATGAAGGATGACAGCAGGTATCCGTGCGCGCAGTGCAGTTCGAGCAGGTCGAAGCCGGCCCGGGCCCCACGTTCGGCGGCGGCCACGAATTCCTCGAGGATTCGGTTCATCGCGGCCCGGTCGAGCTCCCGTGGTATCTGGTTGGCGGGGGAGTAGGCCAGCGGCGAGGGCGCGCAGACCTCCCAGTTGCCATCGTCCAGCGGTTCGTCGATGCCCTCCCACATCAGCCGCGTCGACCCCTTGCGGCCGGAATGTCCCAGCTGCAGCCCGATCTTCGCGCTGGTCCGTTCATGGACGAACTCGACCACCCGCCGCCAGGAACGCTCGTGGTCCCCGGAGTACATGCCGGTGCAACCCAGCGTGATCCGGCCCTCCGGGGACACGCACACCATCTCGGTCATCACCAGCCCGGCGCCGCCGAGAGCCTTGCCGCCCAGGTGCACCAGGTGGAAGTCGCCCGGCAGGCCGTCGATGGCGACGTACATGTCCATCGGCGAGACGACCACGCGGTTGGCGAGGGTCAGCGATCCGAGCCGGAACGGGGTGAACATCGGGGGCCGGCTGCCGGTCAGCGGTGGGGTGACTCCGCGGCGCGCCTCGTGCTCGGCGAACCAGTCGTCGACCCGTTCGACGAACTCGGGGTCGCGCAGGCGCAGGTTGTCGTAGGTGACCCGGCGGCTGCGGGTCATGATGTTGAAGGCGAACTGCAGCGGCTCCTGGTCGACGTACTGACCGAGGTTCTCGAACCATTCGAGGCTGGCCTGCGCGGCCCGCTGGGTGGACAGCACGACCGGCCGGCGTTCGGCGTCGTAGGCCGCCAGCGCGCTCTTGACGTCCGGCTCCTCGGCCAGGCACGCGGCGAGCGCCAGCGCGTCCTCCATCGCCAGCTTGGTGCCCGAACCGATCGAGAAGTGCGCGGTGTGGGCTGCATCGCCGAGCAGCACCACGTTGCCGTCCACCCAGGACTCGTTCCGCACCGTGGCGAAGCTGATCCAGCGGCTGTTGTTGGCCTTGATCTGGAAGCCGTCGAGGACGTCGGCGAACAGCTCGCGGACGAGTGCGATGGACTCGTCGTCGTTGTCACCGGGCCGGAAGTCGTGGGCTGCGAAGCGGTCGAACCCGGCCCGCCGCCAGACCGCGTCGTTCATCTCGACGATGAAGGTGCTGCCCGTCGCGTCGTAGGGGTAGCCATGGATCTGCATGACGCCGTACGGGGTCTGCGCGATGTAGAACTTGAACGCGTCGAACACGAGATCGGTCCCGAGCCACATGTACTTGCACTGCCTGGTCTCTACAGACGGACCGAAGACCTCGGCGCGTTCCCGGCGTACCGCGGAGTTCAGACCGTCGGCGGCGAGCACCAGGTCGTACCCGGCCGCGAGGTCGTCCAGCGGCGGTGCCTCGCTGCGGAAGTGGATCGTGATGCCCAGCTCAGCGCAGCGCTGTTGGAGGATCTGCAGCAGGCGGCGGCGGCCCATCGCCGCGAAACCGTGCCCGCCGGAGGTGACGACCTCGCCCCGGTAGTGCACGTCGATGTCGTCCCAGCGGGCGAACTCGCGTTCCATCGCGCGGTAGATCTCGATGTCCGCGTGCTCGATCCCGCCGAGGGTCTCGTCGGAGAAGACCACGCCGAACCCGAACGTGTCGTCGGGGGCGTTGCGCTCCCAGATGGTGATCTCATGGGCCGGGTCCAGCTGGCGTACCAGCGCGGCGAAGTACAGCCCGCCGGGACCGCCGCCGACGATAGCGATGCGCATCAGGCAGCGCCCATCACCGGGGTAGGGCGCCGTGGTCGGCGGCCTGCTCGCGGAGCCGGAATCGTTGCAGTTTCCCGGTGTTCGTGCGCGGCAGCTCGGTGACGAACTCCACCGCCCGCGGGTACTTGTACGGCGCGATCTCGGATTTCACGAAGTCCTGCAGCTCCTTGGCCTTGTGCCCGTCCCCGACGACGCCGTTCCGGAGGACGACGTAGGCCGCCACGACGTGGCCGCGGTCGGCATCCGGGGCGCCGATCACGCCGCATTCGATCACGTCCGGATGGCCCATCAGCGCGGCCTCCACCTCCGGGCCGGCGATGTTGTAGCCGGCCGAGACGATCATGTCGTCAGACCGGGCCTGGAACCAGAAGTAGCCGTCCGCGTCACGCCGGTACGTGTCGCCGGTGAAGTTCCATCCATCGTGGACGTAGGTGCGCTGCCGCTGGTCGGCGAGGTAGCGGCACCCGGTCGGCCCCTTCACCGCAAGGCTGCCCAACTCGCCGTCCGGCACCGGTTTCCCGTCGGGCCCGAGCACCTCGGCGACATACCCGGGTACTGGCCGACCGGTCGAGCCGGGCCGGATCTCGTCGTCCGCGGAGGCGATGAAGATGTGCAGCATCTCCGAAGAGCCGATGCCGTCGATGATCTCCAACCCGGTGGCCGCGTGGAAGTCCTGCCAGACCGATCTCGGCAACGTCTCGCCGGCGGAAACGCAGCGGCGCAGGGAGCCGAGCTGCCCGGCCTTGCCCGCGACGACAACGGCCCGGTAGACCAGCGGGGCGGTGGACAGCACCGTGACCTGGTGCGCAGCGATCAGATCCGCGAGTTCCTCCGGAGCGGCCCGCTCGATGAGCAGCGTGGAAGCGCCCGCCCGGAGCGGAAAGACGAGCAGAGCGCCCATACCGAAGGTGAACGCCAGCGGGGGAGTGCCGGTGAAGATGTCCTCCGGGGTGGGTCGCAGCACGTGTCGGGAGAAGGTGTCCGCCATGGCGAGCACGTCCCGGTGGAAGTGCATGGTGGCCTTCGGGCGGCCCGTCGTACCGGAGGTGAAGGCCAGCATCGCGACATCGTCGGCGGCGGTCTGAACGGGCGCGAAGGAGTCGTCCTTGCCGGCGCACCGTGCGCTGAGGTCGTCGGGGTCATCGGCATTGCCGAAGCTGAGGGCGCTCAGGTTGGGGATACCGGCTGCGTCCAGGTCGGCCCGGAACCGGAAGTCGCAGAGCGCGAGATCCACCCGCGCCATCTCGCCGATGACGTCGAGCTCGCGAGGCCGCAGCAGAGCCATCGTCGTGACCGCGACGCCGCCGGCCAGCAGCACGCCGAGCCAGCAGGCGGCCAGCCACGGGGTGTTGGGTCCGCGCAGCAGGACCCGGTTGCCGGTGACCAGTCCGAGGTCCTCGACGAGGACCGCGGCGATCTGGTGTGCGGTACGCCGTACCTCGGCGTACGTCCAGGTCTCGGTGGGGGACAGCAGGCAGGGGCGGTCGGCACCGTGCTCGGCGATCGTGTCGTCCAGCAGGGCCACCGCGGCGTTCAAGCGTTGCGGGTACCGCAACTCGGGCAGCTCGAAGATGAGGTCCGGCCACTGGTCGGCCGGGGGCAGGTTGTCGCGGCTGAACGTGTCGATGTGCGCCGACGGGGACAACTGCATGGACGGATCTCCTTCGCAGCCGCGGTTCAGCCGGTCAACGTTGACAGGTCGCCCTGATCATCGCCGTCCCACTCCCGGGGCACAATGTGGGGTGCGGTGGGGCCGGGCTTCGCCGGTCAACGGGGCCTGCGGGCTCGCAGGACGGCGTCGTGGATGGTGACCTCCTGGCCCGTCGGGTCGCTGGCCGACCGTGGGCGGGCCTCGGCGACAAGCACCTCCCAGTGATCGGCGTCGAGGGAGTCCGCCAGCTCTTCGGCGCTGTAGAACAGCTCGGGCAGCGGCGGGCGGGGCATCGTGGTCTGCAGGTCGGAGGGGTGGTGGCCAACGATGAGCAGGGTCCCGCCGGGGCCTACCGCGGTCGCCAGCCCGGCGAACAACGGCTTGCGCAGGTCCGGCGGAAGGTGCATGTACTGGGCGGAGACCAGGTCGAAGTGGTTCTCGCGAGGTGCCCACCTGGTCAGGTCGGCGTGCTGCCAGAGGATCCGTCGCGCGACATCGGCGTCGAGGGCCTCGGCCTCTGCGGCGCCACGCTGCAGGGCGGTGGTGGAGATGTCCGCGGCTGTGACCTGCCAGCCACGCTCGGCCAGCCAGACGGCGTCGGCGCCCTCGCCGCAGCCGACGTCAAGTGCGGCACCCGGCGGCAGTTCGGCGGCCTCGGCCACGAGGTGCGGGTTGGGTCGCCCGCTCCACACCGCAGTCTGGGAGCGGTAGCGCTGGTCCCAGAAGTCTTCGTCGAACATGCTCACATTGCTCCCGAACGTCGTGCTGGCCATCTCTGGGCCAGCGTGGTCAGCAGCGCCGGTCATGGCAGGTGTGCCGTGCCCTGGACCTCGACGAGCGCCCGCTCGTCCCAGAGTCGGGCCACCCCGATCCCGGCCATCGCGGGGTAGTCACGCCCGACCAGGCGCTGCCACACCGCGCCGATGTCGCGGGCGCGGGCGCGGTAGGCGGTCATGTCCACGATGTAGACCGTCATCGACGTCAGGTTGCCGGGCTCCCCGCCCACCGCCCGCAGAGCGGCCAGCAGATTGCCGAGCGCCTGCTCGAACTGGTCGACGATGTCCGCGCCGACGATCTCCCCGTCAGCGTTCAATGCTGTCTGCCCGGCCAGGTACGCCGTACGACCGGCCGGTGCGATCACGACGTGACTGAACCCCGACGGCCGGGCCAGCTCGGGCGGGTTCACCCGCTGCAGGGTCATCCCCGGCTACCCGCTTTCTCGGGCGGGGGAGCACAGCTCACGATTGGACCGCGCCGCCGTCGACGTTGATGCCCTGGCCGGTGATCGCGCCGTTGGCGACGCACAGCATGATCGTCTGGGCCACCTCATCCGGTGTGACAAGTCGCCCGATCGGCTGCTTGCGGGCCAGGATCGCGCGGACCTCCTTGGTGCTGCGTCCGGTTCGGCCCTGGATGGCCTGCACCACCTGGTCGGTCATCGGGGTGTCGGCGTACCCGGGGCAGACCGCGTTGACCGTGATGCCGGTGTCGGCGAGTTCGGCAGCCGTCGCGCGGACCAGGCCCAGCACGCCGTGCTTGGCCGCGGTGTAGGCGGCCAGGTAGGGCGCACCCATCTTCGCCGCCATGGACGCGACGACGACGATGCGGCCCCAGCCGCCGTCGGTCATCGCCGGCACGGCGCGGCGGATGCACTGGAAGGGTGCGGTGAGGTTGAGATCGAGCATCCGCTGCCAGTCCTCATCGGTGGTCCGGTGGACGGGGGAGGACGTTCCTGCTCCGGCATTGGCCACCAGGATGTCCACCGGACCCCACTCGTCCTCCACGGCCCCGAACAACTCACCCACCGCGTCGTCATCGGTGATGTCCGCACGGTGGGTCATCGCGGGGCCGTTGAGCAGCGCAGCGGTCTCTTCCAGCTGCTCGGCGTTGCGGGCGGTCAGTGCCACCCGATGGCCGAGCGCGGACAGCTGCACGGCCACCGCCCGGCCGATGCCGCGTCCGCCCCCGGTCACCAGACACGTTCGACGCTCACCCATCGTTGCGCTCCTTCCCTCGTTACGATCGCCACGATAGCCAGCAGCCGCCGACGATTGGGACGGGCGTGAAGGTCGAGGAGTTCCGCGACATCCTGTACGCCGTCGCGGACGGGGTAGCCACCGTGACGATCAACCGGCCGGAGCGGATGAACTCCTTCCGAGGCCGCACCGTGGACGAGTTGCTCTCGGCGTTCAAGTGGGCCTGGGCCTCGCGGGAAGTCGCTGCCGTCATCCTCACCGGCGCGGGTGATCGGGCCTTCTGCGCCGGCGGAGACGTGAAGGAGCGCGCCGAGACCGGTGGCTACGGGGACACCGAGTGGGGCACTTTCGAGATCGAGCGTCTGCACCGGATCATCCGCGACATCCCCAAGCCTGTCATCGCCGCGGTCAACGGAGCGGCCATCGGCGGCGGGCACGTCCTGCACGTGCTCTGCGACCTGACGGTGGCCGCCGAGCATGCGACGTTCGGCCAGACCGGCCCGCGGGTCGGGTCCTTCGACGCCGGCTTCGGTTCGGCGTACCTCGCGCGGGTCGTGGGCGAGAAGCGCGCCCGCCAGATCTGGTTCCTGCTGGAGAAGTTCGACGCAGTCACCGCGGAGCGCTGGGGTCTGGTGAACGCCGTCGTACCGGCGGCGGAGCTGCTGCCCACCGCACGACGATGGGGCATGACGATCGGTACCTACTCACCGACCGCCCTGCGCTTCCTGAAGCACTCGTTCAACGCCGACTCCGACCACATCGGCGGCATCTCCCATCTGGCCTTCGACGGCCTGGACCTCTACGCCCACGGCGAGGAGGGCATGGAGGGAGCTCGCGCGTTCGCGGAGAAGCGGCCACCGGACTTCACGTCGTACCGCTGACGGCGCTGCCCCGCCACGCTCAGGTGGCGGGGCAGCGT
>JACDAB010000035.1 GCA_013695665.1 Geodermatophilaceae bacterium | reverse complement strand
GCCGTGACCCCACTGGAGAGCACTCGGCCCTACGCCAAGGCGGGGCTCGATCTGCTCCTGGACGGGCCGGTCGCCACCATTGTCCTGGACCGCCCGGCGCAGCTGAACGCGCAGTCGCCAAAGATGTGGACCGCCCTGCGTGACATCGGCGCCGGGTTGGACCCGGCGGTCCGGGTGGTCGTCGTCCGGGCGAACGGCCGCGCGTTCAGCGCGGGCCTTGACCGTGCACTGTTCCGGCCCGAGGGCATCGGGGCGCTCGCCACCGCCACAGATGAGGATTCAGACGCCCAGATCCGCGCCTACCAGGACGGGTTCACCTGGTTACGCCGACCTCATGTGGTGTCGGTGGCGGCCGTCCAGGGCCACGCGATCGGCGCCGGTTTTCAGCTCGCGCTGGCATGCGACCTGAGGGTCCTCGCCGCGGACGCCCAGCTGTGCATGGCCGAGACGTCACTGGGCATCGTGCCGGACCTGGCCGGGACCAAGCCCCTCGTCGATGCGGTCGGCTACAGCAGGGCGTTGGAGATCTGCGTCACCGGCCGCCGGGTCGGCGCCGAGGAGGCCGCCCGGCTGGGGCTGGCCACGCTCGTCGTACCCGTGGCGGAACTGGAGTCGGCAACGGCCGACCTCGTGGCTGCGGTTCTGGCCGCGCCGGCCGGAGCGGTCCTCGAGACCAAGGCGCTGCTGTCCGGAGCCGGCGGCCGCGCCCATGCCGAGCAGGAAGCCCTGGAGCGCGCAGCGCAAGTACGCAGGCTTCGGACGCTGTTCGGGTCCTAGGCTTCGCGCGGTGTCCGGTCGGGAGCTGTCACGCCGCTTCTACCAGGAGCAGGTACGCCCCCGGCTCGGACCTGGACAGCATCGACGTTCTGACCCAGCCACGGTTGCGACGAGCGCTGGGACCGGTGCTCGGGGTGGTCGACGGTCAACGGTCCGCCCCTGCTGGCTCGGGGGGGCATGCACGAACCGGGCAGCGGGGAAGCGATCGGCCGGCATGAACGTTGGGCGCGGTGGAGGCAGCCGATGATTACAGGTAATACATGAGTGCGCACCACGCCAACTGGGCAACGATGCGCTCCTTCACCCGCGACAAGACGGTCAAGGGGCAGCGCCTTGCCCCGGGAACGGTCCGCCGGGTGGCCGGCTTCGCCGTGCCCTACAAGCGCCAACTCGTCGTCTTTCTCGCCATCGTCACCCTGTCCGCCATGATCGGCGTCCTCACCCCGCTGCTGGCCGGAAACATCGTCAACCAGATCGCCGGGCTCGGCGGCTCCGCCGGTGGCGTCGTGCGGTTGTCCTTGATCATCGCCGGGCTGGCCGTGGTCGACGCCGCCCTGTCGATGGGCAACCGGTGGTACTCCGCGCAGATTGGTGAGGGGCTGATCTACGACCTGCGGACCAAGGTCTACCAGCACGTGCAGCGGATGCCGCTGTCCTTCTTCACGAGGGCTCAGACCGGCGCCCTCGTGAGCCGGCTGAACAACGACGTGATCGGCGCACAGCAGGCCTTCACCTCGACGCTGTCCGGGGTGGTGTCCAACGTCATCGGCCTGGTCCTGACCGCCATCGTCATGTTCACCCTGTCGTGGCAGATCACCGCGCTGTCACTGGTCCTGCTTCCCGTCTTCGTGCTGCCCGCGCGCCGGGTCGGACGCCGGCTGCAGGTGATCACCCGGGAGAGCTACGGCCTCAACGCCTCGATGACCTCCACCATGACCGAGCGCTTCAATGTCTCCGGTGCGCTGCTCGTCTCGCTGTTCGGCCGGCCCGAGGAGGAGGCGGAGTCCTTCAACAGCAGGGCCGGTCGGGTCCGCGACATCGGCATCATCTCGGCGATGTACAGCAGGACGTTCTTCGTCGCCCTGGCGCTGGTGGCCGCGCTCGCCCAGGCACTGGTCTACGGGCTGGGCGGCTGGCTGGCGTTCGAGGGAGACCTGACGCCGGGAACCGTGGTGTCGCTGGCATTGCTGCTGTCCCGGCTCTACGGGCCGCTGACTGCGCTGTCCAACGTGCGCGTCGATGTCATGAGCGCAATGGTGTCCTTCGAGCGGGTCTTTGAGGTGCTCGACCTGCCGCCGAAGATCACCGAGCGCGCCGATGCGATCGACCTCTCGGCCGACGCCCGGAGCATCGAGTTCGACGACGTGCACTTCTCCTACCCCCGAGCCGACGAGATCTCCCTTGCCTCGCTGGAAGACATCGCGGTCCCTGATCAGACGCCGGAGAATCCGGTGCTGCACGGTGTGAGCTTCCGGGCCGAGCCTGGGCAGATGATCGCGCTCGTCGGATCCTCGGGCGCGGGCAAGACGACGATCAGCCAGCTCCTTCCGCGCATCTACGACGTCACCTCGGGCTCGGTCCGGATCGGGGGCGTCGATGTGCGCGACGCCACCCTGTCCTCGCTGCGCGGGGCGATCGGGGCAGTGACGCAGGACGCGCATATGTTCCACGACACGATTCGCAACAACCTGCTTTTCGCCCGGCCGTCGGCAACCGATGAGCAGATGTTCGCGGCCCTGGGCGCTGCCCACATCGGCGAACTCGTCGCGGCATTGCCCGAGGGTCTGGACACCGTCGTCGGTGACCGCGGCTACCGGCTGTCCGGTGGGGAGAAACAGCGGCTGGCGATAGCTCGGGTGCTGCTCAAGGCACCTGCGGTGGTGATCCTCGACGAGGCCACCGCCCACCTGGACAGCGAGTCCGAAGTCGCGGTCCAGCGCGCCCTGGACGCCGCGCTCGCCGGGCGTACGTCGCTGGTCATCGCGCACCGGCTGTCGACAGTCCGGGAGGCCGACCAGATCCTGGTGATCGACGAGGGCCGGGTCGTCGAGTCCGGCGGGCACGATGAACTGCTGGCTCTGGACGGCCACTACGCCGAGCTGTACCGCACGCAGTTCGAGCGGCAGTCGCCCCGCGTCGTCCGGGCCGGAGTGACCTGAGCACCGGCGGCGCAGTTCGGCCTTGTCCGGACCGGGCTCAGGCGCCAGCCGCCGGAGCATCGGGCTGGTAGTCGGCGGGGCCGGGTCGCCGAATCGAGACGTGCCTGCGGCTGCTGGTCGTCGTTGGTCTGCAGGTGCCGATTGCTGTGCCGGCTGGCTCTCACCCGGCGGGCCCATGATCGACACCAGGCCACACATTGGGCGGTGTGGCGGGTGGCTGCAGCGGTGTGTCCCGGCCGACACGCCGGAGGCCGAGAAGCAATGTGTGGGCGGGCGTCGATCATGCAGGGCGCCGTGACCGCCCGCCGCCGCGACTCGGCGGGCCGAGCCCGGCCGGCTGCTATCGGGCCAGTCGATGTATCCAGAACGGTCGTTCCGGGTCTAGGGGTGTGCCGCAGAACGCGGCGAAGAAACCCGAAAGGACCACCGTCATGATCGCACCACGCATCACGCGGATCACCGTCATCGGATTCGCCGCTCTCGCTCCGCTCCTGGGCGTCGGCATGGCCTCCGCCGACAACCCGCCGCCAACCCACGTTGGAGATCCGGCCCTGTGGGGTCCGGCGGCCGAACGGCTCTGCGACGACCCGGACCTGGCCAGGCAGGCCGGATACAACGTCATCGAGGACCCGCTGGGCAACGCCCCGAACCCGGCGTTGACCGGCACCCTCGCCGCCGACGCGATCTACGGTCACGGCGGCAACGACACCATCTTCGGCAGTGCCGGGGACGACATTCTCTGCGGCGGTTTCGGCCACGACAAGCTCCGCGGCGAGCAGGGCAGCGACGCCGGCTTCGGCGAGGGTCACAACGACACCTTGAAGGGCGACAAGGGCCGTGACTTCCTCGACGGCGGCAGTCAGAACGACGACTGCGACGGCGGTGCGGCCAGCGACGCCGAGGACAACTGCGAAACGGTGACGTCGGTTCCGTGACGTGACCGACCGCACGGTGGCTGACCGGCCCGGTTGCGCGCCCCTCTGGCGCGTGACCGGGCCGGTGCCGTCTGGGCGGTGCCCCAGCCGAGGCTGAGGAATGCTGCTGCCATGCGCATCCACCTCGACACCGACCTCGGCGGAGATCCCGACGACGCCTGCGCGCTGGCCCTGCTGCTGGGCTGGCCGGACATCACGATCACCGGCATCACGACGACGATCGACCCCGGTGGTTGGCGGGCAGCGTACGTTGCGCACTGTCTCGAGCTGGCCGGGCGGCAGGGCATCCCCGTCGCCGCGGGAGCCGCGGTGTCCTCGACGCGGCGTGAGCTCGCGGAGCCGGTGATCGGCGACCCGCGCTACTGGCCAGCGACCATCCGGCCTCGCCCCTCGCCTCCGGGTGCCGCGTTGGACTGCTACAGGACAGCATCGACAACGACGCCCGCGTGGTCGCCATCGGGCCGTACACGAATCTTGCGGCTCTCGAACTGCTCCGCCCCGGCAGCCTGACCGGCGTCGACGTCGTGGTCATGGGCGGCTGGGTGCGCCCGCCGCGGCGGGGGCTGCCCGCCTGGGGACCGGAGCGTGACTTCAACGTCCAGTGGGACACCCGGGCCGCGCAGATCGTGGCCGGTGTCGCTCAGCTGACCCTGGCGACTCTGCCGGCCACCCTGCGGGTGGCCGACCTCCCGCGGCTGCGCGCCGGCGGCCCCCTGGGGGACCTGCTGGCACGCCAGAGCCAGGCCCACGCAATCGACTCCGGCGCCCTGACGGCCGCAGCACCCGGGTACTCACCGAGGTCGATGGGCCGGCGTTCACCGAGGCCTGGCTCGCCGCGGTAGAGCGGGCACAGGCGTGGCGCCGCCGCTCAGATAGTCCGCATGAGCCCGCCGTCGACCGGCAGCATCACGCCGTTGAGGTACGACGCGGCGGGTGACAACAGGAATGCGGCTACCCGCCCGAACTCTGCGGGCTCGCCGTACCGACGCATCGGGATGGTCGCCTGCCCGCGTTCACGCGCTGCCTCGGCGTCTCCGGTCTGGGCGTCCATGGACCGGACCCGGTCGGTGTCGATGCGTCCGGGGAGCAAACCGTTCACCCGGATACCTGAGGGACCCAGTTCATCGGCCAGGGTCTTCGCCACCATGGCCAGGCCCGGTCGCAACCCGTTGGACGTCGCGAGCCCGGGGATCGGCGAGCGGGCCGATGAGGAGAGCACGAAGACGATCGAGCCGCCCTGCCCGAGCCTGGCCGCCACCGCCCGCGCGCACCGCAGCTGGCCGAGGAAGACGGTCTCGAAACTCGCCCGCCAGGTGTCGTCCGTCGTGTCGGTCACGGTGCCGGTGGGTGGACCTCCGACGCTGAGCAACGCACCGTCGAGCCGGCCGAAGGCGTCGTATGCCGCCTGCACCAACCGCTGCGCCGCCGTCGCCTCACCGAGGTCGGCCCGCACCCCGACAGCCACCTCGTTGCCGCCGAGCGCCGCGACGGCCTGATCGACCCGATCGCCATCGCGGGAGCAGACGACCACCTTGGCCCCGTCGCCCACCAGCGCGTCGGCGCCCGCGCGGCCCAGGCCCTGCGACCCGCCCGTGACGACGTACACCCGATTCGCCAACCCCAGATCCATGGCGGTGATTGTCCCCGGCGGCGCTCAGCAGTCGGTGGCGGCGCGCGGAGCCCGCGGCGGTGACATGGCGGAGTCGGTCATGGCGCCGAGTGCGACGGCCACCCCCGAACCGTTGATTGCCGAGCAGGTGACCCCGCGGGCGGCGATGTCCTCCCAGGCGTCCTCGGCGTCCACTGTGGCCCTGGCCATACGTTCGGCGATCAGGCCGGCAACCAGCGGCGCCGCGTACGACGTGCCATTGACCCGCGCAACTCCGTTGATCACCGGCTCCTTGGCGTCGAAGCGCAGCCCGATCACGTGGTTCGTGGGAAGGTCCACGCCGGGTGCCCAGCCGCCCACCCAGCTTCCGTAGTTGGAGAACGACGCCCGTGGACCCGTCCGGGACGCCGAGGTCCAGGGGCTCTGGTCAGCGTCGACCGTCGTGTCCAAGGCGCCGACAGCGAGCACCGTGGGGAACGACTCGGAGAAGGCCGCCGGGTAGAAGCGGCGTGACGTGGACCGGTTTCCGGCCGAGGCCACGACGAACGATTCGTCATGCCGGTCGACCGCTTCGGCCACCGCCTGCAAGCCGAGGGGGACCATGTCCGAGCCTGGAGTGGACGGGTCCTCGTCGCAGACCTGGGTGCCGAAGGCGGCCACGATCACGTCCGGCCACGAGCCGCTGCGTTTCGCCTCGCGCAGCGTCGTCGCCATCCGGCGTGCCGCCGACACGTCGGTGGCAACTCCGTTCGCCTCGGTGATCCGCACAGCTTCCACCTCGGCCGCCGGCGCGATGACTTTGATGACACCAGCGATCGCGACCTCGTGCCCTCCGAAGTACAGATCGACGATCTTATCTGAGTCGGCGTCCAACGTCTCGATGTCACCGGGAGTCAGTTGGGTGACGTTCGGGGGGTGGTTGCTCTGTGCAGGCCTGACCAGGCCGGTGTCGTAGACGGCGATCGTGACACCGCTGCCCTGGCCGCCGACCCGGGGCGGAGTCAGCCCCGGCGCCGGGGCTGGGAAGCCCTCGGGCCACATGCCGACCGGACCCCCGGACTGGGACTGGAAGTAGTCAGGTGAGGCCGGCATCCCGTGGTGGCTGCGGAGGTGCCGCGACAGGCTGACGATGGGCACCGGCTCTTGCGGCTGTGCATGCAGGGTGACCGAGAGGACCGGCGTGATCGACGTGTCGTCGGCAAGCGTGGGCAGCGTGATCTTCTCGATCGGGCCGACCTGCGCCGAACCTTCCGCTGCTCGAAGGCCAGCACCCCGGTCGTCGCCTCGGCCAACGCAGACCCGCGAACGACATGTGCCAGCCGCAGCTCCGTGACCACCAGGAGACCGCTCAGCTGGCCCGCACCGCCGGCTCCGGTCGGCGTACGCCGCCGGATCGAGCGCCCCGAGGATGTCCAGGGCCGCGCTGATGCCTGCGTCCTCCGGTGGCGGTTCCTGCCCGCCCGTCACCCGATCGTCCGCTGATCGTCCGGCAGCAGCGCCACCACGTCGTCGGCACAACCCCAGGACAGGGTGACCCCGGCACCGCCGTGGCCATAGCAGTGCACCAACGGCCGGCGTGCGGTGTCCTCGACTTCCACCCGAACGGTCGGCCTGGTCGGCCGGTAGCCGATGCCCCGGGAGACCACCGGGGCGCCGACCAGCGCCGGGACGAGCGCCCGCGCGCGGGACAGGATCGCAGCTTCCACGGCGCGGTCGGGGTCACCGGAGTCGGCACCGACGTCTGCGGTTCCGCCGCACACCACGTCATCGTGACGAGGTACGACGTACGTCATGCCGGCCGGGTCGTCCTCGTCCAGCAGCCATTCGGTCAGACCGGGATTGGCCAGCCGTACCACCTGCCCGCGGACCGGCACGAGGGATTGATCACCGGCGAACTCGCGTGACCCCAAACCCGTGCAGTTGACGACGACGTCCCCTTCGGCATCATCCACTGTGGACAGACGCCGTACGACGATGGACACACCGAGTGACCCGGCGCGGGACAGCAGCCACGCCAGGTACCTGCTCATGTCGATGACCGGTGCGGTGAAACCGAACCCGTCCACGAATCCGGGCGGGAGCTCCTCCGGCGTCAGCCGCCGCAGGTCCGGCACGGCAGCGGCCCACCACGGATGCGGCGCGGGGGAGCGCAGCAGTTCCCTGCCGGCGCGCAGCAGGACGCCCGTACCGCAGTCGGCCGCCAGTTCCGCGAAGACCGTGCGACTGCGTGCCGCCCATCGGGTCACCGACTCGGCGGGCCAGGCGCGGTAGGGGTACCACAGCGCCGCTGCCACCGCCGACGTCGTGTCCGCGGGTGCCGCGGCCGTCGTCACCTTGACCCGGTGCCCGGCTTCGGCGAGTCTGACGGCGCAGGTCAATCCGAGGACTCCGGCGCCGACCACCGCGACGTCCATCGACCCGGGGTCGTCAGTCAAGCAGTGACCGCAGCACGAACTGCATGATGCCGCCGTGACGGTAGTACTCGGCCTCTCCTGGCGTGTCGATGCGCACCGCCGCCTGGAACTGGACGTCCCCTGCACGCACCGAGACCGAGGCCGGCGTGCCGCCGTCGTTCAGCGCGGTGACACCGGTGATCGTGAACTCCTCGTCCCCGGTGAGCCCCAGCGACGCGGCGGATTCGCCCTCGGGGTACTGCAGCGGCAGTACGCCCATCCCGATCAGGTTGGAGCGGTGGATCCGCTCGTAGGACTCCGCGATCACGGCCCGTACGCCGAGCAGCATGGTGCCCTTGGCGGCCCAGTCACGGGAGGACCCCGAGCCGTACTCCTTGCCGGCCAGTACGACGAGCGGGATGCCGGCCTCGGCGTAGGCCTGGGCGGCGTCGTAGATCGTCGCCTGCTCCCCGGTCAGGTGGTTCTTGGTGAAGCCGCCCTCGACACCGGGCACGAGCTGGTTGCGCAGCCTGATGTTCGCGAACGTGCCGCGGATCATCACCTCGTGGTTGCCGCGGCGCGATCCATAGGAGTTGAAGTCAGAGCGCTGCACGCCGTGCTCGGTCAGGTAGCGCCCCGCGGGGGAGTCGGCCCGGATCGACCCGGCCGGTGAGATGTGGTCCGTTGTCACCGAGTCGCCCAACGCGACAAGCGTCCGGGCGCCCACGATGTCGGTCACCGGTGAGGGCTCCCGGTTCATCTGCTCGAAGTACGGCGGACGGCGAACGTAGGTGGACTCGGAGTCCCAATCGAACACGTCGCCGGCGGGGGTCGGCAGCGACTGCCAGCGCTCGTCCCCGGCGTACACGTCGGCGTAGTCCTTGGTGAACATCTCCGC
>JACDAB010000203.1 GCA_013695665.1 Geodermatophilaceae bacterium | reverse complement strand
GGATGAGCTCGACCGGTTGCTCGGCTCGGTCCTGACCTATGCCGACGAGCACTTCAACACGATGCTGGAGATCGGCTTCGGCTCCTCGATCCGGCGGGAGTGGGAGTGGCGGGCCAGGCGGGGCGAGTCGTTGGCGAATCTGGCGGCGTTCGCCTCATTCGCCGCGCCGGAGGCCAAAAGAGCTGGTTCTCCCGATCCTGTTTAGCCCGCTCCTGCTGGGGCACAGACGGAACTAGTCGTCACGACCAAGCAAGGGAGCACACATGAGTTCAGGATATGGCGCGGGTTCAGGCACGTCCGACGTCGCGAAGCAGGAAGCCTCGAACGTCGTCCAGAGTGCGGGCGGGGCCGCTGGCCAGGTAGCGGGCACGGCGCAGGAGCAGGCTCGTGAGGTCGTCTCCGAAGCCAAGGCCCAGGTCAGTGACCTGGGTCGGCAGCTGAAGACCCAGGTCGACGAGCAGGCGAGCACGCAGCGAGACCGGTTGGTTGAAACCCTTCGTTCGCTGAGCGCCGAGCTAGAGCAGATGGCAGACAACAGTGACCAGTCCGGCTTGGCCACGGATGCGGCGAGGCAGCTCGCCGATCGCGGTCGGCGCGCGGCGGGGTTCCTCGAGGACAAGCAGCCCGGTGATCTCGTGAACCAACTGTCGGACTTCGCCCGCCGTCGTTCCGGGGCGTTCCTCGTCGGAGCTGCTGCCGCCGGCCTGCTCGCCGGCCGGCTGACCCGGGGGGCGGTCGCCAACAACAGCGACAGCTCCACCGGGCACGACGCCCCACTGTCGGAGGCGCAGCGTCCGTCCGGCCAGTACGCGGACGCCTACGGCTCCCCACCTGACCCGGGGCTGTATGCCACCGCCGAACCGACCACGGCGTACCCGGACTACCAGGCGATGCCGCCGGTGACGCCGCAGGTCTCCGACCCGTACGGCGCACCGGCGCCCTACGGCAGCCAGGCGCCCTACGGGAATCAGGCGCCGTACGGCAACCAAGAGCCTTACGGCAACCAGGCGCCCTACGGTGCGCCGCCTCCGCAGGACCCGGCTGTCACCGAGCAGTCCTATCCGCCGCCGGTCTACCCGCAGCCAACCGATGACGAGCGGGCTGAGTCGGGCCGGGAGGGATACCGGCCGTGAGCAGCGCGCAACCGGGCCCGGTTCGGCCAGACGTCGAGGGTCGTTCGGTAGGTGAGCTCCTCGGCGAACTCACCGGGGACCTGTCCAAGCTGATGCGTCAGGAACTCGAGCTGGCCAAGCTCGAGCTGAAGGAGGAGGCGACCAAGGCCGGCAAGGCGGCCGGAATGCTTGCCGGCGCCGGTGTGGCCGGCCACCTGGTCCTGGTCTTCCTGTCGCTGACCGTGATGTGGGCACTGGCCAACGTCATGGACCTCGCGTGGGCAGCCCTCATCGTGACCGTGATCTGGGCGATCGTCGCGGCCGTCCTGGGCCTGAGCGGTCGCACGAAACTCAAGCAAGTCAACCTGAAGCCAGAGCAGACGATCGACACACTCAAGGAGGACGCCGAATGGGCACGGACGCGGAACAGCTGAAGCGCGAGATCGAGCAGACCCGCCAGGAGCTGAGCTATGACGCGGACGCGCTCACCGAAAAGGTCAGCCCGGCGCGAATCGTGGATCGGCGGGTCGGACGGGCGAAGAACGCCATGAGCAGTGCGAAGGAGCGGGTTATGGGCAGCGCAACGGATACCTCATCATCGGTCTCGGGGTTTGGCGGCAGCGTCGCCGGAACCACGTCGGACCTGGCGGACTCGGCGCGGCAGCGCGCCCAGGGCAATCCGTTGGCGGCCGGTCTCATCGCCTTCGGCGCCGGCTGGCTCGTCTCCGCGCTGATCCCCGCGAGCCAGCGCGAACAGCAGGCGGCAGGGCAGCTCGTCGACGCTGCCCGCGAGCACAGCCAGCCCCTGACCGAGAACCTCGGCCAGATGGCCGGGGAGATCAAGGACACCATGCAGGAGCCTGCGCAGCAGGCGGTGCAGGCGGTCTCGGCCACCGCGAGCGAGGCTGCCGCGACGGTCAAGGACGAGGGCCGTTCGGCCGCACAGGGGATCCAAGCAGACGCCCAGCAGGCCACCGAGAATGTGCGGCAGGAGTCAGGCTCGGCAACGGGGAGCTCGGACACCCGGTATCCCCCGCGCTGAGACCCCGCGCTGAGGCCGCGCGCGATCCCGTCGCGCGGACCTCGGGGCGGTGTCGGGCAGGATGAGGGCATGGTGGGAACCCTGGTCCTGCTCCGGCACGGGCAGAGCGACTGGAACGACAAGAACCTGTTCACCGGGTGGGTGGACGTCGGTCTGACCGATGTCGGCAACCAGGAGGCCCGACGCGGTGGGGAGTTGCTCGTTGAGCACGAGTTGCTGCCCGACGTAGTCCATACGTCGGTGCTGCGCCGGGCGATCGACACGGCGACGGTTGCCCTGTCCGCAGCCGAACGCGGCTGGATCCCGGTACGCCGGAGTTGGCGGCTGAACGAGCGTCACTACGGTGCCCTGCAGGGCAAGGACAAGGCGGCGACGCTGGCCGAGTACGGCGAGGAGCAGTTCATGCTCTGGCGTCGCTCCTACGACACGCCGCCGCCGCCGCTGCCCCGCGAGGACCGGTGGAGCCAGTACGGCGATCCGCGCTACGCGGGCCTCCCGCCCGAACTGCGTCCGGACACCGAGTGTCTAAAGGACGTTGTCGTGCGCATGCTGCCGTACTGGTACGACGCGATCGTGCCGGACCTGGCGACGGGGCAGACCGTCCTCGTCGTCGCGCATGGCAACAGCCTTCGGGCGTTGGTCAAGCACCTGGACGGGATGACCGACGACGCCGTTGTCGCGCTCAACATCCCGACCGGCGTGCCGCTGCGCTACGACCTGGACGGGGACCTGCGCCCGCTGACCGAGGGCGGGCGCTACCTCGATCCGGAGGCGGCGGGTGCGGCAATCGAAGCCGTGAAGAACCAAGGCCGGTAGGAGAACGGCGGGCGTCCGCCGGGTGAACACTGCCTGCGCCGCCCGCGTCCCGACCCGGCGCCGGTCGGGTCGCTGCGGCCGCGGACCTACGATCGTCGCGTGGAGGCCTTGATCGCGCTGGCGGGATTCCTCGCGGGTATCTCCGTCACCTTCGCGATGGTCGCCGTACGCCGTCGTTCGGTGCCGGAGTCGTTGGAACCCGAGGTGGGCTTCGATGTCGCTCGCCGCGTGGTCGATCTAATGGAGCCCGGGGCGGTCGTCGTGGACGACGCCGATGCGGTTGTGCTGGCCAACGCGGCCGCGCGGGGACTCGGAGTGGTCAGGGGCCGGGAGTTGGCGGTTCCGCATCTGATCCGGCTCGCGGCCACTGTCCGGCGTACCGGCCAGCGGCAGGAGGACGTGCGGCTGACGGCTGAGCTGCTCGGCGCCGGTCCGCGAACGGTCGGCGTACAGGCCATGCGACTGGACAACCGGGGGACGGTCGCCCTGCTCCTCCTGGACGTCACCGAATCACGAAGGATCGAGGACGTCCGCCGGGACTTCATGGCCAACGTCAGCCATGAGCTGAAGACCCCGGTCGGCGCCCTCTCGTTGCTCGCCGAGGCCATGCAGGACGCCTCCGACGACCCCGCGGCGATCCGCCGTTTCTCGGCTCGGGCGGTGCACGAGGCGCAGCGCCTGAACCGACTCGTCCGGGAACTGATCGACCTGTCCCGACTGCAGGGGGGCGACCCGCTGCCCGAACGTGACCCGGTCTCCGTGCGGGTGGTCATCGCCGAGTCCATCGACCGGACCCGGCTGGCCGCCGACGCCAAGGCGATCCGGCTCTCGGTGAGCGGTGCCGCCGCGGAGCGCGTGCTTGGCGCCGAAGGCCAGTTGGTCACCGCCGTGACGAACCTGCTGGCGAACGCGGTCGCCTACAGCACGCCCGGTACGACGGTGACCGTGACCGCTCGCAGTCAGTCCGGCTTCGCCGAGATCGCGGTGATCGACCAGGGCGTGGGCATCCCGCCGGGTGACCAGGACCGCATCTTCGAGCGCTTCTACCGGGTCGACCCGGCCAGGGCGACAGCCACCGGCGGCAACGGGCTCGGCCTGGCCATCGTCAAGCACATCGCCACGAACCACGGCGGCGGCGTCCGGGTCAGCAGTCTGCTCGGCACCGGATCGACCTTCACACTCCGTATCCCGCTCGCTCCCGACGCGGCCCTTGCGCCCCGCCAAACCCAGGAGGTCTCATGACGCGAGTACTGGTCGTCGAGGACGAGGAGTCCTTTTCCGACGCGCTGTCCTACATGCTGCGCCGGGAGGGCTTCGAGGTGGGACTGGCAGCCTCCGGCCCGGAGGCGTTGGCCGAGTTCGATCGGGCCGGGGCCGACATCGTCCTGCTCGACCTGATGCTGCCCGGGCTGCCCGGCACCGAGGTGTGCCGGTCGTTGCGGCAGCGCTCGCCGGTCCCGATCATCATGCTGACAGCCAAGGACTCCGAGATCGACAAGGTGGTGGGGTTGGAGCTGGGCGCCGACGACTACGTGACCAAGCCGTACTCCGCCCGCGAACTCGTGGCCCGGATCCGGGCGGTGCTGAGGCGGCAGAACGAGTCGGACGACGTCGGCGTACCGACCCTTGAGGT
>JACDAB010000159.1 GCA_013695665.1 Geodermatophilaceae bacterium | reverse complement strand
TCGGACGAGGTCGCAACCGCGCGGCTGGCGGCCTGGGCGGTCGGCCCCGAGGCCGTGCACGAGCTGGCGGGACCGGCGGCCGGGCTGCGCTGGCAGCCGGCTCGCCCGGTGTCCGCCGGGTTGGCCGCCGCCCGTTTCGACCGGTCGCTGGACACCGAGTGGCGGCGTACGTCGTACTCGGCGCTGACGGCAACGGTTCACCACGGGCAGGGCGTGGGAAGCGAGGCGGAGCAGCCGGGCAAGACCGACGAACCCGACGAGACCCCCGCGGTGGACGTCGCCGTGGGCGGTCCGCCGTCCACTTTGAACGATCTCCCCGCCGGCGCCGCCTTCGGCACGCTCGTGCACGAGGTGCTGGAGACCGTCGACACGTCCGTCGGGGATCTGCCAGAAGAGTTGCTGCGGTGCTGCCGGGTGGTGGTCACCAGACAGCTCGCCGACGTGGAACCGGGTGCCTTGGCCGAGGCGCTGCTGCCGGTGATGCTGACGCCGCTGGGGACGCGGACGCTCGCCGACATCGCGCCTGCCGACCGGCTTGCCGAGATGACGTTTGAGTTTCCGCTCGCTGGCGGTGATGCTCCGGTTGGTATGGAAGTGACGCTGCGGCGCATCGCGGTGTTGATCCGGGAGATGCTGCCGGTCTCCGATGTGTTGGCGCCGTACGCCGATCTATTGGCGTCGGTGGACGCCCGCGCGTTGCGCGGCTACCTGTCCGGCTCGATCGACATGGTGATGCGGCTGGACGGCCCGCGGTACGTCGTCGTGGACTATAAGACGAACCGGCTCGCGCGCGGCGATCTGACGGCGCTGCACTACACACGGTCGGCGATGGCGGCGGAGATGCTGCGCGCGCACTACCCGCTGCAGGCGCTGCTGTACTGCGTCGCGGTGCACCGGTACCTGCGGCGGCGGCAGCCGGGGTACGACCCGGCGGTGCATCTGGGCGGTGTGCAGTACCTCTTCGTGCGCGGCATGGTCGGTCCTGCCACCCCGGTCGGGTGCGGTGTCTTCGACTGGCAGCCGCCGCCCTCGTTGGTGGTCGCGCTCTCCGATCTGTTGGCGGGCCGCCCGTGAAGGTGATGGCCGCGACCTGGCTTCTCGCCGCGTTCAATGACGCCGGCGTACTGGAAGCTGCCGACGTTCATGTCGCGCTGCGGTTGGGACGGCTCGGGGGCGAGTCCTCCGAGGCCGTCCTGCTAGCGGCGGCGCTTGCGGTCCGGGCGGTCCGGCTGGGTTCGGTGTGCGTCGACCTGCTTCGGTTGCGCGAGGTGAACGTCGAGGACCTGGACGTGGAGTCGCTGCCATGGCCCTCGCTGGACGAGGTGGTGGCGGGGTTGCGGGTGAGCCCGCTGGTGGTGGGCTCTTCGGCTGGGCCGTTGCGGCCGCTGAGATTGACGGACACCGACGAGGGCCCGCTGCTCTACCTGGACCGGTACTACCGGCAGGAGCAGACGATCCGTACGGCGCTGGACTCCCGCGCTAATGAATCCCCGCCGTACGACTTGGGGTTGCTGGTCGCGGGGCTGGCCGCTGCATTCACTGCGGCGGCGCCGGACCGGCAGCGGGTGGCCGCTGCGATAGCGGTGTCGCGGTGGACGAGCGTGGTCACCGGCGGGCCGGGGACGGGGAAGACGCACACGATCGCGCGGATCATCTCGCTGCTGCAGGCGCAGCAGCCGGGGTTGCGGGTGGCGCTGGCGACACCGACCGGCAAGGCCGCCGCCCAGCTGCAGGAGGAGGTGGGCCTTCAGGGTTTGGACCTGCCGGCGATGACGTTGCACCGGCTGCTGGGATGGCTGCCGGGGAGTTCCAGCCGGTTCCGGCACAACGCGACCAATCGGCTGCCGTACGACGTCGTGATCGTGGACGAGTGCTCGATGGTGTCGTTGACGATGATGGCGCGGCTGGTCGAGGCGGTACGCCCAGACGCGCGGCTCGTCCTGGTCGGGGACGCGGACCAGTTGGCGTCGATCGACGCGGGAGCGGTGCTGGGCGACCTTGTCGCCCGGCCCGGTTCGCGTTCGCTG
>JACDAB010000164.1 GCA_013695665.1 Geodermatophilaceae bacterium | reverse complement strand
CCCCCACGACTGCTGAGTTCGGACGCCGCGGGACACGCGACGCAGCGGCCGGTGAGGACGTGTACTGGGACCGCGTCACCTCCGTCGACAGCATCGGGTCGCAGGAGGTGTACGACGCCACCGTCACCGGGACGCACAACTTCATCGCCGACGGGATCGCCGTACACAACTCCCTCGAGCAGGACGCCGACATGGTCGTGCTCATCCACCGCGAGGACGTCTACGAGCGTGAGTCGCCGCGCGCCGGTGAGGCAGACCTGCTGCTGGTCAAGCACCGCAACGGGCCGACCGCCACCTGCACTGTCGCCTTCCAGGGCCACTACAGCCGCTTCGTCGACATGGTCCAGTCCTAGGTTCATGATCCGGGCCCAGTCCGGCGCGCAACTCAGCCCAGGGTGGCGCCGAAGGCCAGGCCGAGCCCGTAGGTGACCGTGGCGGCACCGGCGCCGACAGCCAGCTGGCGGACTGCCCGCCGTAGCGGCGGGCCACCGGACAGTACGCCGACTGTTGCACCGGTGAGCAGTAGCGCAAGGCCCACCAGCACGCAGGCCAGTAGTAAGGCACCCGTTCCGCGCAAACCCAGCAGGAAGGGCAACACCGGTATAGCGGCACCCGCGGCGAAGAACGCGAAACTCGACAGTGCCGCGGTCATGCCCGTGCCGACGATGTCATGGTCGGCGTCGCTGACGGTGTTGTGGTCGGCATCGCTGACGGTGTTGTGGTCGGCGTCCGCTCTCGCACCCGCAGATTCCGAACCCGATGTGGACGGCCAGTTCCGCAGCTGCGCGGCGGCGTGACGTTCGGCCTCGGCGGGGTCCATACCGCGGGCCCGGTACACCAGCGCCAGCTCGTTGGCGTCCACGTCCAGGTGCGGGAATGCCTCTCGGGTGGTCGCACCCGGCGCCGAGGCGGCCAGCAACTCGCGCTGGGACCGTACCGAGATGTACTCACCCGCCCCCATGGACAGCGCCCCGGCCAGGAGCCCGGCGAGTCCGGTGAGCAGGACCGTGGAGCCTGCCGCGCCGCCGGCGCTGACGCCCAGGACGAGCGCGAGGTTGCTCACCAGCCCGTCGTTGGCCCCGAACACCGCGGCGCGAAGAGTGCCTGACACGCGGGCGCGCCCACGGGCGGCGAGACCGCGGACGACCTCTGCATGGATGCGCTCGTCTGCGGCCATGGCGGCGGTGGCGTCGGCGTCCGCGTCGTAGGGCGACCTGCTCTCAGCCCGCTGCGCGAGGGCCAGGACGAACACCGACCCGAAGCGCCGGGCCAGGAAGGCCAACAGCAGACTCCGGGAGCTGGCCCGGCGCACTCGTGCGACGTCGTCGCCGAGCAGGGCTTCCCAGTGCGCGGCGTGCCGGCTCTCGGCATCGGCCAACGCCAGCAGAATGTCGTGTTCCTCGCCGGTACGCCGGGCCGCGAGCTCGCGGTACACGGTGGCTTCCAACCGCTCGTCGGCCAGCCGGCGTCGCCATCGGCGTAGGACGGAGGCAGGGGGTGGCACCGGGCCTCCCCCGCCGGCCCGGGCGGTCGTCGAAGGCGTCACGGCACTGCACCTCCCGGGCGGTACACAGGGGTGAGTATCCCCATGCAGCGCCAGCTCGGCCCGGGAGGGCGACCGCGCAGTGTGGATGCTTCACAACGAGATCGATCGGTGGAACGCTTCGTGTCCTCCGAGGGAGGGACGCACCCCATGGCCCTGCGTGACAGCGGCATCTTCGCCACCCGTGATGCCACCGATCTCGTCGATGACACCCAGCAGGGTCCCCAGCTCAAACGCTCGGTCAGCGCCCTGGGGCTGACCGCACTCGGGGTCGGCGCCATCATCGGCACCGGCATCTTCGTCGTCATCGGCGAAGGTGCCGCGATCGCCGGGCCGGCGGTGGTGCTGTCCTTCGTCCTCGCCGCCGTCACCTGCCTGTTCTCGGCGTTGTCCTACGCTGAACTGGCCTCCAGCGTCCCGGTGTCCGGCAGTGCCTACACCTACAGCTACGCCACCCTCGGCGAGTTGGTCGCGTTCATCATCGGCTGGGACCTGATCCTGGAGTACGGCGTCTCGGTGGCCGCGGTGGCCGTCGGCTGGGGCGGGAACCTCAACGTGTTCCTGGAATCGGCATTCGGCCTCGAACTCCCGGCCGCCATCTCCGCACCCCCGGAGGACGGCGGTGTGTTCAACCTGCCTGCCGTGGTCATCGTGCTCGCCGTCATGTTGCTGCTGATCCGCGGCACCCGTGAGAGCGCCCGGGCGAACCTCGTCATGGTGGTCGTGAAGCTGGTCGTCCTGACCTTCTTCATCATCGCCGCTGCGGTGTCCTTCGACCCGGACAACCTCACGCCGTTCACTCCGAACGGCAGCGGCGAGATCGTGGCGGCGGCAGGGATCATCTTCTTCGCCTACATCGGCTTCGATGCGGTATCGACGGCCAGCGAGGAGTCGGAGAAGCCGGCTCGGGACCTGCCCATCGCGATCATCGGGTCGCTGGTCATCTCGACGGTCTTCTACATCCTGGTGGCGATGGGCGCGATCGGTCTGGTGCCCGCCAGCGACCTCGGCGAGAGCGAGGCACCGCTGGCCGACGCGCTGCAGGACGGAGCCGGTCTCGACTGGGCCGCGGCCGTGCTCGCCTTCGGGGCCATCGTCGCGATCACCAGCGTGCTGCTCGTCATCCTCTACGGGCAGACCCGGATCTTCTTCGCGATGTGCCGCGACGGGTTGTTCCCGCGCAGCTTCGCCACCGTCCATCCCCGTTACGGGACACCGGCCCGGTTGACCCTCGCCTTCGGCATCCTGATCGCGGTGCTCGCGGCGTTCGTCCCACTGTCGGAGATCGTGCAACTGGTCAACATCGGCACGCTGTTCGCGTTCGTCCTGGTGAACGTCGGCGTCATCATCCTGCGCCGGACCCGGCCGGACATGAAACGGCCATTCAAGGTGCCATTCTCCCCGGTGTTCCCGATCATCGGCATCCTGCTGTGCGTCTGGTTGATGTCGGACCTGCCGCTGGCGACCTGGATCCGGTTCGCCGTATGGCTCCTGATCGGATTCGTCATCTACGCGCTCTACAGCTACAAGCACTCCAAGCTCCGCCCCTGGAATGCTTCCGGTCCGTCGCTGTCGAAGCAGGAGCGACCGTGACTGACGCTCCGGCAACGAGGCGTCGGCCGCGGATCGGGGCGTCGCCGGCAACCCTCGGGTCACGACGGTGAGCGAGCAGACCCGGGTCGTTGTCGGCTATGACGGTGGCCAGACCGGCGAGGATGCGCTGGCCTTCGGGCAGCGGTGGTGCAGGGCCAGTGGGGACCGACTGGTCGTGGTGACGGTGCACCCTGGCCCGCACGCGATCGGACCGGCCCGGGTGGACGCGGAATGGGTCGCCTACGAGCGCGAGGAGGCCGACCGGCTGCTCGAGGAGGCCAGGGCGCAGGTCGGCTCCGACCTCGACGCCGACTACCAGCGGGTGGACGCCGGGTCGGCCGCGCACGGGCTGCACGACCTCGCCGAGGCCGGCGGCATGCTGGTGGTGCTGGGAACCCGCCGCGCCGGGCGGCGCCGGACGTTCCCGGGTAGCACCGCCCAGCGCCTGATGCAGGGCTCGGCGCTGCCGGTGGCGATCGTGCCCTGGGGTTACGCCGATACCGCCGAGGGACCGCTGGAGTCGGTGGCCGCTGCGTATGTCGACACGCCGGACGGTCGCGTCGCGCTGGAGCACGCGGTCCGCATCGCGGCGCACCTGTCAGGCCGGCTGCAGATCGTCTCGGTCGTCCCGGATACCCGGGTGCTCCCGGGTCTGGGCGAGCCGCGGTTGTACGGCCAAGGGCAGCGCCAGGACTACCGGAGGGCCCTGGACGAGGCGGTCATCGCCGCGGGCTCGCAGGTCGAGGTGTCCGGCGACCTCCGCGACGGACCGGTGGTCGAGGCCCTCACCGAACTGAGTCCGGCCGATGCCGACCTGCTCGTATGTGGTTCGCGCGGCTACGGTCCGATCCGCCGCGTGCTGTTGGGCGGCGTGTCCTCCCGGGTCGTCAGGCACTCGCGCATCCCCGTTGTCGTCGTCCCCCGCGGCGACTCCTGAGCCCTCGCCAGCGGAGCCCAACGATGACCGACGCCACAACAGGCGGCGACGAGCGGCAGCTGGCCGTCGACCTGTTCAACGGAGTCTGGCAGCTGCTGGAGAAAGCGGAACGCTCCGCCGCAGAGGACGACCGGATGCTGCACATGGCGCACGCCTCCCGGTTCCATTGGGACAACGCCGGTGCGGCGGTCCACCTGGCCCGAGGCGAATGGCAGTGCTCACGGGTGTACGCCGTACTGCGACGGGCCGAACCCGCGCTGCACCACGCCCAGCGCGTGCTCGACATCTGCCGGGACAACGGGATCGGTGACTGGGACGTTGCCTTCGGCTACGAAGCGCTCGCCCGCGGGTACGCCGTGGCCGGGGATGCAGATGCGGCGCGGGCGGCGACCGAGCTGGCGCTGGCCGCGGTCGAGGAGATCGTCGAGGAGGACGACCGCTCGCTCGTCCTGGCCGACCTCGAGACCATCCCCGGCCAGCCTCGTTTCTGGTAACCCCTGCTGTCAGTGGATACGCGTCACGCGGGCGAGGCACGGACAACCCTGCAGGCCGAAGCATGAGTCAGCCGGGTCCGGCGAGCTGGGCCGCGAGGGCGGGTGCGAGGTCGCCGCGGCCGGCCACGACGATGTCGTCCAGGCCGAGCCATCCGGCCATCGCCCGCAACTCGAGGGCGAGCGGCCCCGCGACCGCTGCGGGCTCAGACCCGTCCTCCAGAAACGCGCCCTGGACGAGCAAGGCGCCCGCCACCCGATCGGCCTTGAGATCGACCCGGGCGACGATCCGGTCACCGAGCAGGTAGGGCAGGACGTAGTACCCGAACTGCCGCTTGGCGGCTGGCACGTAGAGCTCGAAGCTGTGCCGGAACCCGAAGATCCGTTCGGTACGCCGACGGTCCCAGATCAGCGAGTCGAAGGGTGAGAGCAGCGCGCTCGCATCGATCGCCCGTCCTGGCCGCAGCGACTGCGGCGCAAAGCCGGGCTCCGTCCAGCCGGCGGGGCGGCGCGGATCGGAGCGCACCACGACGCAGACCGTACGACGGCATGAGGCCAGGCGGGCTCGCCTGGCTGGAGGGCGACCAGACCTCGGGCGGGCGCTATTGCGGGTTTGGCCACGTATGCGGTGCCTCTTATGGGCGTTCAACTCCGGAACAGAAGGTGGCGCGGCCAGCATGTACGTCCGCGGCGCGAGTGACGAACCGCAACCAGTAGTCGGGCACAATCTGGCAATGACCGCATCTGCGCCACCGCCGCTGGAGATCCTGCCCGAGGACTGGGACCGCGCACTGTGCGTCCCGGCGCATCCTGACGACATGGAGTACGGCGCCGCTGCTGCCGTCGCCCGCTGGGTGGCCCAGGGCAAGCACGTCGCCTATGCGCTGGTCACCAGCGGCGAAGCCGGGATCGACGGCGTCGCACCGGAGGAGGCAGGGCCACTGCGCGAGGAGGAGCAGCGCGCGGCCTGCGCGGCCGTCGGCGTCCAGGACGTGGAGTTCCTCGGCTTCCCGGACGGCACGCTCGAATACGGCCTGCCGCTGCGGCGCGCGATCGCGGCCGCCATCCGCCGGCACCGTCCTGACGTCGTGGTCACCGTCAATCTGCGGGACAGCTACGGTCCCGGCGCACTCAACATGGCCGATCACATGGTGACCGGCCGCGCCACCCTCGACGCTGCCCGCGACGCCGGCAACCGCTGGGTGTTCCGGGACCTGATCGAGGAGGGGTTGGAACCGTGGAACGGCGTGCGGATGGTCCTCGCCGGAGGCTCGCCCGAGCCGACACATGCCGTGGACATCGACGGGTACGTCGAGGCCGGAGTGGCCTCCCTCAAGGCGCACCGCGCCTACCTCGACGCATTCGGCGCCAATGCGCCGGATCCCGAGGAGATGCTGGAGGGCATCGCCCGGGGCGCCGGCTCGCGCATCGGTGTTCCGTTGGCCGCCTCGTTCGAGGTCTACCCGCTGCGGCTGCTCTGAGCCGGGAGGAAATCTGTGCTCGCTGCCCTGTACCGATCACCGGGCGGGTCCGAGGTCCTCTCGGTCACCGACGTCGACACCCCCGAGCCCGCGCCGGGTGAGGTCCGGGTTCGCCTGCACGTCGCGGGCGTCAACCCGACGGATTGGAAGCGCCGCACCACCACCGCACCCGAGACCGATTTCCAGGTGCCGGGACAGGACGGCGCGGGCGACATCGACGCGGTCGGCGAGGGGGTCGATGCCGGCCGGATCGGCGAGCGGGTCTGGGTCTGGTTCGCCGCCCGCCCAGGCCGGCGGTGGGGCTCGGCCGCCCAGTACACCGTCCTGCCGTCGCGTCAGGCCGTCCGACTCCCCGCCGGGGCGTCATACGCTGACGGTGCCGGCCTCGGTGTCCCCGCGATGACCGCCTGGCACTGCCTGTACGCCGACGGCCCGATCACCGGCCGGACCGTCCTCGTGGCCGGCGGGGCCGGGGCGGTGGGCAACGCAGCGGTGGCGCTGGCCCGCGGGGGCGGAGCCACCGTGATCGCGACCGCGAGCGGACCGGACAAGGCGGCCCTGGCACGGTCCGCCGGGGCTCACTGGGTGGTGAACTACCGCGATCGCGATGCCGCCGACGAGATCCGCGCGCATGCGCCCGACGGGGTCGGGCGGATCGTCGAGGTCGCGCTCGGCGCGAACCTGGAGCTGGACCTGGCGGTCCTCGCTCCGCGCGGGGTGATCTCGACGTACGCCGACGATGCACTCGCCGACCTGCCGGTTCGACGACTGATGGTGGCCAATGTGAGCCTGGACTTCGTGCTCATCTACGGCATCTCCGACGGCGCCCTGGACGCGGCAGCGGCAGGGGTGGCGGCGGTTGCCGCCGACCTGCCCCGACTGCCCGTGACGCACTTCCCCCTGGTCGAGGTGGCGGCGGCGCACGACGCAGTGCAACAGGGAGCACTCGGCAAGGTCCTGCTCGATATTCCCTGAGCCGCGCGGGCGCGATATTCCCTGAGCCGCGGGCTCGATACTCCCTGAGCCGCGGGCGCGATATTCCCTGAGCCGCGCGGGCGCGATACTCCCTAAGCCGCGGGCGCGGTATTCCCCTGAGCCGCGGGCGCGATCCCTACCCGGCCAGCGACGTGACCTTGCTCTCCTCGACGGGCTGAAAGTGGGCAGGTCGCGTCCCGTTGGATAGCGTCGGGGGGTCTTTGACCGAGGCCGGCCCGCTGGGTTCGGCCTTTTCCATGTAATCCCACAGGAGTTATTGAGTCTTGGCTGGCCGTCACAGCGCACCAATGCCCGTGCGCCTCGCACCCCTGTCCCTGTCTCGCCGGGCACGACCCGCTGCGGCCGCGGGCCTTGCAACCGTCCTGATGGTTGCGGTGTGCGCGGCCACGCTGAGCCCGGAACCTGTCCCCGACGAGCAGATCGTCATCGCTGCCCTGGACGGCCCGCCGGTCCCGCGGTTCGGCGCGGATCGGGGTTCACGAGACGCGGGCCGTTCGGACCTCACGCGGGAAGCCGAGGCAGCAGCCGCCGACGTGATAGCCGACGCTGCGCGGGCAGCCGAGCAGCAGCGGATGCGCGAGCAGGCGGCAACCAAGGCTGCCAACGCACCCAGTACGACCGTTGCCGCAGTGCCGGTCGACCCGCCGGGGGGCACGCCGGCACAGAACCGCGAGCTCGGGCGGTCCATGACGCTGGACTTCGGCTGGGGCGGGGGCGAGTTCGACTGTCTCGACAACCTCTGGGTATCGGAATCGAACTGGCTGACCACCGCGGAGAACCCGTCCTCCGGGGCCTACGGCATCCCGCAGTCGCTACCGGCCGACAAGATGGCCAGTGCCGGCGATGACTGGGCAACCAACCCCGCGACCCAGATCGCGTGGGGGCTGGACTACATCGACGACGTCTACGGCACGCCCTGCTCGGCGTGGAGCTTCAAGCAGTCCAACAACTGGTACTGACCCATCACCGGTTCAGGCGCGTGGCGGTAGGACTGGCGCCGCCCGGTCGGGTCGACCCGAGGTGTCCGGCGGCGTCGCGGCGGGAGTCGCGGCCAGCCGTTCCAGCACGAGCTCGACCGCGGCCTCGAGCTGCGGATCCGTCCCGGCGGCCCAGGCCTGCGGCGGGAACAGCACCTCGATGTCCGGTTCGACGCCGTAGTTCTCGACCCCCCAGCCGGCGTCGGCGAACCAGAACGAGTACCGCGGCTGGGTGACCTGCGTCCCGTCCACCAGGCTGTAGCGCCCGTCTATCCCGATCACACCACCCCAGGTCCGCGTGCCCAGCACCGGTCCGAGGCCGAGCTGGCGGATCATCGCCGTCACGATGTCCCCGTCCGAGCCGGCCTGCTCGTTGGTGATCGCCACCAGCGGCCCGCGCGGCGCGTCCTCCGGATACGCGATCGGCCGCATGTGGCGCACCGTCGCCCAGCCCTGCACGGTCCGGGCCAGCTTCTCCAGCACGAGGGAGGAGACGTGACCGCCGTTGTTGTCGCGCACGTCGACGACCACGCAGTCCCGCCCCAGCTCCACCCGGATGTCACGGTGCAGCTGCGCCCAGCCGTTGGCCACCATGTCCGGGATGTGCAGGTAGCCCGCGCGGCCACCGGAGGCTGCATGGACCGCGGCCCGCCGCCCGGCCACCCAGTCCTGGTAGCGCAGCGGCATCTCCGTCGCCAGCGGCACGACGACGACGTGCCGCCGATCGGTGGCATCCGCGGGCGCGATCGTCAGCTCGACCGGGAGCTCTGCCGCGCCGACGAGCAGCGCAGTCGGCCCGGTCACCGGGTCCACCGGCCGTCCACCGACCGCCACGATGGCGTCGCCGGTTTGCACCCCCACGCCGGGTGCCGACAGTGGCGAGCGCGCCGCCGGAGCCGATGACTCACCCGGCACCACGCGGCTGACCCGCCACACCCCGTCGGGGTCGGCAGCGAGGTCAGCGCCGAGCAGCCCGAGCCGGCGGCTCTTCTCCATCGCCCGCTCGGGGGGTGTTTCGTAGGCGTGCGAGGCGCCGAGTTCGCCCTGCACCTCCCAGAGCAGTTCGGAGAGGTCGTCGCGGGTACCGAGCCGGGCCAGTACCGGCCGGTACCTTTCCAGGACGGCATCCCAGTCCACCCCGCCCATGTCGGCGATCCAGAAGTGGTCACGCATCAACCGGCCGGCCTCGGCGTACATCTGCTGCCACTCGGCCATCGGGTCGATCTCCACCCGGATCCGGTCGAGGTCGACCACGACCC
>JACDAB010000146.1 GCA_013695665.1 Geodermatophilaceae bacterium | reverse complement strand
GTCCCCGTCGACGAGCAGTGTCAGCACCGCCGCCAGCAGGTCATCGACAAGCGCCCGGCGCCGGTCCGGTCGCAGTTCCCGGTTGCGCTGGGCCATGGCGTCCCGGCGCTGTCGCACCTGCCGGGGGTCGGCACCGGGTGGCAGGCCGAGCAGGTCGTACAGGCTGACCGCTGGAGTCGTCCCGTTCAGCTGCCCCAGTTCCTCCAGATCGGCAGCGACCTGCCGGTGGACGCCGTCGGTGGAAGGGGGCGGCGGGCGCTCGGCCCGCACGATGCGATGCCGGCGCACCCGAATGTCGAAGGCCGCCTCCTCGACGCCGGCGGCGGCGGCGAAGCGGCGCAACCCGTCCAGTTTGTCCTCCGGGATGCCGCCGAAGCGTTCCACGAGGCGGCGCAGGGCCGCGTCCAGTTCGGCGTACCGCTGCTCGTGACGTCTGGCCCGCTCGGCCAGCGTCTTCTCGGCCAGCCATCGCCGCCGGTCGCGGTTGCGCATCTGGTCGGCGATGTCGCGATGGATCGTGAGCATGGCGGTCACCACCCCGCGGTACTTGGGATGGTCGCGCTGCTTCTGCCAGAACGCCCACACCGCATCGATCTGTGCCGCCACCGCGCCATCGGACAGCGTGTCGGCGCCGCCCAGGGGCAGGTCGTAGATCTCGAACGGGTCGGACTGCTCCGGGCCCCCCCGGGCGTCGATGGCAGCGAGGATCCGCTTCCGGTAGGCGTTTCCGTCGAAGGGGGGGAGGGCGGCCGAGCCGGGCATCAGTTCTCCCGGCGCCGAAGCCTGTCGACCTGTGCCCGCTCCCTCGCCACGTCGGCCTGACTCAACGCCGCGCCGGTCTCGATCCGGACGGTGAGCGGGCGGTCGGTGAGGCCCTCGTGCTGCGCGGTCAGCTCGAGGATCCCGTCGAAGCCCATCCGCAGCGTCACCTCGATCTGGCTCCCGGCCGGGTATCCCGGCGGGATGTCGATGATCGACGCCTCGGCGATGAGCTTGCCGTCCTCCGGTCGGGGGGACTCCGCCCCGCCGCCCTGCTCGACGACGCGCAGCGTCACAACCGGCTGGTCGTCGTACACCGTCCCGAACGAGCGGTGTACGGCGACCGGAAGCCGGTCGTTGCGGTGCACGAGGAAGACGACGCCGCCCTCGCCGTAGCGGTCCAGCGCCATGACACCGAAGCCGCGCGAGCAGACGTTGAGCACCTGGACCTCGACCGTACGGCGGACCTCACCTGCGCTCAGGCCGTAGGCCTGGCCCAGCCGCTGGCAGGCCGCCTGCAGCTCGGCCGGATCGGCCAGCTCGATCGGACTGCCGTCGACCAATTGGCCCCTGGTCACCAGGTCGGCGGCGAGCAGCCGCTCAAGTGACTTCTTCCGTCCGTAGATGGCCGCTCCCTTGGCCACCGCCAGATCCGGGTCGTGCAGCTCGGCCGTGACCCCGAGTTCGGCGCTCAGCCGGGTGGCGACCGCCGGCATCCGGCTGGAGCCCCCGACCAGCAGCACCCGGTCAATACCGGAGATGCCCCGCTCGCGGGCTGCGGCGACCGCCGAACGGGTCAGCTCCATCGTCCGGTCGAGCAGCCCTGCGGTGAGCCGCTCGAACTCTGCGCGGGTGACCGTCACGTCGAGGCGCCGGCCATCGTGCTCGACCGGTACGACGACGCTGTCGTGCTCGGTGAGCGCGCGCTTGGCCTTCTCCGCCGCCAGGATCAGCGCCTGCCCGCCGGCGCTGTCATCCAGCGGGTCCTCCGCATCGGAGTGCGCTGCGACAAAGGCGTGCGACAGGTGAACTGCGAGTTTCTCGTCCCAGTCGGCGCCGCCGAGTTCGTGGTCGCCGTCGATGGCCACCACGGCCAATCGCCGCTGGGCGAGTTCCACGATCGTGACGTCCACGGTGCCGCCCCCGAGGTCGTAGACGAGCGCGACCTCCCCGGCCTCGGCGTCACCCGGCGCAGCGCCGCCCCCGAGCCGGGCGAATCCGTATGCCAGCGCCGCCGCCGTCGGTTCATTGATGACGTCGAGCACCGACAGGCCGGCGTACTCCCCCGCCTGTTTCGTGGCCCGGCGTTCCTCGTCGCCGAAGTACGCCGGCACCGTGATGACGACGTCGCGAACCGGCCCGCCGCTGCTGAAACCGGTCTCACTGACGATCGCCTTCAGCACGAGGCTGCTCACTGCCGGCGCCGACCAGGACCGGCCGTGGCTGACGAAACGCCACTCGCCGTCACCCATCCGCCGCTTGACCAGGGTGCAGACGTCCTCGGGCTGGGCCCGGGCCAGGGCCCGGGCCGATTCACCGGTCACATAGTCGTCCGGGCCGACGAACAGCACGACGCTGGGCAGCGTCACCGAGCCGTCGAGCAGGGGGAGGACCTCCGGAACCCCATCGGGACTCACCTGCGCCAGACAGCTGTACGTCGTACCGAGATCGATGCCGTAGACGGTGCCCGAGAACAGTCGGGAGCCGTTGGCCATGCTGAGGACAGTAGCGGCCGGCAACCGCCGACGGCGGCACGGCGGCCCCGCCGGCCGTGCGGACGGCTAGGGTCGAGCTACGACCGGCGAGCAACACCGTGGCAGCAGAAGGAGCGAACGCAGATGGGCATCGACTACAACAAGCGGCCACAGACACCGGCACAGCCACCGGCACAGCCGACACCTCCTCCGGCGTACGGCGCGCCGCCACCGCAGCAGCAGCAGGGCGGCAACGTCTCGCTGTCCAAGCTGACCCTCACGAAGTCCGCGCCGTCAGTGTCGCTGAGCAAGACCGGCGGGGGCGGCGGCGTCCTGCGGGTCAACCTGAACTGGAACGCCCGGCCCGAAGGTCAACCCGCGGGAGGCTTCTTCAAGCGGCTGGCGGCGGGGGCATCCTCAGGAGCCATCGACCTCGACCTGGGATGCCTCTACGAGTACTCCGACGGGTCCAAGGGCGTCGTGCAGGCCCTCGGCAACGCCTTCCGCGGCCAGCATCAGCTGGGTGCGGGCGAGTCCATCATCTGGCTGGACGCGGATGACCGGTCCGGCACCAACACCGGCGGGGAGAACCTGCACGTCGATCTTCGGCACATCGCCTCGATCCGGCGGATCATCGTGTTCGCGCTCATCTACGAGGGCGTCCCCAACTGGGCCGCCGCCGACGCCGTCGTCACCATGTTCCCCGTCTCGGGGCCGCAGATCGAGGTCCGCCTCGACGAGCCCGACCCGAAGGCCCGGATCTGCGCGGTCGCCCTGCTGGAGAACCGCGGCGGAGAGATGCTCGTCAACCGCGAGGTCCGCTACGTCAACGGTGGCCAGGACGTGCTCGACAAGCAGTACGGCTGGGGCATGAACTGGAGTCCGGGCCGCAAGTAGCACCGATAGACCCTGAGCTGTCGCTGCGTCCGCGCCATCGGTGGCGCGGATGCACTGACACCGTCACGACAGCCGGGCGGCGTCGATGCGGGCGCCCCACCGAGCGGTCGTCTCTGCGTCGGCTCGTACGCCGTCGAGCAGGTCCGGCTCGACCCGGCGTACCGGCAGGGCGCCGTCTGCCGGCAGCAGCGGCTGCCGACAGACGTCCCCGGCCAGCAACTGCACCGTGGCCAGCCCGCACGCGTAGGGAAGCTCAGGCAAGGCGGCGGCCAGAGCGAGTCCCGCGGCGATGCCGACGGACGTCTCCAGTGCGGAGGACACCACGACCGGGAGGCCGCAGGCCGCAGCCACCGCCAGCGCCCGGCGTACGCCGCCCAACGGCGCCACCTTGAGCACCACGATGTCCGCGGCCTCGAGACCGGCGATCCGCAACGGGTCCTCAGCGGTGCGGACCGATTCGTCCGCGGCGAGCGGGACGTTCACCCGGCGGCGGACCGTTGCCAGTTCGTCCAGCGTGGCGCAGGGCTGTTCGACGTACTCCAGTCCGTACCGGTCCAGCGCCCGGATCGCCCGCACCGCGTCCTCCACATCCCATGCGGCGTTCGCATCCACGCGGATCCGTCCGTTGCTTCCGAGGGCGTCGCGTACTGCTGCCACCCGGCCGAGGTCCTCTGCCAGGGACTGGCCGGGCTCGGCGACCTTGACCTTGGCAGTCCTGCAGCCGGCGGATTCCAGGACGATGCGGGCTGCGTACTCCGGGCCGACGGCGGGCACCGTCACGTTGACCGGGATCGTCTCGCGCAACGGCGCCGGCCATCCGTCGTACGCCGCCTCCACCGCGGCGGCCCACCAGCGCGCGGTCACCGGCGGTCCGTAGTCGAGGAACGGGGAGAACTCTCCCCAGCCGGCCGGCCCGCGGATCAGGACCCCTTCGCGTACGTCGATGCCGCGAAACCGCGTCCGCAAGGGGATCGAGTAGACGTGGACGGCGACAGGCGACGGGTCCACCCGGATTACTGTAATTGGATGCCGTCCCGGCCCCTGCACGCTGTGCTGCTGCCGCCAGGACCGCAGCTGTTCGAGGCCGTGGCCGCAGCGATCGACGGGGGTCCGGCCGTCCTCCCGCTGGACCCCGCAGCCCCGGCCGCCGTGCGCGACGCCCAGCTGGGGCTGCTGCGACCGCACGCGCTCCTCGACGCCCACGGCGTACACGAACTGCCCGGTGCGGCGACCCTGGACGACGACGTCGCCGTCGTCATCGCGACGTCGGGATCCTCCGGTACGCCGAAGGGCGTGCAGCTGTCTGCGTCAGCACTGCTGCATTCGGCCGCTGCCACGCTGTCTCGACTCGCGGCGTTGCCCGGCCAGCGGTGGCTGTGCTGCCTGCCCACCCACCACATCGCCGGCATCCAGGTGCTGGTCCGGTCCCTGGTCGCGGTGTCGACGCCGGACATCAGGCCGGGGTTCGACCTGGCCGACCTCGCCGGCAGTTCCGCCGACTTCGTCTCGCTGGTGCCGACCATGCTGCACCGCGCGCTCGAGGCCGGTGTCGACCTGACCGGCTTCCGTGCCGTCCTCGTCGGCGGGGCCGCGGCCTCGCCGGATCTGTTGGCGCGGGCTGCCGGCACCGGCGTGCGGGTGGTGACGACCTACGGCATGAGCGAGACGGCCGGCGGGGCGGTCTACGACGGCGTTCCCCTGTCGGGGGTCCGGGTCGCGGTCGAGGCCGGTGGCCGGATCCGCGTGGGCGGTCCCGTTGTCGCCGGTGGCTATCGCCTGCAACCTGATTCGACCCGGTTGGCGTTCGTGGACGGCTGGCACATCACCCAGGACGCGGGGCGGTGGGACGCCGAGGGGCGGTTGCAGGTTCTCGGGCGCCTCGACGAGATCGTCGTGTCCGGCGGGGTCAACGTGTCCTTGCCCCAGGTGGCCAGAGCCCTCAGCGCTCATCCCAGCGTGGCCGAGGCGGCTGCGTACGCCCGGCCTGACCCGGAGTGGGGCCAGTCCGTCGTGGCCGTCGTGGTGCCGCATGACCAGGCACCGTCCCTGGGTGAGCTGCGCGCTTTCGTCGCAGATCTCGCCGGAGCAGCCGCCGCCCCGCGCGACCTGGTCGTCGTGGCTGCCCTTCCGACGCTGCCCGGCGGGAAACTGGATCGTGCGGCCCTCACTGCCCTCGGCCGCACATGATCTGGGTCGAAGGGGCGCGGCCGCGGACCCTGCCGGCGGCGGTCACGCCGGTCGTCGTCGGTTCCGGGTTGGCGATCGGCGACGGGGCGACGCGATGGGTTCCTGCCGCGCTGGCCCTGGTAGTCGCCCTCGCCCTGCAGATCGGGGTGAACTACGCCAACGACTACAGCGACGGCATCAGGGGCACCGACGCGCAGCGCGTCGGACCCTTCCGGCTGGTCGGGTCCGGGGCGGCCAGTCCGTCGTCCGTGCGGGCGGCCGCACTGGCCGCGCTGGGGACCGCCGTCCTCGCCGGTCTCGTGCTCGCCGCCCTCACCTCCTGGTGGCTCGTCGCGGTGGGAGCGGCCTGCCTCGCCGCGGCCTGGACCTACACCGGCGGATCGAAGCCCTATGGGTATCGCGCGCTGGGCGAACTGTCGGTGTTCGTGTTCTTCGGGCTCGTCGCCGTCACCGGCACCTACTACGCGCACACCGGACAGATCACCGGCGTTGCCGTGCTGGCCTCGGTCCCGGTCGGCATGCTGGCCTGCGCGCTCCTCGTGGTCAACAACCTGCGGGACGTGCCGACCGACGCGGTCGCCGGAAAGCGGACCCTGGCCGTCGTGCTGGGCGATCGGCGTACCCGGTTGCTCGCGGCCACGCTGCTGATCGTGCCGTTCGCGGTCGCGGGCCTCCTGGCGCTCACCCGCACCTGGGCGCTGCTCGCCGTGCTCGCGCTACCCCTTGCCATGCGGCCGCTGCGCCAGATCAGGGCCGGCGCGTCCGGACGAGAGCTGATTCCTACCCTCCGCGACACGGGGCGGCTCCAATTGGCGTTCGGAGTGCTAGTCGCCGTCGGCCTCGCCGCCGGCTGACCAGGGGTTCTCAGACGCCCCCTCGCCGCCGGGGTCCGATCCCCGCGGACGTCCGCGCCGCCGCGACTGCTCGCGTTCGGACGCCTTGCGCTGCGCCCGTTGATACAACGCCGCGGTGGCCTCCTCGCGCTGCCTCCGCAGGCCGAAGTACGACAGCGGAATACTGAGAACCAGCGCGATCATCAGTGCGAGGAAGCCGTCGACCCCGACTGCCCACACGATCACCAGCGGCACCAGAAAAGCCGCAATCCGGCCGGCGGCGTACACCACGACGGCCGTCATCCGGCGGTTCCGTTGCGCTTCGACGGTCCATCGGCGGAGGGTGTCTGCCCGCTCGGAACTCTGCCCTCCCAGCGGGTCGACAGGACGACTGTCGTGCGGGTGCGGGAAACACCGGGCAGCCGGGAGATCGCGGCGATCGCATGCTCCAGCGCCGGCATGTCGGCGACGCGCACCTTGAGCAGGAAGGACTCCTCGCCGGCCACGAACCAGCAGTCCTCGATCTCGGGCATCAGCGCCAACGCGCGCGCCACGTCCTGCTCCGCGTTCTGGTCGGACTCGAAGACACCGACCAGCGCCGTCACGTCGAGACCGACAGCCGCCGGCGCGACCGTCGCGTGGTATCCGGTGATGATGCCGGCTGCCTCGAGCTTGCCGACGCGCTCGTGGACGGCCGGCGCGGACAGCCCCACCTGGCGGGCCAGGTCGGCGTACGTCGCCCGCGCGTTCGCCCGCAGCGAGTGCAGAAGCTGGCGGTCGACGGCGTCCATGTCCGTGCGAGTCAACAAGCGCTGCCGGAACCGGTCAAGTCCGGTGACCGGTTCCGGGCCACGCCCCCCGGTTTCCGGGCGCCGGGTTACTCTGAAGCCGAAGGGGCGGTGCAGCATGTTCTTCCTGATGGCACTGATCGTGACGGTGGTCCTGCTGGTGGTCCTCTGGCGGATCATCGGCCCCGACGAAGCCCGGCCCGGTAGCTCCGCGCGCCCGCGGATGCAGCGCCGGCCGCGCGCGCCGCGCCGCCGCCAACAACTGCCGCCCGACGACAACCCCGATTTCCTGCGCGATCTCGACCGCCGCGCCCGTCCTGAGGAGTAGCGCTCAGGTCAAACCGGAGTAGGAGTGCAACCCGGAGATGACCATGTTCACGATCAGGAAATTGAACGTCATCGCGAAGAATCCGAGC
>JACDAB010000158.1 GCA_013695665.1 Geodermatophilaceae bacterium | reverse complement strand
GGCCGGTGCTGGCCGCGGTCGCGATCGGCGGCGCCATCGGGGCCGCCGGACGCTACGGCGTGGACGTCGTGCTGCCGGCCGCTCCGCGCGGCTTCCCGCTCGGGACGTTTCTCGTCAACGTCCTCGGTTGCCTGCTGATCGGCGTACTGGCCGGGGTGGTGTTCCGCCCGGGTGCGCACCGGCTGTTGCGGCCGTTCGTCGCGGTCGGCGTGCTCGGCGGCTTCACGACATTCTCGACGTACACGGTGGAGGCCGTCACCCTGGCCCTCGATGACGCGGCAGGCACCGCACTGGGCTACCTCCTCGCCACCGTGGCCGGCAGCGTGCTGGCTGTTGAGTCCGGTCTGCTGCTGAACCGCTGGCTGACCTACCGGCGACATTGGGACACGCGATGACCGTGGCTGTGGTCGCACTCGGCGGGGCGATCGGTGCGGTCCTGCGCTTCGTCCTCGACCGCGCGACCCGCGCCCGCGTGCGGTCGGCGTTCCCGGTCGGCATCCTGCTCGTGAACGTCCTGGGGTCACTCGTCCTTGGCCTGCTCACCGGCATGCTCGCCTCGCCGCAGTGGCAGGCGCTGCTCGGTGTCGGCCTGTGCGGTGCCCTGACGACGTACAGCGCGTTCGCACTCGACACCGTTGTCCTGGCCGAGAGCAGGCAGCGGGGCCTGGCAATGCTCTACGTCCTGGCCAGTGTCACGGCGGGGCTGGGGGCAGCGCTCATCGGCTTGGCCGGCGGCGCCGCGGTCGTGGGCTGACCTGCACCTGTCGCGGATGAGATTCAATAAGGGGATGCGCAGCGAGGGCGGACCCGGCAGAACGGACCCCACGCTGCCCCAGCCCCACCGCCACGCCACGCGAATGGAGCGTCGTCAGGCGGACGTGGCGGCGCACCGCCGGGACAACCCACCGATCGGTTTGGGTGGCGCCACCTTCACGTTCTCGTTGTTGCTGACCGCCGTCGGCGCCCTCGTCCCGGGCCTTGCCTTCCTGGCGGCCGGCCGGCGCCGGCTCGGTGCGACGCTGCTCGTGCTCACCCTGATCGGGCTGGGAATCCTGGTCTGGTTGGCGACTGCCGGCCAGCGCACCGCTCTACACCTGGCCGTCAGCCCCCGAGCCTTGCTCCTGACGGGGATCGCACTGCCCGTGATCGCGCTGGTCTGGGCGATCGTCGTGGTCGGCGGTTACGGGGCTGTCCGCCCGCTCCGGACCAGCATGACCCAACGGGGCGTGAGCGCCGCCGTGGTTTCGGTGCTGTGCCTGGCGGTCGTGGTGCCGACCGTCGTCGCGTCGCGCTACGCCTTCGTCCAGCGCGACCTCATCACCACCGTCTTCGCCGATGACAAGGAGAGTGCCACGACCCGTGACGACGTCACGCCGGCCGATCCCTGGGCTGGTGAGTCGCGGGTCAACCTGCTGCTGCTCGGTGGCGATGGCGGCGAAGGTCGAGAAGGAGTGCGCACCGACACGGTCATCCTGGCCAGCATTGACACCGCCAGCGGTGACATGGTGCTTCTGAGTCTTCCACGCAACCTGGAGAACCTTCCCTTCCCGCCCGGACCGTTGCGCGAGGTCTATCCCGACGGCTTCGCGGTGAGCGTGGGTGAGCCACTGCTCAACGCGGTCTACAGCGTTGTCCCGGCCGAACATCCCGACATCCTCGGCCCCACCGACGACCTCGGCGCCGATGCCCTGAAGCTCGGGGTGGGCGAGGCCCTCGGCCTGAACGTCGACTACTACCTGCTGGTCAACCTCGAGGGTTTTAGGCAGCTCACAGATGCCCTTGGCGGGGTCACCGTCAACATCAACAGCTGGGTCCCGATCGGAGGCGTCGACAGCCTTGGCCAGCGCCCGGATGACTATCTGGAGCCCGGCCCCAACCAGCAGCTCAACGGCTTCGAGACGCTGTGGTTCGCCCGCGGCCGGTTCGGCTCCTCGGACTACGACCGGATGGACCGTCAGCGCTGCGTCATCAATGCGGTCATCGACCAGGCCGACCCGGTCACCGTGCTGAGCCAGTATCAGGAACTTGCCGCCACCACCAAGGACATCGTCAGCACTGACATCCCGCAGGCGCTGCTGCCCGCGTTCGTCGACCTGTCGACACGGATCCAGGACGGCCAGACGACCAGCGTCGTCTTCGACAACTCGGTGATCACCCCGGCGTACGCCGACTACGACCTCATCCGAGCCACGGTCCGCGACGCACTGGATCCGCCCGCGCCGTCGCCAGCTCCACCCTCCAGCGAGCCGACCGCCACCTCCGAGCCGCCGACGCAAGTGCCGGCGCCGACGACGGCACCGCCGGTCGTGCAGTCGTTGGAGTCCTCCTGCGCGTACGACCCGGTCGTCGCTGAGGCCGCGCTTGAGCAGGGCAAGCCCCCCACCCGGCGCTGACCGTGGCCCGCCGCTCGGTCTGCGGCGAGGAGCACCGGCCGTTAGGCTGGGTGCACTCAGATCGGAGAGGAGCTTGGTCCCGGGCGTGCCCGCAGCGAGTTCCCCCCGAAGTTCGATCGTCATCGTGGCCAACCGGTTGCCGGTGGACCAGGTGACCGGCCCGGATGGCCGGACCCGCTGGCAGCGCAGTCCCGGGGGCCTGGTTACTGCGCTGGAGCCCTTCATGCGCCAGCGCTCCGGTGCGTGGCTGGGCTGGTCGGGCGCTCCCGGACCGGCCCCTGCGCAGTTCGACCACGATGGGCTGCACCTCGTCCCGATCCCGCTCTCGGTCGAGGAGATCGACCGCTACTACGAAGGCTTCGCCAACGCCTCGCTGTGGCCGCTCTATCACGATGTCGTCCAGCCGCCGGAGTTTCACCGTTCGTGGTGGGACTCCTACGTGCAGGTCAATGAGCGGTTCGCGGCCGCCGCGGCCGCGGCGGCCGCCGGCGGCGCGACGGTGTGGGTGCACGACTATCAACTGCAGCTGGTCCCGCAGATGTTGCGGCAGGCCCGCCCGGATCTGCGGATCGGCTTCTTCCTGCACATCCCGTTCCCGCCGATGGAGCTGTTCATGCAGCTGCCCTGGCGGCGGCAGATCATGACCGGGCTGCTCGGGGCAGACCTGGTCGGGTTCCAGCGGCCCATGGGGGCGCAGAACTTCCTGCAGATCGCGCGCCGGCTGCTGGGACTGCGGGCCACCGGCAGTGTGCTGCAGCACGAGGGACGGAGCGTGCACGCGTCGGCCTTTCCGATCTCCATCGACACCAGGGCCTTCGACGAGCTCGCCTCATCGGCTGAGGTGGTGCAGCGGGCGGCGCAGATCCGCCGGGAACTCGGCGAACCGGACAAGGTCATCCTCGGGGTGGACCGGCTGGACTACACCAAGGGCATCGGCGTGAGACTGCGGGCCTTCCGGGAGTTGCTCGAGGACGGTTCGATCAGCGCCCCGCAGACCGTGTTGGTGCAAGTGGCCACGCCCAGCCGTGAGCGGATCGAGCACTACGTGACGATGCGGGAAGACATCGAGCGAACCGTCGGCAACATCAACGGCGACTACGGGGGCATCGGCGGCCCGGCCGTCCACTACCTCCATCAGTTCATGCCGCGGGAGGAACTCGCTGCGCTCTACCGGGCCGCCGACGTCATGGCGGTCACGCCGTACCGGGACGGCATGAACCTCGTCGCCAAGGAGTACGTGGCCGCCCGCGGTGACCTCGGTGGGACGCTGGTGCTCTCGGAGTTCGCCGGAGCCGCCGCCGAGCTTCGGCAGGCGTTCCTGGTGAACCCGCACGACATCGTCGGCGTCAAGACCGCCCTGCGCGAGGCGCTGGAGTTGCCCCCGGGCGCCGCCGCGCGCCGGATGCGGGCGATGCGCCGCACCGTACGGCGCTACGACCTCGAATACTGGGCGGAATCGTTCTTCACCGCTCTGGGTGAGCGCGCCGCGTGAGCGACCGAGCCGAGTGAGGTGGTAAGCGACCTGGCGGGCGCGCTGGCCGGGCTCTCGGCTGCCCCCCGGCTGCTCGTCGCCAGCGACTTCGACGGCGTGCTCGCCCCGATCGTCGCCGATCCTGGCGCGGCCCGACCGTTGCCGGCAGCGATCGAGGCGCTGCGGCTGCTCGGCGGGCTGCCGGACACGTTCGTGGCGCTGGTCTCCGGGCGCGCACTGGCCGAACTCACCGCGCTGTCCGGGCTGGGCCCACCGGCCCGGCTGGTCGGCAGCCATGGAGCGGAATGGTCCACCGGCCCGGTGGCGGGTCTGGATGTCGAGCGGGCCGGCGTGCTGGCCGCAGTGACCGAGACGATGGAGGACGTCGCCGGCTGCTACCCGGGTGTGCTGGTCGAGCGCAAGCCGGTCAACGCGGTGCTGCACGTACGCCGGGCGTCGCGCGAGGACGCTGCGGCAGCCGGCGCCGAACTCACCGAACGGCTGGCCCGGTGGCCGGATCTGCGCGTCGCGCACGGCAAGCAGATCGTGGAGGTCGGGGTCGCCCCCAACGACAAGGGCTCCGCGCTTGTGACGTTGCGCTCGGCGGCCGAGGCCGACGCGGTCCTCTTCCTCGGCGACGACGTGACCGACGAGGACGCCTTCGCCGTCTTGACCCCTCAGGACGTGGGCGTCAAGGTCGGTCCCGGCGAGACACGGGCGGCGTACCGGGTGGACACGCCCGAGGACGCCGCCGCGGTGCTGGCCGAGCTGGCGGCGCTGCGGGTCTCAGCAAACCGTTCATGATCGACACCCGCCCACACATGGCCTCCCGGCCATCGGCGTGTCGGACCGGACCTGCCGGTGCAGCCACATGCCAGACCGCTCAATGTGTGGCCTGGTGTCGATCATGGGTCCGGCGAGTGAGAACCAGCCGATGGTCAGGAACTCGACCATCGCCTGTTTCGCGTCAGACTGGCCGGCGACCCCGGCCAGGTAGTCGCGGCCTATCGCATTGACCGGCGTTGGCCTGCGGCCCTCCCGCGTACCCGGATTCGGTGTAGCGCGGGCTTAGGCGTGCCAGGGGTACGCCGACCAGTCCGGCGGGCGCTTGCCCAGGAACGAGTCCCGGCCCTCCGCCGCTTCCTCGGTCATGTACGCCAGGCGAGTGGCCTCACCGGCGAAGACCTGCTGGCCGGCGATGCCGTCGTCCACCGCGTTGAAGGCGAACTTCAACATCCGCTGCGCGGTCGGGCTCTTGGCTATGATCCGCCGGCCCCAATCCAGCGCCGTACGCTCCAACTCGTCGTGGGGCACCACCGCGTTGACCATCCCCATCCGGTGGGCCTCCGCCGCGTCGTACGTCGAGCCGAGGAAGAAGATCTCCCGGGCGAACTTCTGGCCGACCTGCCGGGCCAGGAACGCCGAGCCATATCCGCCGTCGAAGCTGCCCACATCGGAGTCGGTCTGCTTGAAGCGGGCATGCTCGGCGGAGGCGATGGTCAGGTCGCAGACCACGTGCAGGCTGTGCCCGCCGCCGGCGGCCCACCCGGGCACCACGGCGATGACGATCTTCGGCATCGTGCGGATGAGCCGCTGCACCTCGAGGATGTGCAGCCGCCCGCCGCCTAGATGCTTGTCCGCGGCCTTACCGCGGTCCGTTTGATTGCCGTACTCGTAGCCCGCCTTCCCGCGCACCCGCTGGTCGCCGCCGGAGCAGAACGCCCAGCCACCGTCCTTTGTGGACGGTCCGTTCCCGGTCAGCAGGACGCAGCCGACATCGGTCGTCAGTCGGGCGTGGTCAAGGGCTAGGAGCAGCTCGTCGACGGTCTGTGGACGGAAGGCGTTGCGCACGTCGGGGCGGTCGAACGCGATCCGGACGACACCTGCGTCCACGGCGCGGTGGTAGGTGATGTCGGCGAAGTCGAACGCGTCGACCGCGGCCCATGCTGCGGTGTCGAAGATCTCCGAGACTGGTGCCATGCCCTGCAACGTAGTTGCCAGAACCACTGTGCGGTGGGCTAGGTCGGCTGGGCGCGGAGGTACCGGCCGAAGTGCGGCACCGTGAAGGCGATCGAGCCCCGCTCGGCGGAGTAGACCAGGCCCTTCTTGATCAGCGTGTCCCGTGCGGGGGACAGCGAGGCGGGTCGGCGCCCCAGAGCGTGCGCCACCTCGGCGGTGGCCACCGAGCTGTCCTCGGCGCTCAGGTCGGCCATCGCCCGCAGGTACTCCCGCTCGGCCGGCGTCGCGCGGTCGTAGCGCGCGCCGAAGAAGCCCACCGCCAGCTCCGCCTCGGCGGCGGGGGAGCCGACCCGGACGTCCTCGGCCGTGATCGGCGACGTGGCGGCGGCATCCCAGGAGACCTTCCCGTAGGCCTGCACGAAGTACGGGTAGCCGTCGGCGGCGGCGTACAGGCTGTCCAGCGCCTCGGTCGTGAAATCGACGCCCTCGCGGTCCGCCGGAGCGCGGAGGGCGAGGTCGGCGGCGGCGCGGTCCAGCCGGTCGATACGCAGGTAGCGGAAGAGCCGCTCGGAGTAGCTCTTGCTGCTGGACAGGACGGCGGGCAGGTGCGGCAGACCGGCACCGACGACGATCAGCGGCGCCCCGGCCTGAGCCAACTCATGGCACGCCGCGCAGACTGCGGACACGTCAGCCGACCCGAGATCCTGCATCTCATCGACAAACATGGCGATCCCGACACCGACGTCCCGAGCGAGCGTTGCGGCGTCGCTGAACAGCTCGACGAGGTCGATCTCGATGTCGCCTGAGTCAGCTCGCCCGGTGGCCGCCGGTACGTCGATGCCCGGCTGCCAGCGGTCGCGCACCTTGCCCCCGGCGGAGTCCCGCAGTGCGAACGCCTTCAGGACACCGAGGAAGTCCTCGATCCGGGTGGGATCGCGATGCCGCGCGGCCAGTTCGCGTACCGCCATGTGCAGGGCGCTGGAGATCGGCCGGCGCAGGGATTGTTCGGGTCGGGCCTCGATCTTGCCGGTCCCCCAGCCGCGCCCGATCGCCGCCGACCGCAGCTGGTTGAGCAGCACGGTCTTACCGACGCCACGAAGCCCGGTGAGGATCAGGGACCGCTCGGGCCGGCCTCGGGCGATGCGCTCCAGTACGACGTCGAACTGCGCCAGCTCCGCGTCACGGCCGGCGAGCTCCGGTGGGCGCTGCCCGGCCCCCGGGGCGTAGGGATTGCGCACGGGATCCATGGCCCGGCAGCGTATCGAGGTCTCTAAAGCGATCTAGGATCTCCGCGAGACACGCCGAGAAACTTCTAGCCGGGCAGGGCTCGCGAGGCCTCAGGCTGCCGCGGGCTCGAGTACGAACACCGGGATCACCCGTTCGGTGCCTTCCTGGTAGCCGGCGTAGTCGGGAAACGCGCCGACGGCTCGCTCCCACCACTGAGCCCGCTCCTCGCCGGAGAGTTCGCGCGCGGTCATGTCGCTGCGGACCGGCCCGTCCTGCAACTCCACCTGAGGGTTGGCGAGCAGGTTGTAGTACCAGACCGGGTGCTTGGGGGCGCCGCCGAGGGAGGCGACCACCGCATAGCGGCCGTCGTGCTCGACGCGCATCAATGGGATCTTGCGCAGCTTGCCCGACTTGGCTCCGACGGTGGTCAGGATGACCACCGGCATCGTGCGCATCATGGTTCCGGCCGTTCCACCGGAGCCTTCGTACGTCTCGACCTGATCACGAACCCACTTCTCCGG
>JACDAB010000115.1 GCA_013695665.1 Geodermatophilaceae bacterium | reverse complement strand
AGTGCAGTCCTGACCGGCATTGAAGTAGCCGGCGATCGCGATGTTCTCCGCCGCGTTGGACAGGTCGGCGTCGTCGAAGACCACCACCGGCGCCTTCCCGCCGAGCTCGAGGTGGACGCGCTTGATGTCCTTGGCCGCCGCCTCGGCCACCTGCGACCCGGCGCGGATGCTGCCGGTGATCGACACCATCGCGGGGGTCCGGTGGCTGACGAGCATGCGGCCGGTGTCGCGGTCGCCGCAGACCACGTTGAACACGCCTTCGGGAAGGTGCTCATTCATGATCTCGGCCATCAGCAACGTCGAGGCCGGGGTGGTGTCGGAGGGCTTGAGCACCACGGTGTTTCCGGCTGCGATGGCCGGGGCCCACTTCCACACGGCCATCATGAAGGGGTAGTTCCACGGGGTCACCTGGGCGCAGACACCCACGGGCTCGCGGCGGATCCACGACGTGTGCCCGGCCAGGTACTCCGCCGACGCCCGCCCGTCCAGCACCCGGGCTGCGCCGGCGAAGAAGCGGATCTGGTCGACGGCCGGCGGCAACTCCTCGCTCGTGGTCAGCCCGATCGGCTTGCCCGTGTTCTGGCTCTCCACCCGGACGATGTCATCGGCGCGCGTCTCGATCGCGTCGGCGATCTTCAGCATCGCGCGCTGCCGATCCGAGGGCGTCGTGTCCCGCCACTTCTCGAACGCGGCCGCCGCGGCGTCCATGGCCGCGTCGATGTCGGCCTGCCCGCTGATCGGTGCCTGTGCATACGCCTGACCGTTCGTCGGGTCGATCACCTCGCTGGTACGGCCGTCCGCCGACGGCCGGGATGCACCGTCGATCAGGTTTTCCAGTCTGCGCATTTCACTTGTCGAGGTCATAGCTGAACAATGCCAGGATCCGTTCCCGGTGGCACCTCCTGATCAGCTGCAGTGCGATCCGGCGCTCGGAGCGAGATCCAGGGCGGGGTTGCGCTCGAAGAACCCGAACGGCTTGAGCTGGAAGGACACGATGTCCGCCGGCATGACCGGCCAGTCCTCGGGACGGGTGATGTGGTGAAGGCCGAACACGTACCAGAGCACGATGTCGGTGTTCTCGATCGAGCGATTCGCCTCGGTCCACGCCGGCAGCCCCTGATCGCCGGTGCTCTGGTTGCAGAATTCCCCCGCCGGCCACCGCTGTTCGGGATCGAACGGGGTGACCCAGAGGGTGTGGCCGATGACGCCCGCCCTGGCAAGCATCGGCGCCGCAGGATCGAACATGGCCGGAAACGCCCCGCCGGGCACCAGCTTGTAGGCGGGCGAGACACCCAGCCGGTTGACGTGTCCGGGGTTGACCACCTTCCATGACCGTTGACTGGCCCAGTCGTAGTCACGTTTCCCATCGGACTCCGTGCGCAGCGGAGTCCGCTGCTCGACCAGCGCCAGGCCGTACGGGTTATCCGCGGAGATCGGCACCGCGGCACTGTGACACTCCACGACGGTGTTGTCCGGACCGTCGACCTCCATGTCCAGGCGGGCGACGATGAAGTGCTGGTGGAACGGCGCGTACGTGCGCTCGTCGACGACGGTGCCGGTCGCCGGCATCGGATCGCCCGCTGTGACATGGCTCGTCACCATGATGCCGGTCGCCCGGACCTCGCACTCGATCGTCGCGTCCTGGTAGAAGCGCCAGTAGACGAGGTACTCGTAGTTCGCCACCGTCGCGTGGAAGGACACCACGAGCCGCCGGGACCGGCGTACCTCCGCTCCGGCCTTCTCGTCCACGTGCTTCCAAAGGACCGCGTCGTCCTCCTCGTGGATGCAGATCGCGTTCGGAATCTCGTACGGCGTTCCGCGGCTGTCGTGCAGCACGGCGTCCAGGTAGCTGATCTCACCCAGGCAGTCGCAGCCGAGCTCCAGCGACGTGGTCATGAAGCCGAGGCCCCATTCACCGATGTCGAACGCGGTCCGGCGGTAGTGGTCCTCGCTGGGGTCGCGGTACGGCACGATCATCTCCGCGAAGGACATCCGGTGCGCCACCGGGCGTTCGACCCCGCCGTCGTCGTAGGCCACCCGGTGGATGACCAGTCCCTCGCGGTAGTTGAAGCCCAGCCGCATCGACCACCTTTGCCAGCGCACCTCGCTCCCGTCGACCGTCACTGACGACCCTTCAGGTTGATGCACCTCCAGTGGCCGCAGGTCGGTGCGTTGCACCAGCCCGGGGACGAGTGCTGGCTGGTACTCCCCCATCACCTCCGGCGGCTCGACCACGAAGGTGTCCTCGATGCGCAGCACGTCCATGGTGTTCATGTCGAGGACGACGTGCAGGCCGTTCACCGGGTGCGCATAGGGGTTTCCGGTCTCCGATGCCCGAATCCAGGTGTCGGTCCACCCGAGGCGACGACCCGCGAACTCTGCCGGGATCAGGGAGTGACCGTAGGTCCAGGTGTCCATGAGCACGGTCGACAGGTCGGTGATGCCTCGCTTGGCCAGGGCGGCGACGACGTTCGGGTCCCCGAGCAGGATGTGCTGGGCCTCGTGCCATTCATCGACAGTCATGTTCGGCTGCTCGCCGGGTACCTCGGTCCAGGACAGGACGGCATCCTCGGTGAGGGAGACCAGTGCCCGGTAGGTCACCTGCTCCGTCCGGCTCCAGCAGACGACCCTGGCCTCCCGGTCCGGCGTCGACGAGCCGGCCAGCTTGTCGAAGGCCCGTACCGCATCCTTCGCCGGTTCCTTCAGCTCCATGGAGGCGAACCGCCACGCCTCGTCCACCCCGCGGTCCCGCCGCAGTACCGCGACCACCTGCCGGAACTCCGCGGCAGACAACGGATCCAGCGGATGCGCGCTCATCGACCCCGTCCTTCCAGTAGCGGTGTCGCCGGATCCCAGCTGGTGCCGTCTCGCTGGTCCCGTCGCTTGCGGGCCAGCGCCGAGAGAGCCTCCAGCACCACCCGGTTCGCCAGGGCGGCGGTGATGTCGGCGTGGTCGTACGGCGGGCTGACCTCGACGATATCGATCCCGACGACGGGCAGCTCGAGGCAGAGCCGCCGCACCGCGTCGAGCAGTTGGCGTGCGGACAGTCCGCCGGGCTCCGGCGTACCGGTGCCGGGTGCGTGCGCCGGGTCGCAGACGTCGATGTCGACGGACAGGAACACGCCCGTGCACCCGTCGATGCTGATGGCCGAGGCTTCGGTCAGGCAGGCGTCCAGCCCACGATGCCCAATCTCGGTCATCTCGTACGAGCGCATGCCCTGCTCGGCCATCCACTTCAGGGTCTCCGGGCCTGGCCAGTACCCCCTTAGCCCGATCTGCAGGAACCGGTTCCCGGCCAGCGCGCCGGACTCGATCAGTCGGCGCATCGGCTGACCGTGCCCCCACAGCGAGCCGAAGGCGATGTCGCCGGTGTCGGCATGCGCGTCGAAGTGGATCATCGAGACGTTGCCGTAACCCAGCACATTGGCAACCCCTTTGGCGTCGGCATAGGCGATCGAGTGGTCACCGCCCAGCACGAGAGGGATGGCGCCGGCGCGGACGATCGTCTCCACCGCCGCCTCCAGCGCGCCGAGTGCCGCCACGATGTCACCGGGTGGCATCTCGACGTCACCGGCGTCGACGACGCGGAGGTCCTGCAAGCCGTCGGCGCGCAACGCCAGGCTGGGTCGCGTGCCGTCGTGCGGAAGGTAGTCGGTCATCCGGATCGCCATCGGGCCGAATCGGGTTCCCGACCGGTGCGATGTCCCGCCATCGAAAGGGGCACCCACGATGACCACGTCCACGCCGCTGTCCGGCGTCAGCTCGTCGAGGGCACACCGGTCGATGCCGAGGAAGGTGATGTCCGGTCCGAACTGAGGTCCGTAGTGAGCCATGCGGTGATCCTCCCGCAGCGGCCTCAGACGTTCTCGTGGTACGCCGGGACGCAGAGCACCGGTCGCGAGGACAGGTGCAGGAGTTTGTGGGGCGTGGACCCGAGCATCGCGCCGCGCAGGGGGCTCTCGCCGTAGGTTCCGACCACGATGACCTGGGCGTCGTGCTTGTCCGCCGCCGCGATCAGCGCCTGCGCCGGCCGGTCTCCGATCATCTCGACAACGGTCTGCACCCCGGCTTTCTCCGCTTCCTCGACCGCGTGCTCGACCGCGGCACGGCCGATCTCGGTCAACGCGTCCTGATGGCTCCGGAACTCCTCACCGACGCCACCGGGCGGAGCCACGCCGTGCACGAGCACGAGCGTTTCGTCGAACCGCTTGGCTAACGCGATCGCCGTGCGCAACGCCTGCCGGGCACCGGGCGATTCGTCGTACCCCAACACGATGCTCATGACGCCTCCGCGGCGGTGAATACGTCGGCGATGCTCATGACGCCGGTCCCCCCGCGTCGAGCGGATCCGGCTTGGCGGTCGCGACGCCGTGCACCAGATCAGGATCGGCCACCCCGGGTTTCTCCTGCCAGAACTTCTTGTTCTGTGACCGCCAGACGAACATCAGCACCACGCCGACCAGGAAGATCCCGATCCCGATCACCAGCGGCGGACCCAACCCGAACCAGGACTGACCGCCGTAAGAGTTCTCCGCGTCGGCGAGATCGAACACCGACTCGATCAGCAGCCAGATCAGCAGCGCCGAACCGATCAGCGGCCCGATGCCGATGAGCACCATGTTCTTCGCGCTCTCGGTCAGGTGCCGCCGGTAGTAGACCGCGCAGGCGATCCCGGTCAGCGAGTAGTAGAACGCGATCAACAGCGACAGTGCCGTCAAGGTGTCGAACAACGCGTTCTCGCTGATCCGGCCGACCACCAGATACCAGATGATCGAGATGACGGCGACCCACCAGGTGGAGACGTCCGGCGTACGGAATCGAGGGTTGATGCGGGCGAAGTGCTTTGGCAGCGCGGCTCGCCGGGCCATCGAGAGGCCGGTCCGCGAGGCCGGCAGGATCGTGGTCTGGGTGGAGGCGATCGCGGCGGTGGAGACCGAGACCAGCACCACCCAGTCCCAGCCACCCATGACCTCGGTGGACAGCAACGCGAAGATGTACTCCTCTTCCTCCGAGTTCTCGGTGAGGAAGTTCGTGCCTGCGTACGCGACGACGGCGTAGGCGACCGCCACGTAGGTGACCAGCAGCACCACCGTCGATGCGATCGCGGCCTTGCCGGGCGTCGACGCGGAGTCGGTGGTCTCCTCGGAAAGGTTGACCGCCGATTCCCAACCCCAGTACGCGAATACACCGAGCAGAAGTCCGCCGGTCAGCGCGGCGCCGCCCTCGCCGAACGGGTTCAGCCACGCGAAGGACGGGTCGATGGAGTCCAGCGAGCTGTCCCCGGAGACCCCGCGCACCAGCGCAACGGCAGCGAAGACCAGCAGGGAGACGACCTGGGCGAGGATGAGAATGTTCTGCACCCTGGCCGACAGTTCGGTCCCCAGCACGCAGAGCGCGGTCATCACCAGGACCAGCAGGACGGTGAGCACCGTGACGATCCAGTACGTGTCGGCGGCGTCGTCCAGGCCCAGCGCCAGCAACCCGAAGCGGACCCCGGTGTCGGCGAGCGAGGCGACGATGAGCACGCCGGTCATGGCGATCGCCCAGCCACCGAGCCAACCCAGCCACGGTCCCATCGCGCGGGTCACCCAGGAGAACGTCGTACCGCAGTCGGTGTCGACCTTGTTGAGGTAGTAAAACGCCGATGCGATCAGAAGCATCGGGACGAACGAGGCGACCAGTATGCCCGGCGCGTAGATGCCGACCAGAGCAACGACCGGGCCGATTATGGCCGCCAACGTGTACGCCGGGGACGTCGAGGCCAGGCCGATGACCAGGGCGTCGATGAATCCGATGGCGCCCGGCTTGAGTGTGGGCCCCGCGTTCTCTGCCGTATCGGAGTGCTGGTGCTGCGGCGACATGCGGCCTCCTGGCGATGAGCCGGCGCGACGCCGACGCACCATCAGACCCGGTCTCGCCACCCCTGTCTAGAGTGCGGCCACACAGGTCGGCCGGGGCTACCAAAGGAGTGACCATGCGCATACTGCTTGTCGGGGCCGGCGGGGTCGGGGGCGCCTTCGTCAGGATCGCCGTACGCCGGGACTTCTTCGACGCCGTGGTGGTCGCCGACTACGACCGGGCGCGCGCCGACCAGGCTGTGGCAGCCGTCGACGACGATCGGTTCGTCGCCGCACAAGTTGACGCCACCGACGAAGCCGGAGTCGCCGCTCTGTTGGCCGAGCATCGCTGCGACGTCCTGATGAATGCCACAGATCCGCGGTTCGTGATGCCGTTGTTCCGCGCCGCCCTCACCGGCGGGGCGAACTACCTGGACATGGCGATGTCCCTGTCCAAGCCACATCCTGAGGCGCCGTACGAGAGGACCGGGGTCAAGCTCGGGGACGAGCAGTTCGAGATGGCCACCGACTGGGAGTCTGCGGGCCGGCTGGCGCTGGTCGGGATCGGCGTCGAGCCCGGGTTGTCCGACGTGTTCGCGCGCTATGCGGCGGACGAGTTGTTCTCCCGGATCACAGAGTTGGGGGTACGGGACGGCGCCAACATCGAGGTGGCCGGTCACGACTTCGCACCGTCATTCTCCATCTGGACGACGATCGAGGAGTGCCTCAACCCACCGGTGATCTACGAGCGGGACCGTGGCTGGTTCACCACGGCGCCGTTCAGCGAACCGGAAGTCTTCGACTTTCCTGACGGCATCGGACCGGTCGAGTGCGTCAACGTCGAGCACGAAGAGGTGCTGCTGATGCCCCGATGGGTCGAGGCCGACCGGGTGACTTTCAAGTACGGGCTCGGCGAGGAGGTGATCAACGTCCTGCGCGTGCTGCACAAGATCGGTCTGGACCGCACGGAGAAGGTGTCCGTCGGCGGGGTGCAGGTTTCCCCGCGCGACGTCGTGGCCGCCTGCCTACCCGACCCGGCGGGACTGGGCGAGGCGATGTCCGGCAAGACCTGCGCCGGGCTGTGGGTGACGGGCGCGGGCAAGGACGGTTCACCCCGAGCCGTCTACCTCTACCACGTCGTCGACAACGAGTGGTCTATGCGGGAGTACGGCGCCCAGGCCGTTGTCTGGCAGACCGCGATCAACCCGGTGGTGGCGCTGGAGTTGATCGCCTCCGGTGTCTGGTCGGGGGCCGGCGTGCTCGGCCCGGAAGCGATGCCGCCCAAGCCCTTCCTGGACCTGCTCAACGACTACGGCTCACCCTGGGGAATGCGCGAGGACACCCCGCCGACCTGAGTCGCCGCTGGTGCCTCGGCCGGTGCCGTCATCAGGCGACGCGCAACCCGCCATGCTGAGCGGGTGCAGGTTCATCGGAGAGACCTCGACGGCCACGTCGCCATCGTCACCGGCGCCAACCACGGAATCGGGGCCGCGACGGCCCGCACCCTGGCCGATGCCGGAGCCGGTGTGGTGGTCACCGGACTGCGCATGTCGCCCACCGTCGATGACGCGGTGCCGGCCGCGTACGCCGCCAACCGGGCGCGGCCGGCGGCGAACGTTGCTGCCGAGATCCGGGCCGGCGGCGGGCGGGCGGTGGCCGTCGAGGCCGATCTGCGCGACCCCGAGGCCCCGGCACTGCTCTTCGACCGGGCCGAAGCCGATCTCGGCCCGGTCGACATCCTGGTGAACAACGCGAGCGGCTGGTCGCAGGACAGCTTCGGCGCTTCCCGCCGCGACCCGCACGGTCGGGGGACGGGCACGGTGACGGCCGACAGCATCGACGGCAACTATCTCGTGGACGCACGGGCGGCTGCTCTGCTCATCGCCGAGTTCGCTGCCCGGCATCGAGCCCGTGCCGGTTCATGGGGACGGATCGTCGGCGTGACCTCCGGCGGACCGGAGGGCTTCCCGACCGAGGTGTCCTACGGCGCCGCCAAGGCGGCGCAGGAGAACTACACCATGTCCGCCGCCGCAGAACTCGGCGACGAGGGGATCACCGCCAACGTCGTCTATCCGCCGGTCACGGACACCGGCTGGGTCACCGACGACGTCCGCGAGTTCGTGCGCACGAGCGCAGGCCACTTCCATGTGGCCGCCCCTGCCGATGTCGCAGCCGTCGTCTGCTGGCTGTGCTCCGCGGAGGCCTGGCTGGTCAGCGGCAGCATCATCCGCCTGCGCTGATCACCAGCGCCGGACGCAGCCAGGCCGCCGTCAGGACAGGTGAATCCACGTGGCTATTGAGGGACGGTCAAGGGAGTCGACTGCCCAGAGCCGGTACCAGCCGGGCGGGAGAATCGCGCCGGACGTCGGCATCGTGATCGCTCCGTTGATCACGGGGAGGGACACGTACCGCTGGTTGGAGTCCAGTGAATGCGTCGGTGACGGTGCCGCGGTCAGGGTCATCCGGTCCACTGTCGCGTCCGTGGCGGTCGCGCTCACCTGATAGCTGCCGCCGTAGGTCACCGCGGCCGGAGCCGAGGTGATCACCGGACGCTCGCCCTGGAAGAGGTACGGCGGGGAATAGACCAATACCGAGCCGTTGCGAGCCTGGTTCTTCGGATTGGACGTCGTGCTGATCACCTGGCCGCTGTCCAGCAGGAAGAGCAAGGAGTGGTACACCCTGTGCTCGCCCTCGGGCAACGGGTTGACCGGCGTCCATTCCGCGTCCACGGACGTCAGAATCGCTGCCTCGGAGCTGGCCCCGGCGATGGTGTTGGAGCTGCCGCCGTTGGCCTCGAACAGCGTGCCGTCGGGCAGGTTGACACAACTGACGTAGGCCTTGGCTGCGCCGAGGGTCGGCCCCTGCCGATAGGTCGGGGTCGGCTCGTCGAGGTCGATGATCCGGGTGATGTTCGTCGCGGGCCAGCCGCCGCCGAGCACCATGAGATTCTGATCGCGCACATCGCCGACAAAGCACGACGCCATCGTGGCGCTGGTCAGACTGGGGCCCATGAAGCCGGTGACCCGGGTGTAGGTGTCCGCATAAGGATCCCAGAACCCCGGCTGCAGCGTGTTGGCGACGAACAACTGATCGTTGGCTGCAAGGTGCAGGTGCGGGTAGTTGGGCAGACTCTTCATGCTGGGCACCCGGGTGAGCGTGTCCGTCCGGTAGTCGAAGGATTCGGTGATGTTGGTCTTGATCCCGTTCTCGTCGAAGCCGGCCACGAACAGAACGCGCCCGTCGGAGTCGGTGACTGCCGTCGGGTACCAGCGGCCGACCTCCAGCGGGGACAGTTCCTCGTACTGCTCGGTCGTGAAATTGAAGGCGTACAGCGCCGGGATGCCCTTGAACGGCGCGTACGACGCGGTTCCACCGCCGACGAGGGCACGGCCGTCGGGCAGCAGGGCGTGGCCGGAGCAGAACATGTCCACCGGGGTGGGGATCTGCCGTCGCTGATCGCTGACCGGGTCCCAGATGTAGCTGGTGAACGTGCCGGCGGTGAAGTTGGCCTTGTTCTTGCCCGAGCCGGCGATGAGCAGGATCTTCCCGTTCGCGCCGGCGACGACGTGGAGGGCGTTGAACTGCCGCGGAAACGCCGGCAGGTAGTCCCACTGCCCGCCGGTCTCCGGCGGCAGCGGCGTGAATCCGGATTCGTAGGCACCGGCAGCGGTGGTCGACGTGCGGTGACCGCCGTGGTGGTTGGCGGTAACCGGGGGTGGGATGTCGACGTTACCGATGTCGGCCTGCGGGTCGAGGAACTGGGCCTGGTACTTCTTCAGCCAGTTCATCGGTCCTGCATTTGCTGTTCCCGACCCCGACGCAGCCAGCAGCGCAATCAAGACAATCGACAGGACGGCAAGGGATCGTCGGGTGTGCACGTTCACTCCTAGTGACAATGTTGTCGAGCAGGTGACGCCTGACACCGCTTGTTGCGTCCCTAGCGACATACAACCACACAGAGTTACTTTCGGCGATACAGATCAGCGCCTTCACCCGATTGGGGGATCGACGCTTCCTTCGTCAGACGATGCGCGCGCGGAACACCCCCTCGTCGTAACGGCTCAGCAACTCGCCCTCGTTATCCCGGGTGATACCGGTACGCCGTTCGCGGTCCAGCCCGAGCTGCTGCTCCCAGGCCAGACTCGCGGTTGCGGTGTCCGCCAGCGGCCGGATGTGCAAACCGGCCGCCAACGAGCCGGCGACGTCACGGGTCATGAAGCCCCCGTGCTCGGGCATCGGCAACCACAGCGGCAGGGACCCCGGGCCCATCCACGGGGTGACGCCCTGCTCGAGGAGGAACTCCTGCGGCACCCAGCTCGGCTCGGCGTCGGAACCGACCGCGCGGACCATGGCGGCCAGCCACTCACCCCAGCGCACCGGCGGGCAGACGGCGTCCAGCGTGGCCACGAGCCCCTGCTCGGCGGCGGTGACGATCCAGGCCGCGCAATCCCTGACGTCGATGAACTGCACCCAATTCTCCGGACTTCCGGGCGCCAGGAAGCGGCCACCGGCACAGAGCCGGGCCGGCCAGTAGCCAAACCGATCGGAGCGATCACCGGGCCCCACGATGAGCCCAGGCCGGCAGAGGAATGCCCGATCGCCCACCGCCGCCCGTACGGCGTTCTCACTGGCCACCTTGAGCTGGCCGTAGAGCGCCCGGTCGGTCTCGTCGGCGTCATCCGCGGCCGGATCGAGCAGGCTCGCCGACTCCGCGCGCTGCCCTGGCGTCTCGTTGTCGGCGTACACCGAGCACGTCGACACGAAAGTCCAGTGAGCGACCCCCGCGCCGAGTGCTGTCAACGCCCGGCGTACTCGGGTGACCGACATCGACTCGACGTCGACCACCGCGTCGAAATCCTGTCCGGCCAGCGGGTCCAGGCCGTTCGGAGCGTCCCGGTCCACGCGCACCAGCGTTGCCCCCTCTGGCACGCTGCCAGACACCCCGCGCGCCGCGCAGGTCACGCGGTGCCCACGCGCGAACGCCTCGGCTGCCACCGCCCGGGACAGGAAGACCGTCCCCCCCAACACCAGCAGGTGCATCGTCAGCCGCTTTCCACCACGAGGAGCAGTGCATCATCGGCAGCGCCCTCGAGCCGGCTCGCATCGGCGTCGGCGTCGGCGTCTACCCAGGCGACCTCGACGATGCGGACGACGGTGCCGGTCAGCTCGGAGGAGTAGACCGCCGCGACGAGTTCGCCCGGCCCGCCGTCGATCTCCACCCCGGCGCGCAGCAGGTCGCTCACGTTGCCGGTCCCGCTGGTGTCCACCAGCACCTGCAGCGCCTCCGCGGTCGCCTCATCGGGCATCGACACGACGGACACCGACACCACGGCTGGTGCGTCGTCCACAGTGGTCGTGAACAGCGCCCGGGCCAGTCCGCTGCACGGAGTTGCGGCGAAGAATTCGGCGACCTGGCCGTAGGAGTTGACCGCGCAGTCGGTGTCGCTGCGGACCGCAGCCAGGGTGTACGTCGACCCGGCGATCTCCTGTGTGGGTTGGGCGCTGGGGCTGGTCGTCGTTGCCGAGGTCCCGGCTGCCGGCGTTGTCCCGCCCGCTTCGGTGGCCGGGCCCTCCGGGTCATCCCCGCGCTGACCGCTCGACAGCGTGTAAACCAGAGCTGCGACGACGGCGAACACCAGCAGCACCGCGACACCGACGAACAGCCGCGGGCGGGAGGAGCGCCGCGACCGGGGTTTGCCACTCTTTCGGCTCGACCCCGTCGCCTTGGTGCCGGTGTCGTGGTCTGCCGCCTCGGCGAAGAGCCCACCCACGCCGCCGTCCTCCTGCTGCGGCTCGTGAACCACGTCAGCAGCCACCACCGACTCGGCGGCCATAGATGTGCGCGGCTCGGGCCGGCCCGGGCTGCTCCGCACGGGTTGGCCCGAATCCGGCTCGTCCATTCGATCCGGCTCGTCCCATACCGGCGCGGCCGACGGCGTCGGCCGGGCCTGACGTGACGCCGGCGGCTGCGCCGTCGCGGGCGGTGCGAACGAGCCGGACAGCAGGCTGAGCGCGGGGGCGAGATCGGCGCCCGCGCCCACCGCGGACTGCCGCCCTCGCAACACGTACGGCGAGTAGAGGAAGCCCTCGTTGTTCAGTTCCTCCACGGAAGGGCCGCGCGCCTGCAGGCCGAAGATCGTCAGCGCCGCCTTGACGTCCGCGGTGGTCCACACCCGGGTGTCGCCCTGCGAGCCGACGTTGGCGCAGTGCCGAAGGCCGGTCAGTACGTCGCCGGCGTCCATGCTGCAGGCGACCGGGCCGCCGGCAGAGCGGTCACGGATCGAGGTGATGGCACCGTCGATGGCGGCGAGCGCGGACGGCGAGCCAGGGTCGAGACCGCCCGAGTCCAGGGCCGCGTGGATGAGCTCGACCGCCTTGCGAAGCTGCGCCGCCGGGGTCGAGCCACCCCCGCTGAGTCGAAGGATGTCCCCGCCAACGGTCCACGATCCGGTGGCGCTGGGCCGCAGCTCTCCAGCCTGCCGCCCCATCCCGAGTGCACGCACGACGACGACGGTTTCCGGGAGGAAGGCAACCGCGTCGGCCTGTCGGCGCTGCATCGCACCGTCGACGACGGGGACGAAGACGACCAGCCCGCCGAGGACACCCGTACCGGGCCCCAGCCCGCTCACGGCCCGGTGCAGGCGCCGCTCCGCCTCGGTCACGAGCTCGATGGGTGCCAGACAGAGCACCTGCCCCGACCTCCACTCGCCTCCCGCCGGCAGCCTGGTCAGTGGCCGGGCCGCCGGCTTGCGTCCTCCGCCGGTTCTCCCGGCTCTTCTGGGACGTTACGACATGCTCCCTCGTTCCCACGGCCACCGCCGCCGCCGACACGAGCCTTTCCTCGCGCGGCCTAGCGCGCCGGGTGGACCAGCCGGCCGGCCGGCCGGCTCCAGCGGGCGGCGGCGGGGCTCCCGAGGACCCGGTCGGTGGCGTGCCACTGCACAGCGAAGACGACCGCGACAGCGGGAGCCGACCACCACAGCCACGGCGGGATGACGGCCACCTGGTGGAGCAGCAGGGCGGCAGCGTACGTCACTGCGGTGACGGCGACCGCCCCTGCCGGCGCGGTGAGCCGGTAGCGCGTCGCCACGTCAACCGCGACGGCTCCGGCGAGCAGCATGTACGGGATCGCCGACGGCGGGAAGTCCGCGGCGACCAGCGACACCCCTGTTACCGACCGGTAGATCAGGTACGCCGCCGCGATGAGGGTCGCGGCCCAGGGGATCCTGGTCGTCCGCCGGGCGATGAGCAGGCTCAGCAGGCCGGCGCAGACCAGCCAGGCCGGGTGCACCCACGACGGCACCGGCAGCATGAATTCCGCGGGGCTGCTGCCCTGGGACCGGGCGAAGTCGAGCAGGATCTGCTCCGCGGTCGGCTCGCCGGCGTTGAACGCGCGCAGCGCCAGCACGCCGTACTCCTGGTGCTGGTTGGGGAACAGGACGTTCTCGACGAAGAAGAACCACAGTGCCAGCATCACCACATCCCGGCCCCGGCCAGGCTCGCTGCCCAGCCACCATCCGCGCAGCGCGCCGACGAGCATGACAGCGGTACCGAGATAGAGCACGGCGTGCGTCGGACTCCAGCTGGTGATGTCCAACCCGAAGATCGCGTGATTGATGAGGTCGAGCGGCACAGCCAGCAGGAACAGGCCGATGCCCCACTGCATGAACCGCAATGCGATCCGGTCAACGCCGAAACCGGTGTGGCTGTGGAACACGACCAGTCCGACCACGAGGGCGGTCCCCGCACTGTTGAGCAGGTGCGGCGGGGCGAGGTCGTCGCGCAACCACCGGAAGTGCCACGAGACGTCCCACGACGAGCCCAGCACCTTAAGGCTGAAGGCCAGCAGCCACGCGCCGTAGATCGCCCGCAGCTCGCGTGGCCCGGTGTCACGTAGCACCGCTCCCGAGGTCCAGTACGTCCGGCGAAGCCCGGTCCACCGCCCCGCGGCGGAACGCTTGTCGGTCGCGCTCATGACCCGCCGCTACTTGGAGACAGGGCTGTCCGCGGTCAGCCGGCGCAACGCCCGCCGTTGGCGCTGGACCCTGCGGATAGCGGGCGAGGTTTCCAGGAGGCTCTCGGCGGTGTCCACGACAGCCGTGGGATCTGGAACGAACAGACCGGTCACCTGTACGACGACGTGCGCGGCGCTGGTCACCGACAGCCACAGCCGGTCGTCAGTGTCGAGGCCCACGATCGCCGCCCCGCTGGCCGGCAGCGCGAACGGCGCGCCGGTCGCGGTGACGGTGCCGGGCAGCACGGCGTACGCCAGGACTGCCACCCCGTCGGCAACGGTCTGCGCCGGGTAGAGACTCAGCACCCCGGACTCCGCGGCGCCGAAAACCTGCAGGGAGACCGCGACGGCGGCCCGCGGCGGGACTGCCGACGTGTTCACGAGGACCCGCAGGTCCAGCGCGATCCGCCGTCCGCCGACGAGCCGGCCGTCGGCTTCCAGGTCCGCTGCCGCGAAACCCTCCCTGTCGGCCCCAGTCAGGACGCGCGTGTCGAGGACGGTGGCGTGGCGCGGGGGCACCGGATGCAGGTAGTTCGCGAAGTAGGAGGTGAAAACCTGACTGGCGACGACGTCGAAGCCCCCCGACTCCGCACCGAAGTACAGCAGGCCGCCGGCGGCGGCGATGTCTCCGGCCGCCATCGTCGCCACGTCAGGAACCTGGGGCCGAGCGGCGCCCGGCACCGGGGTCTCCAGTCGCAGCTGCGCGGCGACGAGGTCGACGTCGCCGTTCGGCTCGTAGCGACGGACGCGCTCGTTGAGCACCGAGAGGGTGGCGACCGTCGTCGTGGACTGCAGCCGGGTCTGGGAATCCGCCGCCCTGTTCCGCCCGCCGAGGCGCAGTGCATCACCCGGATCGGCGGCGGCCTTGGCCATCAGTCCTGGCGCTGCGAGCAGCCCCGCCGTACCGGCCAACACTGCAGCAGAGCGGCGCACCATCGCTCGACGGCCCAGGGCGACGCGCTCGGCGGACTCACCCGGAGGCAGGTCGACGGAGGACGCCTCGGGAGGGGGGTCGGTTGACATCTCCTCGATGGTCTCACCCGACGGGGCCACAGCGCGACCCTCGGTTCCTCCGCGGGTTCCCGACGTGCGCTGCGGGTCGTCGTCGGACGGGGCCATCCGGGAGCGTGGCCCCGGCAGCCTGGCCCAGGCCACCGGGGTCGGCGCTCCCCGCTCCGACATCCCGGTCATGACGGCTTCACCGATGCCGAGGGCGGTCAGCGCCGCTGGCAGGTCGTAGTCCTGGGTCGAGGGGTAGGTGCGGGCGGTCTTGCGCAGGGCGTCGGCGAAACCTAACGCCCTTCGACCTGATCAGCCGCACCGTCTGGTGTGACCGCGTGCGGGAACGCGTCCGAGGCGTCGCGGCGGCGACCGGCCCGGCGGGTACGCCGGCAGAGCCTAATCGGCGTGTGACGCACCTCCCGTAGGGTCGCAGCATGGGTGACAAGCTGGTGTGGATCGACTGCGAGATGACCGGATTGGACCTCAAGCGGGACAAGATCATCGAGATCGCGGCGCTCGTGACCGATTCCGAGCTGACCGTTCTCGGCGAAGGTGTCGACATCGTCATCCACGCCGAGGACAGCGACCTCGACGGAATGGTCGAGGTGGTAGCGGCCATGCACGCCGCATCGGGGCTCACCGAGGAGGTTCGCCGCTCGACGGTGACCGTCGCCGAGGCGGAGGCGCAGGTGCTGGCCTACATTCGCAGCCACGTGCCGGAGCCGCGAACGGCGCCATTGTGCGGCAACTCCATCGCCACCGACCGGGGCTATCTCGCCCGTGACATGACCGAGTTGGACGACTTCCTGCACTATCGGATGGTCGACGTCTCCTCGATCAAGGAACTGAGCCGCCGCTGGTACCCCCGGGTCTACTTCGCCCAGCCGACGAAGGGGCTGGCACACCGCGCCCTCGCCGACATCCAGGAGTCGATCGAGGAGTTGCGCTACTACCGGAGGACGGTCTTCGTCCCACCCCCGGGGCCGAGCACGGCGGCGGCGGTAGCCGCGGCGATCGGGTAATCTGCCACAGCCGCATGGTGGGTGTAGCTCAGCTGGTTAGAGCACCGGGTTGTGATCCCGGGTGTCGCGGGTTCAAGTCCCGTCACTCACCCCGCTTGGGTACGGAGTCCGCGGCGTGCAACTCGGCAAGATACCGGTTGTACGCCGCGAGTTCCGGATCCGCGTCCTCGTCCAGGATGAGGCGCGGTCGCGGGCCCCCGGTCGAAGGTAGGGGGACGGGCTCCCGCGGATGGAGTTCGGACCTGATCACCCGTGCCCAGAAGAACAGCGCGAACGCCCCGAACACCGGCCACTGCAAGGCATAGCCCGCGTTCTGCACCCCCCCGGTCTCGGACTCGAAGCGGGCCAGTTGCCACCACCCGAGCCAGAGACACGTCGCGAAGGCGGACACCGCGAGGACGTGCCCGATCAGCCAGGCCGGCGACAGGAGGATGCGACGCACGCAACAACGCTACCGCCGTCCTGACGGTGTGAACGCGACACCATGGGGGAACTGTGTGGGCCATGAGCACAGACATCGAGAAGGACACCCGCCGGGGCGACGCCGGCCCACCCGGAGCCGGTGCGGAACGGCCGTCGGAGATCCCCAGCCGGGGATGGCTGCAGGTGCTGAAGCGCGCCTTCGCCGAAGCCAAGAAGGACAACGTGTCCATGCTGGCCGCGGGTCTGGCCTACTTCGCGTTCCTTGCGTTGTTCCCCGCGCTCATCGCTGCGGTCCTCATCTACGGGCTGGTCGCCGACCCGGCCGACGTACAGCGGCAGGTCGACTCCTTCAGCGGGGCACTCCCACCTGAGGCCAGGACCCTGATCGGTGAGCAGATGAGTTCGATCGCGGCCAGCTCCGGCGGCGCCCTCGGGATCGGGCTGGTGATCTCCCTACTGGGTGCGCTGTGGAGCGTCTCCGGCGGCGTGAGCAACCTGATCAACGCCGTGAACGTCTGCTACGACGAGGAGGAGACCCGCGGGTTCTTCAAGCTGCGTGGCCTGGCGCTGTTCCTGACCATCGGCGGAATCGTCTTCATGGCCGTGACGGTCGGACTGATCGCGGTGGCTCCGGTGGTCCTCGAAGCGCTGAACCTCGGCATCGTCGGCACCATCCTGCTTCAGGTGGGCCGATGGGTACTGCTCATCGCGCTGGTGATGGCCGGGCTCGCCATCGTCTACCGCCTCGCACCGGACCGGGACCCTCCCAAGTTCCGCTGGGTGTCGGTCGGGGCGGTGGTGGCCACGGTGATCTGGATCATCGCCTCCGTCGGCTTCTCCCTTTATGTCAGCAACTTCAGCAGCTATGCCGAGACGTACGGCGCGTTGGCGGGCGTCATCGTGCTGCTGCTGTGGATGTTCATCAGCGCGTACATCGTGCTGCTCGGTGCGGAGATCAACGCCGAAACCGAGCAGCAGACGGCGAAGGACACCACCCGCGGCCCGGAACGGCCGATGGGCGAGCGGGACGCCGTCAAGGCCGACAGTCTCCCGGGGGACACCACCGCCTGACCCGCAGGGCCGCTCAGCGCGGTTGGACGTGCTCGTAGCCGAAGCGGCCCTTGATGCACAGATGGCCGTGGGTGACCGAGTGGTCGATCGGTGAGTCGACCCGCACGATCCGGTTGTCCTGGGTGGTCAGTTCCAGGTTGCAGCCCACTCCGCAGAAGGTGCAGACGGTGGTGACCTGGGCCTGCCTGGACTCGTCCCACGTCCCAGCCTGCCGCATGTCGTACTCGCTCTTGGGCATGAGGGCACCGGTCGGGCACACGCCGATGCAGTTGCCGCAGTAGACACACGCGGAGTCCGGCAGCACGACGTCGAACTCGGTGGCAATGGTGGCGTCGAAGCCCCGGCCGGCGACAGCTATCGCAAACGTGTTCTGCGCGTCCTCACCGCACGCCTCGACGCACTTGTAGCAGAGGATGCAGCGGGCGTAGTCCCGCACGTAGAGCTCGTTGTCGATCTTCACCGGCTGGGCAACGGTCTCGGCGCTGAGCCCGTCCGGCACATGGTGATGCCCCGCCTGACGGCGGTCCCGCTCGCCGGCCGCAGCGGACGGGCCGGGCGGCCCGTAGCGCTTGACGTCGACGCCGTACGAGTCCATCCACCGATGGACCGCGTCCTCGGCCAGTGACATGTCCGTAGAGGAGGCAAGCAGTTCCAGGACCATCTTGCGGCTGTGCCGCACCCGCTCGCTGTCGGTCTTGACGACCATCCCGTCCTCGACCCGGCGCGAGCAGGAGGGCACCAGGACGCGGGACCCGTCGACTTCGACCATGCAGACCCGGCAGGCGTTCACCGGGGTCAGGTTGTCCAGGTAGCACAGCGTCGGGGTGTCGATGCCCCGCTCCCGGCAGACATCGAGGATCGTCGATCCCTCCGGTGCGCGCACCTGTTCGCCGTCGAGTTCGAGGTCCACCATCCGCCGGATGGCGCCGAGCATGACCGGGGCGTTACGACGCATCGGGGGTCCTCTGCTTTTCGGCGGTGGAGGACTCCGGGGTAGGGGACGTGTCGGCGGCGCCGCGCGCCCCGACGCCCAGCAGGTCCAGGGCGAGCGCGGACTGCAGCGCGGCCGGCGCGGTCTGCCCGAGACCGCAGATCGAGGCGTCCTTCATGACGAGGGACAGCTCGGCGAGCAACTCGACGTCGGCAGTGATCGAGCCGTTGGGGTGCCCGGAGCCCTTCGAGCGGCCGGTGCCCAGGCGCACCAACGCCTCCTCCTGGCGAACGGTACCGACCCGGCAGGGCACGCACTGGCCGCAGGACTCGTCCCGGAAGAACGCGGCGACCCGGGACAGGATGTCAACCAGGTCGACCTGGTCATCGAAGAGCATGATCACGCCGGAGCCGAGGCTGGCACCGATCTCCCGGGTGCCCTCGAACGTCAGTGGGGTGTCGAACTGCGCCTCGGGCACGAACGTCCCGGCCGCGCCACCGAGCAGCAGCGCCTGCAACGGCCGGCCGTCGCGGACGCCACCGGCCCGGTCGACCATCTCGCGCAGCGTCGTCCCGAACGGGACCTCGTAGACACCCGGCGACGTCACGCAGCCCGAGAGGCAGAACAGCTTCGTTCCCGTGGACCTGGCGGTTCCGATCGCGGCATACGCCGGACCTGTCTCGAGGACGACGTCGAGCACGTTATACAAGGTCTCCACGTTGTTGATCAGGGTCGGCTTGCCGAACAGGCCCGCGACGGTGGGGAACGGCGGTTTGTTGCGTGGTTCGCCACGATAGCCCTCGATGGAGTTCATCAGCGCGGTTTCCTCGCCGCAGATGTAGGCACCGGCACCGCGCCTGAGTTCGATGTCGAAGGCGAAGCCGCGCCCCATCACGTCGCGGCCGAGCAGTCCGCGAGCCCGGGCCTGCTCGATGGCGTTGGTCAGCCGTCGGGTGGCCAGCGGGTACTCGCCGCGGAGGTAGAGGTAGCCGAGCTCGCAGCCGGCGGCGTACCCGGCGATGGTCATCGCCTCGACGAGTGCGAACGGGTCCTCCTCCATGAGGACGCGGTCCTTGAACGTGCCCGGCTCGGACTCGTCGGCGTTGCAGATCAGGTAGTGCGGGCGGGCCGGCGCGCCGGCGACCCCGGACCACTTCACGCCGGTGGGGAACGCCGCCCCGCCGCGGCCCATCAGCTTGGAGTCGGTGACCTCGCGGATCACCCCGGCCGGGCCGAGTTCCAGCGCGCGGCGCAGTGCCTGGTAGCCGCCGTGCTTGCGGTAGTCATCGAGGCTCTCCGGGTCGGCCACACCGATCCGGCGAAGCAGCCGCAGCGATGAGTCCCGGGGCTCGACCGTCTGGGGTGTGGAACCCGGGACGAACACCGCAGGGGTGCCGCCCTTCAGCACGGCAGCGACCTGGTTCGCCGCGGCTGGGGCGTGGGACTCGTCGGCAGAGTCAGGTCCGTCGCCGGCAAGCTGGAACATGACTGCGGGCGCACGCTCGCACAACCCGAGGCACGGGCTGCGGATCCAGGTGGCGTCGCCGTTCGGCGTACCGGCTGGGCCGAACTCGGCGGTGAGCTCGTCGATCAGGGAGTTTGCCCCGCCGATCCGGCAGGCGATGTCGTCACAGACGTGAGCCACCCTGCACGGGCGAGGCTGCGTCGACAGCATCGCGTAGAACGTGGCGACGCCGTACACCTCGGCGGGCGGGACGGTCAGCCGCTGGGCGACGTAGCTGAGCGAACCCTCGCTGATCCAGCCGAGCCGCTTCTGCACGGCGTGCAGGACGGGCAGCAGCAAGTGCCGCTGGCTGCGGGCGTCTCGTCCCCCGAAGCTGACCCGGCCGTCCTCGGACCGGTCGCGGTCCCCGCCCTCCCACCGGGTGGCCGGTGGGCCGAGGTGGGAGTCGACGGCGGCGCGTTCGTCAGCTGTCGCCGAGGCGTGTTTGAGGTATAGATCCATCCGCGTCCTAGCCGCGCTGCTTCTCGGGCGTCAGCCGGTCGATACGGATGGCTGTCGCCTTGAACTCCGACGTACCGGACTTGGGGTCCCAGCTCTCGTTGGTGAGCAGGTTGACGTCGGCCTCGCCGCTCGCGTGCGGTGTCATCCAGGTCAGGCCGGGGCGCAGCGACGGGTCGCACCGCAGCGGCGCCTCGATGGCGCCCCTCCGGGAACTGATGAGCACCCGTTCGCCGTCATCGAAGCCGAGTTGCGCGGCATCCTCCGGCGAAATGCGCAGGCTCTCGCGCTCCCACAGTGGAGACGAGTAGCCGTCGGTCTGTACGCCGGTGTTGTAGGAGTCCAGCCGTCGCACCGTGGTCATCCGCAAGGGGAACTGCTCGGTGAGCGTGTCGATCGGCGGCAGCCACTCGCAGGCGTGGAAGGGCGCGGGCGGGCCCTCCAGGGGATCGGCCCATAACCGTTCGTGCAGAAGGGCGCTGCCGGGATGGTTCTCATCCGGGCACGGCCACTGGATGCCGCCGAGCTCATCGAGCCGCCGATAGCTCATCCCGGTGTGCATGGCCGACAGGCTGCGCAGCTCGTCCCACGCCTGCTCGGCCGTGGGGTTGCCCCAGTCGTGGCCCATCCGCTTGGCGAGTTCGGTGATGATCGTGATGTCCGGCCACGCCTGCCCGGGCGGGTCCAGGGCCTTGCGGGTGCGCTGAACGCGACGCTCGCTGTTGGTCACGGTGCCGTCTGCTTCGCACCAGTCCGCCGCTGCCGGGAACACGACGTCGGCGTATTCGGCGGTCTTGGTCAGGAAGATGTCCTGGACGACGAGGTGATCGAGGCCGTCGAGGAGCTTGCGACAGTGCGCGACGTCCGCCTCGGACTCGGCCGGGTTCTCCCCCATGATGTACGCCGCCCGCAGCTCGCCACGGTCCATGGCCTCGAACATCTCCGACAGATGCCATCCGCGATTGGCCGGCAGCGGCACGCCCCAGGCCTGCTCGAAGCGGCCCCGCTCGGCGTCGTTCTCGATGTCCTTGAAGCCGGGCAGCTTGTTCGGGATGGCGCCCATGTCGCCGCCGCCTTGGACGTTGTTCTGCCCGCGCAACGGGTTCAGTCCGCTGCCGTAGCGGCCGACGTGTCCGGTCAGCAGCGCGAGGTTGATCAGCGAGAGCACATTGTCGACGCCTGTGTGGTGCTCGGTGATGCCGAGGGTCCAGCAGATCTGGGCGCGGTCGGCTTCGGCGTACCGGTGGGCCAGTTCCCTTATCGCCGCGGCCGGGACGCCGGTGAGCTGCTCGGCGTAATCCAATGTGTAGGGCTCGACGGTCTTCTCGTAAAGCTCGACGTTGATTGTGGCGTGTTCGATGAATGCCCGGTTCTCCAGGCCGGCAGCCAGAATCTCGCGACCCAGGGCGTTGGCGAGTGCGATGTCGCTGCCGACGTCGATGCCGAGCCACACGTCTGCCCACTCGGCGCTGCTCGTCCGGCGGGGGTCGACGGCGTACAACCGGGCGCCGTTGTAGACGCCCTTCAGGACGTGGTGGAAGAAGATCGGGTGCGCGTTGCGGGCGTTGGACCCCCACAGCACGATGAGGTCGGTGTGCTCGATGTCCTCGTAGGAACTGGTGCCACCACCGGCACCAAATGCAGCCGCCAGACCGACGACGCTAGGAGCGTGTCAAGTTCGGTTGCAGGAGTCGATGT
>JACDAB010000080.1 GCA_013695665.1 Geodermatophilaceae bacterium | reverse complement strand
GGCGTGGTAGGCGGCAGCCGACCCTCCGACAAGGACAGCGTCGGGCACCAACCGCTGCAGCCGCGCCGCCGCGTCGAGCACCGCCGCCCACTCCGACTCCTGCATGAATAGTGATTCTACGCACTTGGACCCTACGATAGGGCTTGATGGGAGTTGGCCGGTGGATAGGTTCCATCGGGCAGGATGGCAGCCATGTCAACGACTCCGCACGCGTCATGACCGGCCGGAACCTGCTGGGGGAACCGCCGCCGACGCTGCTTCCCGCGCAGCCGGAGATCGCGCGGCTCGTCGATGCGGGCACCGACCCGGTGGAGGTCGCCACGCAGTACCCGGCGGCCAGCATCGCCTGGGCAGCACTCGCTGAGGCCGCGATGGCCGACGGGCGCACGATCGAGGCGTACGCCTACGCGCGGACCGGCTACCACCGTGGCCTCGACGCCTTGCGGCGCAACGGTTGGAAGGGCTTCGGCCCCGTGCCGTGGTCGCACGAACCCAACCGCGGTTTCCTGCGCTGCGTCGGCGTACTGGCCCGGGCTACCGCGGCCATCGCCGAACTGGACGAGGCCCAGCGGTGCGCCGAACTGCTGCGCGAATGCGACCCCGAGGCGCTGCACCTCCTGGCCTGAACTGCGCGCTGTGGACGACAGCATCCGCCGTCCACCGATCCTCCGCGAAGCGGCCAACGGCCGTCGAACTGGCCAAGGCTCGTCGCCGTGGATCCTTCGCTGGCGCTCCGGCAGTGCGGTGGGGCGGCGTCGTACATCCGGTTGCGTGCTCTTGGCGTGACCGCGCACTCCCTGTGGCGCGCACGGGTCAACGGCGAGGTCGAACGGCTGCGACAGGGGAGCTACGCGCTGCCGGATGCAGCTGCGGCGATGGTCAAAGCGGTGCGACTCGGCGGGGTGCTCTCCTGTACGTCGGCGGCGCGACACCTCGACCTGCCTGTGCTCATCGCGCACGAGGCGCATGTGACAGTGCCCCGGGCTTGGGGTCATGCGCGCACCGCCGGCGTGAGGGTCCACCGAAGAGACCTGATCCCCAGTGAGCACGACGGCGTGGCTACCGGCCTTACCCGGACCGTGCTCGACTGTGCCCGGGAACTGGACATGCGCGAGGCACTCGTGGTCGCAGATGCTGCGGTGCGCTCGGGCCTGGCGCTCCGGGCGCTGCAATCGGCCGCCATGGAGGCGACGGGACCAGGCTCAGGCGCCATCCGCCAGGTCATCGGGCTGGTAGACGGCAGGGCCGAGTCGCCGATCGAGACGTGCCTGCGACTGCTGGCGATGCGGCTGGCCGTCGTTGAGTTGCAGGTGCCGATTGCCGGGGTCGGGCGCGTGGACATGCTCGTGGACGGGTGGCTCGTCCTGGAGGCCGACGGGTTCGAGTATCACTCGACGCGGCAGCACTACCGGGTGGATCGACGACGCGCCAACGCGCTGGCCGAGCGAGGGTTCGTGCTGCTGCGCTTCACGTACGAGGACATCGTGCAACGCCCAGACCACGTTGTTCAACAGATCCGGCTGGTGTTGGCTCGGCGGGCGCGTGATCGACACCAGGCCACACATTGAGCGGTGTGGCAGGCGGCCACGCCGGCGTGTCCGGGCCGACACGCCGGAGGTTGGGAGGCAATGTGTGGGCGGGCGCCGGTCATGGGCGGCCGAAGGGTCAGCCCGGGTGGTCCTGGACCTCGTGGGCGAGTTCGTCCAGGTCGGCGCCGCCGGACATCAGCTGGGTGAGGTCGTTGAGGTCGATGTCCTCGCGGGTCACGTTCGCGACCATCGCCCCGTGGTTGAGCATGATGAACCGGTCACCGACCGGGTAGGCGTGCCGCGGGTTGTGGGTGATGAAGATGACGCCGAGGCCGCGCTCGCGGGCCTGTACGACGTGCCGGATCACCATCCCGGCCTGCTTGACCCCGAGCGAGGCGGTCGGCTCGTCCAGGATGAGTACCCGAGCGCCGAAGTAGACGGCGCGGGCGATCGCGACGCACTGCCGCTCGCCGCCGGACAGGGTCCCGACCGGCTGGTGCGGGTCTTGGACGTCGAGGCCGAAGCGGGCGAGCTCGGCCACCGTGACGTCCTGCGCATGCTCGATGTCCAGCCGGCGGAACGGCCAGACGCCGCGGGTCGGCTCCGAGCCGAGGAAGAAGTTGCGCCAGATCGACATCAGCGGGACGACCGCCAGATCCTGGAAGACCGTCGCGATACCGCGATCCAGCGCCTGCCGCGGCGAGGAGAATTTCACCCGCTTCCCGGCCACGAAGTACTGGCCCTGGTCGTAGGACACCACGCCGGACAGGATCTTGATCAGGGTGGACTTTCCGGCGCCGTTGTCACCGAGCACGCAGGTGACCTCACCGGAGTTGACGGTGGCGCTGATCCCCTGCAGCGCGACCACTCCGCCGTAGCGCTTGCCGAGTCCCCGCACCTCCAGCAGCGGCGTGTGCGGTGCTACGTCGGATTCCGGCAACTGGTCGCCGGCGTCGTCGAGGGCGGCGTGGATGTCGTCCATCGGGTGCAGGTCCGGTCTCATCCGGGTGAGTCCTCTGCTCGACGGCGCACGACGACGGTGTTGATCAGGACGGCGGCCAGCAGCATCCCGCCCAGGAAGAGCGGGAACCAGTCGTTGTCCCATTGCGCGAAGACGATGCCCTGCTGCGTCATCCCGTAGATGAGGGCACCGATCGATGCCCCGATCGCCGAACCGACGCCGCCGGTGAGCAGGCAGCCACCGATCACCGCGGCGATGATGTAGTTGAACTCCTCCCCGAGGCCGACGTTCGCCTGGACGCTCGTCAATCGCACCACGGAAATGGTGCCCACCAGCCAGGCCGCCGCGGCCGTGGCCATGAACAACAGGATCTTGGTCCGTCCGACCGGAACGCCGACGCTGCGGGCGCTGACAGGCGCGCCGCCGGAGGCGAAGATCCAGTTCCCGAATTTCGTCCGCACGAGCAGCAGGGTGGCCACGACGGCAACGACGATCCACCACAGGATCGCCACCCGGAACTCCCCCTCGCCGACGGTCCAGGTGGAGGCGAAGACCGCCTGCGCCACGCCGTACCCCTGGGCTTCGTCCACTCCGCCGACCTGGACGGTCTCGGTGAGCTGTTTGGTGACGCCGACGTTGAGCCCCTGGAGGGCGAAGAATGTCCCGAGGGTGACGATGAAGCTGGGCACCCGGGTCCGGGTGACGAGGATGCCGTTGAGGAATCCGACCGCGAGTGCGAACAGCAACGACCAGGCGATGCCCTCCCAGATGTTCACCCCGAGCCTGTCCACGAGCAGGGCGGTGACCAGGCCGGTGGATGCGGTCAGGACCCCGGCGGAGAGGTCGAACTCGCCGCCGATCATCAGCAGGGCGACCGCCACGGCCATGATCCCGAGGGCTGCGGTGACGTCGAGGACGTTAGCGACTCCGGCCCACGTGGCGAACTGGTCGGTCTGGGTGGTGAAGAACGCGGCGATGGCGATGGCGCCGATCACCGATCCGAGTTCGGGGCGGGCCAGGGCTCGGAGCAGGGGGCTTCGACCCGGCGTGACCGGAGTTCCTCGCGCCGACATCGTCGCGGCGGTCATGACGGCTGCCCTCTTCTCAGCGGGTGAAGTTTCATAGTCTGCCGTGCCCCACGCTTCAGCGGGTCCCGATGTGAACACTGTCGAGGTTTTCCTGGGTGATGTAGCGCGGCCCGGTGGGGACGCCTTCCCCACCGCCCACGACATTGCCGCTGCGCGCGAACAGCGCGAGGAACACAACCGGGAGGTAGCCCTGCAGATACTGCTGCTGGTCGACGGCGAAGAGGATGTCGCCCTCACCGATGTCCTGGACGACATCGTCACTGAGCTCGAAGGTCGCCAGGGCTGCGCCGGATCCCGACGTGCCGATCGCGGTGGCCGCTGTGACCGCCACCGCGGCGTTGAGCGTGAGTACCCCGTCGATCTGCGGATCGGCCTGCAGTTCGGTGGCGATCGTGGTCTCGGTTTCGGCGAGATTGCTGCCGTTGACCCGCAGGGTGCGCATGATGTCGCCCGGCTCTGCGGAGCCGTCGACTCCTAGACCCCGTGCCGCACCCTGGCAGCGTTGCTCCTGCCCCACGTTCCCGGCCTCGTGGATCACGCAGAGCAGCTTCGTCACGCCGGCGTCCCGAAGCCGGTCACCGGCGCCCTCGCCCGCACTCGCTTCCGATTGCCCGATATGGGTCAGGGCACCGAACTCGGCGGAGCGGTCCTCACCGGCATTGATCGTGATGACGGGGATGCCGGCCGCGACAGCGGCAGCGATGGTCTCCCGCAGCGCGTCAGGGTCGGCCATGGACACGATCAGCCCGTCGACCTGACGTGAGGTGACCGAGGCGATCAGTTGCGCCTGGCTGCCCGGCTCGGGGTCGGACTGGTAGTCGATCTCGGCGTTGTTGGCCTGGCCGGCGTCCTCGGCTCCCGTCTTGACGACATCCCAGAACGGGTCGCCGGTGGAGCCGTGCGTGACGATGGCGAACCTCAGTCGGCGGTCCGGGTCAGCATCGCCGGAACCCGTCGCGCTGGCGCTCTCGGTGACGCTCAGGGTCTCCAGCACGGCGTCGTCGTTCGTCGCCGGCCGGCTCCCCGCCGTACAGCCGGTGACAAGGAGCGTGGCGACAGCGACCACGGCAGGCCACCCGCGTCGTGTCATCGCCATCCCTCCTCCGAGCCTTCCCGGTGCGAGCACCGGGATCGGCCGCTCACCGACCCGTAGCGTGTCCTGCGTGGGGCCAGCCCAGGTCGATCTCGCCCGCTTCGAGCCGCGGCTCATGGTTGCTCTGTTCGGCGTGGCGGCGAGCACCCAGTCCCCGTCTCCCGTCCTATTGTTCTACACCGATCGCCTGGGTCTCGGCGCCCTCGAGTTGACCGTGTTCTTTTCGGTGTACGCACTCGGCCTGGTCCCGTCCCTCCTGCTGGGTGGCCCCTACTCCGACCGGTTCGGCCGGCGCACCGTGGTAGTGCCGGCCGCGCTGCTCAGCGGGGCCGCCCTTCTCATCCTGGTCGCCGCCGAAACAGCCGGACAGCCGGCGCTGCTGGTCGGCCGGTTCCTGCAAGGCGTGACGAGTGGAGCGGTGTTCACCGTCGGGACGGTGTGGATGAGGGAGTTGGCCGGCCACGAACGCGCGGCGTCGGCGGCGGTCCGCGCGGCTGCGGCCATGGCTGTCGGGTTCGCCGTCGGGCCCTTCATCGCCGGAGTGCTCGTGCAATGGGCGCCGTGGCCGACCCTCTTGCCGTTCGCGCTCCCGCTGGCATTGGTGGTGCTCGCCTTCGTGCTGGCCCGCACGGTTCCCGAGACGATGACGGTACGACGGCCGGGTCGGCTGCAGATCGGGATCCCGCCCGGTGCCGGGCGTGGCTTCCTGGTCTACCTGCTGCCGATCGGACTGCTCGTCTACACCTTCGCCGTGCTGTCCCTCACGGTGTTCCCGCTGCTGGTCGAACGGGCCGGCTTCCGGGCCACCCTGTTCCTCGCCGGCCTGATGGCGCTGCTCGTCCAGGGATCGGCTGCGCTGGCGACACCGTGGGCCAAGCGGCTGCGGCCGGGACCGAGCGGCCCCCTCGCCGCCGTACTGGCCGCTGTCGGATGCGGGTTCGGATACCTCGCCGTACAGCCGGGTGGGTGGGGATGGGTGTTGCCGGCCAGCCTGGCGATCGGGGTGTCGGAGGGTCTGGCGATGACCTCCGGGATCACCGTGGCGGACCGGCTCGCACCGTCGCATCGCCGGGGCGGCCTCGTGTCGGTGTTCTACCTGGTCGTCTACTTCGGCTTCCTGGTCCCGACCATCCTCGTGCTGTTGAGCGGCGAGGCTTTGTTCTCCGGCGTACCGATCCTTGCGCTCGGCGGTTGCGCCCTGCTGGTCACCGTGGTTCTCGCGTTTCCCGGCCGCCGGCTGGTCAACCAGATCGCTGCGGCGCCCGCAGCAGCCAGTGTTGTCGCGGGTCGGCGTACCACGTCCACTTCCTGACCGGGCGCCGGAACGGAAGACCGTCCACTATGGACAGTGCTTCGTCGCAGGCGGTCTGGACGGACCGTCCGGTGCTTCGCGTCGCTCGCCTCAGCAGCCCGGGTGTCACCACCGTCG
>JACDAB010000066.1 GCA_013695665.1 Geodermatophilaceae bacterium | reverse complement strand
TCTTGGGAGCGGGGTCGTTCGTCCCAGGGATCGGCAGCTCCAACGCCGCCCTGCCCGCCCTGCCCGCTATGCCCGCTATGCCCGCTATGCCATCGAGGTCATCAGGGGGCACCGTACACATTGACGTGAAGATCATGTCGCTGGGTAACGCACAGGTTGATGCTCGGGAACTGGCTATCGCTGTGCGCCCGGCACTGGAGAGGGTGGCCATGGAGGTAGGGTTGAAGCGTGGGTGATAACTAATGGTAAAGCTGTACAATTCGTACCTGTACCCCAACATCAAGTCGTATCAAGCGATGAAGGGGAGTAGGTACGTTGACAACTCTCAGCGCCCATCAGGCCCCCTGGGAATGGGCGACACGGGCACCGCCAGGGCGCTGCACCACGGGTTCATTCTCTCTATGGTCGGGGGAGGTACCTCCAGTACCTCCAGTACCTCCGGCCCCCCTCCACCAGCCGGCCCACCGTCTGGCCCCCAGCCGTTGGCGGCGCTGCCTCCCGTTGCCCGGAAGTTCAACTACAACCTGTTCAAGAGGTTTCAATTTAACCCACCAACGGCCCATTACACTTTGCAGGCTGTTGGTATCAACTCACCTGACGAAGAGAACCCCGAAGGTAACTTCGGGGGCGGAGCGGGCTACGGCCCCGTAAGTTCGGGGTTGGAGTTGCAGTTCAACAGAGAGCTGGAGGTAATGAGAGCCACTTCGGGCGTAACTGGAGGGGGCGTCAATGCGACCCCGCCCGAGTTTGCATCCATGGGTGTCCAGCTAGATGTCCTGGACATCTACAAGTGCCTTCTAGGGGAGGATCGGGCCACTCAAATAGCGGAGGGCGGTACGGTAGGTACGGTAGGGTCTAGCTTCGCGAACATGCTAAACCCAGGGTCTGCTGAAGTTAGTGCCGCCTCCTTGGCCAATCTGCACGGTATCCAATTCGACGCTGCTATGGCGGGGCGGGATGTTATTATTAGCGCACCCATAGGTATCGTGTATAGTAACAATCTAGCGGTATACGGTTGGGTTAGTGGTTTTGAATACGCCTTTCTAAAGTTCAACAAGAACCTCGTCCCTACCATGGTCAATGTTACAATCAGCCTAGACCTGATGAACATCTCAGACTACACTACCGTAGTGAACAGCGGTGCGATTAGTCAACCGGCTTCCAGTGCGACCACAACTCCGACCACGGTGCCCTCGACAACCAACACAGCACCAGCGACGACCGAAACTCGCAACCCTATCAGTCCCTTCAATCCTACCGGTCGATGATAGTTAGGGGTATAGCGCAATGACCAGCAGATACACGACGGCCCGCAACGCATGGATGCCCCATCCGACTCGCGGCAACGTTGAGGTCGTCCTCCGCCGACCCAGCGTGTGGTCTGATCAGCCCTACTCGTCGCACGTGGCCACAGTGGCAGACAGCCTCCCCGGATTGGCTGGCCACTTCTACAACGACTCCACCAGGTACTGGTTGCTAGCAGACATGAACCCAGCCATCGAGTGCCCCGATGACCTGGAGTATGGGACCGTGGTACACGTGCCTATCATTCAGTCGTGACCACCGCCTACCTTCGCATGCCCTCCGGCCTAACGGCAGAGTCGCGGCACGTCACCGTCGCAGAAGGGGTGGGGAAGCACGACATGGCAACGGTGATGGTGCCGAACGCCCAACAGTGGCGGGGGTACCAGGATCGGCCGGTGGTCGTATCCATCGTTGACGGCGCTCACACCAAGCGCATAGCGGGGTACATCGACACCGTGGCCCCCGTGGCGAGCGGCAAGGACCGTAGGGGGGCCGTATTCGTGCTTGGAGGGTCCTCAGCGATGCGTAGCGGCACCCCCAGGGCCTGGACCGACGCAACACCAGTGAACATCGCTAGGGACCTTCTACAGCCCTATGGGTTCGGCCTGGAGATGGAGGCGTATGAGTACAGGCTGCCGTTCTTCGCCCAGCAGGGTAGTGCCAGTGACTGGGCAACGCTGAACGCCCTGGCAGCGGAGTGCGGGATGGTGGTCCACGCCTACAACACCACGGTGCGGATGGTCCACCCTGCAACCGAGTTGCGCCGGTCCGTTCGTACTCCCCAACACACGTACACGCTCGATGCTGGGGGTATCAACACCTTCGTCGGCGTGAACAGCCTGTCCCCCATGGGGTTTGAGCACCGTAGGTTCTTCGGGGTGGACAAGTTCGGCTCGGCCTTTGATCTGGATGTCAACCCTGGCCAGCCCGTGTCTGTTGGGAGCGGGGAGACCCTGACCTCTCTCGCTGCAGCGCAAGAGGCCGTACAGCGGGCACAGAAGCGCCGGTTCCTCCAGCGGCGGGCCACTCTGGACGCTATTGGAGCCGCCGACGTGCGGGCGGGGGACTGTCTGACCATCGTGGAGGGGTCAACCAGGTCATTGTGGTTCGTCATGGAGGCGCATCACGAGTTCAAGGCTAAGCAGAACACGTTTCGATCGGAGTTCGCCCTTTGTCGGGACGATAACGATTCAGCTCCCACACCTGCACCACATAGGGGGGTAGGAGACCGCCCGGCGTCTGTCCTCGTCAACGGTAGGTGGCGCTCTCAGCGAGGATGGTCTGTCACTCTCTGATGGGCTGATCATCTACACTAGCTTTAGTTCAACCGTTCTTCAGCCTCTTAGGAACCGCCCATGGCCACCACATTCCCGTTCGGATACGGAACCACACGGCTCACGCTGGATCAGCTCGTGGGCCAGAGGACCGTAGCTCGTCTCAACCCCGAGTTCCGCCGTCGCCTGCTTGCCCTGATGGTCGAGGCTGCTCGTCAGGGTATCTCGCTGGGTATCGGCACCGGCTGGCGCATCCAGCCGAACCCGCCGCCACCCGGTTTCGCCTCACCCGGTAACAGCAACCACGAGTCGTTTCCGGCTGGGTCCAACACAGCGACAGCGGTAGCGGCAGACATGGTGCCCAGCACGGCGTGGACGTGGATGGACCGCAACGCTCTCCGCTTCGGGCTTCGCACCTTCAAGAAGCTCGGAGTATCCAGCCCCGACTATACCGGGGTTGCGGAGGCGTGGCACATCCAGCCGTCCGACATCCCTTACGCCCGCTCTTGGCGTAAGGACCCCTGGAGCCTGCGCACCTTCCCGCTCCCCGGAGCACCCGCACCCGCTCCCGCCCCAAACCCCGTACCACCAGCATCACAGGAGACTGTCGTGATTCAGTTCAAGGGTCGTGTTCTTCGACCCGACGCCAACGCACAGACTGGATACGACGTTGTCGTACTCCAGGGCCTGCTCAACACCCTCTTCGCCGCTGGGCTGAAGGTGGACGGTTCCTACGGTCTCGTAACGATCGCCCGTGTGCAGGACGCACAGCGCAAGCTGTCGGAGACACCGGACGGCGTGGTCGGTCCTGTCACCTGGACCCGACTGCTGAACGGCTGATGAGTGAGTGATCGTCTACTAGGCGGGGAAGGGCATGCGTGAATATCATCAGTCTTATGGCGATCGGCTGGAGCGAAGCTCCAGGCATCTTCGCTGCCGTCTCGGACGGAGCAGCTAGCGGTGCAGGTCAGTACGTCGCCCTCCTGTTGGGTCTGGTCGGTGTCGCCACCGGTGGCTACGGCATCTATCGAACAAACAGGGTGGACAATAAGGCCGCTAAATCAACCGATGTCAACGACGCCATCAATCTGATGAAGGAGTCCAATGCAATGGTCAAGGATGACCTGAAGCTGGCTCGTAATCGAATCCTCGAACAAGAAGAGGAGATCGCCCGTCAGGCAGACGAAATCGTCAGGCAGGCACAGCAGGTGATCACGCAGACGCAACACATCAACGCAGTAGAAGCCAAGATCGCACACTGCGAGAAAACATGCGAAGAACTGCTGCGTCGAGTAAACGAGATGGAGCAAAGGAAATGAGCGACGGAACTCCCGGCGAACGTGGCCCCGCTGGCGATCACGGCAAGACGGGCAAGACGGGCGGAGCAGGGAGCCGTGGCGAACGCGGCCAGACTGGCGACCAAGGGTCTGCTGGTCAAACTGGTGAGCGCGGTCAGCAAGGCGATAGTGGGACCGTCGGCGCTGCCGGTGAGCGTGGTCAAACTGGTGACAGCGGTCAACAGGGTCCGATTGGGTTGATTGGGACTATCGGTGCTGTCGGTGAGCGAGGTCCGGCCGGCGATCACGGTCAAGCGGGCGATCCCGGTCGAGCCGGTGAGCAAGGCCAACAAGGCCAACAAGGTCAGCAAGGTCAGCAAGGACAGCAAGGTGGCTACGGCGATGTCGGGTCCGTCGTGGCTACAGGTGCTCAAGGAAGATCAGGACTAGTCGGCCGCCAAGGCGAGCCGGGGGCCATCATCATCCCCAAGAAAAGCGTCTGGACGAACGTGTGGACAGCGTTCGGTTTCGCCGCGGTCACCGGTTCCGTTCTGGGCGTCGTCCTCTTCGCTTACGACCGGGTGGACACCATCGAGGAAGAACTGAGAGAACGCAACATAGAGCACGCCGATCTGAGCGTCGGAGCGAACGAGCTGGACGATCGTCTTCGTCAGGAACGAGACATCGAGCAGGCGCTAGAGGACTGCGTGACGCTCTACAGCGACGACATCCGCACCGGCCTCGCTCTCTCGCAGATCGCCCTTAGCGATCTGTTCAGCGCCGTCGTTGTCCGTCCAGCGCCTCTCACCGACGAGGAGCGGGAGGCAGGACGGCTACTCAATGTTGGTTTGGTCGAGGTTGTCGCCGCCGCGAACGACCCGCTGCGATCGGCCGTCCAGGCTCTGGACGACTACAAGGCGCTCGACCCACCCCCCGAGGCCTGCCCCCATCCGAGGTTCGAGGACTGATGAGTAACCCCCAGGGGTCATCTGGTGGCTGGGGCTGGACCTTCTGGCCGTCGAGCGACATCTACCAGCTCACGCCCAAGTGGAGCGAGGGGAAGTCGATCTCGGGGAAGGTTCTGTATCCCGAGGAAGAACCCAACCGTTTCAGCCTGAAGGGACGCTACAACTCTGAGCCGTCGTTCTTCGTGATCGACCTGGCCCAGGCCGAGTCCGACGACCTACTACCCCCCGTGGGTACCCCCGTCTTCACCAGCCGCATCTGGCTGGGGCACGGGTTCAGCGAGTCCCGGCAGTTCGCCTTCGAGACCATCATGGACAGCGTGACGGGCCTGTGGAACGGCGAAGTGAAGATCAGCACCCCCACGGCGGTCCAGAAGTGGATGGGCGTGGACAGGGTGGCCGAGTTCACGGTGGACTTCTGGCTCACCCAAGCCCCCACCGAGATCACTAGGGTCGCCTATGGTGATCTAGTGTTCTCCATGTGAGGACCCCATGCCTGTTCTAGTTAGCCCGACATCACGTGGCATGTCTACGGGCGGTTCTGGCGTCAGAACGAGCCGCCCTACGGTGCCGGGTTCTACACAGACCAGCGTCGTCATCCCCGGTACCCCCGGCCCTACCGGACCCCAA
>JACDAB010000149.1 GCA_013695665.1 Geodermatophilaceae bacterium | reverse complement strand
GGCACTCCTGCATCCGGCGCGCAACGTTGATCAGCAGTTCATCCCCGGCCGCGTGCCCGAGCGTGTCATTGACCGCCTTGAAATGGTCGAGATCAAGGAAAAGCACAGCGACAGCCGTCCCCGCTCGGCTGGATCGAGCCAGCGCCTGGGTGAGGCGGTCGAGGAGCAGTCGCCTGTTCACCAGGCCGGTCAGGTCGTCGTGAAGGATCTCATGGGTCAACCGCGCCTCGGTCTGTCTGGCCTCGGCTGCCGCAGCGGCTGCGGTAGCCACGACTGCCTCATTGGCGTCAACTGCGGTCGAGACGGCCCGGGCAGCCGCAGCGCCAGTTTCGGCCACGCTCCTCGTGGCGGCCAGCAAAGCGGCCTGCGTCTCCAGCAGCGCCTGGGCAGCCACTTCGGCTGTGGCCAAGGCAGCCGCGGCGGCACTCGATTCCCGAGGCGTCTGATCTGGGCCGCTGAGCTGCGTCAAAACCGAACCGTTCCGCCGAGAGAACCTACTCGGAGTCTGCGAGCCAGGTCCGCCGGCTGATCTAGCCTCGGAACTGCGCATATAGAGTCACCCTGAGTAGTCATTAGCCGACCCTCGGTTGAGAATCTGACACTCTGAGTGTAGTCGCCGTGACCACTAGAAGGCGGCTTTCCACATTTTCACTCTCAGTAATCGGTCGGTAGCTCCGCTCTGCCACTCGGAAATCGACCGGGCCTCGCTACCGGGCTCCCGTCCGGCACCCTCAGCGCAGGAATTTCGATGTACGCCGGTCGGCCAGCGGCTTGCCGCCGGTCTGGCACGTCGCGCAGTACTGCAGTGACCGGTCGGCGAAGGAGACCTCTCGGACGGAGTCGCCGCAGACGGGGCACGGCAACCCGGTGCGGGCATGCACCCGGAGACCGGATCGTTTCTCGCTCTTGAGCCGGGCGGCAGCCTGACCGATGGACCGCTCGACGGCGTCGGTGAGCGCTGTTCGCATGGCCACATACAGGGTGTCCACATCAGCCGCACTGATGCTGTGGGTCTGCTTGAAGGGGGACAGCCGCGCAACGTGGAGGATCTCGTCGGAGTACGCGTTGCCGATGCCGGCGATGAGCCGCTGGTCGGTCAGGGCACCTTTGAGCTGGCCGCGGTGACCGCGCAGGATCTCACCCAGTTCAGCGGCCGTGAGTTGCATCGCGTCCGGCCCCAGCCGGCCCACCCCGGGCACCTCCCGAGGGTCTTGGACGACGTACACCGACAGGCCCTTCTTGGTGCCCTGCTCGGTGAGATCGAAGCCCGCGCCGTCATCAAGATGGACCCGCAGCGCCAGCGGACCTCTGCCGGGTTTCGGCGGGGCCACGGGCAACTCGTCTCGCCAGTGCAGCCACCCGGCTCTAGCCAGGTGCACGACGAGGTGCAGGCCGCTGATGTCGAGGTCGAGGAACTTTCCGAACCGTCCAGCGCCGGTGATCTCCAACCCGGCCAGCGCCGTATGCGGCGGATCGAACGTCTTGATCGCCGAGATGGCGCAGAGATCGACCCTGGCAAGGACATGACCGACCGCGCGCTCGCGTAGGAACGCCGCGAGCGCTTCGACCTCGGGTAGTTCCGGCACGGCGCCGATTGCACCACGTCGGCGTACCCGGCGGCGAGCGCAGACCCTTACCGCGCTGCCCCAGCGGGTCGATGATCAGCGCGTGAACCGGTTGCCGCAATGGCCACGACAAGCAGGTGTGCACCTGCTTGCCGACCTCGACGACGCCGAGCTCCTGGCCGCCGTTGCCGATGCCGACGTGAGCGCCCTTCGCGTCCTCTACGACCGGCACGCCCCCTGGCTCATCCTTCGGTTGTCACGGCGGTGCTCGGATCCGATGGTCGTCGAGGAAGCAGTCCAGGACACGTTCACCGCGGTCCGGCGCAGTGCCGGGCGCTGGTCCGAACAGGGCCAGGTGGGCGCCTGGATCTGGGGGATCGCGATCCGGCGCCTCGTCGACCTGCTGCGGAGCCGGCGCACGTACGCCGACCTGGTGGCCGATCCGCCCGATCGCGCAGTGGCATCGGTGGAAGACCAGGTGCTGACCGGAATCCAGTACGGCGATCTCGCCGGGGCACTGAACCGGTTGTCACCCGAACTGCGGGCGGTCCTGCAGGCGACGGTCCTCGACGGGATGACGACCAGGGAGGCGGGCCGCCTGCTCGGGATCCCGCACGGCACCGTCAAAACGAGGCTCATGCGCGCCCGGCTCACCCTTCGGGAGGAACTGTCATGACGTGGCACGCCGATCATGACCTGCTGGCTGCCTACTGTGAGGATCGGTTGGACCACGCGCGGGCGAGCTCTGTCGAGGCGCACCTGATCGGGTGCGCTGCATGCCGTGCCGATGTCGCGGCGGGTCAGGACACGGCCCGGCTCGATCGGGTGTGGTCCGCCGTCCTCGACCGGGTGGACGTCCCGCGTCCCTGGCTCCTTCAGCGGCTGCTCGCCCGATGCGGGATAGCCCCCCACTCGGTGCGGCTCGTTGCCGCAGTGCCGGCGGCGAGGCTGGCGTGGGTGTTCGGCGTCGCCGTCACGATCCTGATTGCGGCCGGCTTCGCCGGCGCGGCCGGCCGGGCCACCGCCATCCTCCTAATGCTCGCTCCCCTGATGCCGCTGACCGCGGTCGCCCTTGCGTTCAACCGCTCGGCCGACCCGGCGTACGAGGTCGCCCTCGCCACCCCCATCCCAGCCTTGCGGTTGCTCCTCGTGCGCACGACCGCTGTGCTCGTCGGCAGCCTCGTCGCGGGCGCCGTCGCGGCGCTCGCCATCCCGGGCGTCGGGTGGGAGGCAGCCGGTTGGTTGCTGCCCGGTCTGACCCTGGCCAGCGCGAGCCTCGCCCTCGCCAGTTGGCTGCCGCTGCCGGTCGGCGTGGCTGTCGCCGGAGCGTCGTGGCTCGCCCTGATCAGCGCTGTCGTCGCGGCGACCGGCACCCGGGTCGGCCCCGGCCTGACCGATCTGATGCTCGCCGCCGACAGCCAAGTCGGCTTCGCCGCGCTGGCTGCCCTCGCCCTGACCGTGATCATCGCGCGCCGGGACGCCTTCGAGTCGCTCAACCTGAGGAGGACCGTCTGATGAGCCTGTCCGTCCACGTCGACGAGCTGACCGTCCGGCTCGGCCGAAGCCCGGTGCTGTCCGGGGTGACTCTGTCCGCCGGCGCCGGCATCACCGGCCTGCTCGGGCCGAACGGCGCCGGCAAGACCACCCTGTTGAGAGTTCTAGCCACCGTGCTGGCACCGGACGCCGGTCGGGTACGGCTGCTCGGGCGGGACCCGGCCGTTGCCTCGGATCGCCTGGAGATCCGTCGCCGGCTGGGGTACTTCCCGCAGGAGCCCGGTCTCTACCGCTCCTTCACCGCCTTCGAGTTCGTGGACTACGTGGCGATCCTCAAGGAGCTGACCGACACCCGGGCGCGACACGACGAGGTACGCCGGGTGCTGGATGTCGTAGGCCTACGGGATCGCGCCCACAAGCGCATCCGCACCATGTCCGGGGGGATGAACCGCCGGGTGGCGCTGGCCCAGGCGTTGCTGGGTGACCCGTCGCTTCTCGTGCTGGACGAACCCACTGTCGGGTTGGATCCGGAGCAGCGGCTGCGCTTTCGCGAGACCGTGTCACAGCTCGGCGCGAACCGCGTGGTACTGCTCTCCACCCATCAGACCGAGGACGTCGCCGCGCTGTGCTCCTTCGTCCACGTCATGGACGGCGGCCGCATCGTCTTCTCCGGCACGCCGAAGGACCTGGCCCTCAGGGCAGCCGGCTGCGTCTGGCTGGCCGACGAACGACACCCCGCAGCGCGGCTGTCCATGCGGTTGCCGGACGGCCGCTACCGGCACGTCGGTGCTGCGCCGGCGGACGCCGAGACCGTGTCGCCCTCGGTGGAGGACGGCTATCTGATGCTGCTCGGCGAGCGTGCCCTCGGCACGGGGGTGGCGGCGTGAGTGCTACCCCCGTCGCGCCGCCCGGGCACCCGAGGGCTGCGCACGCCGCCGACATGCTGATCGGGCAGGGGCGCGGTGACCTATCTCCGTCTCACCCGCTGCTGGTGGCAGGCCGGCTTGGCCGGCTCGAAGGCCGCCGCGCGCTGACCAGCACCGCTGCGGTGTTCGTGGTGGTCGTGGCATTCGTGGCGTGGGTCCTCAGCCGGGAAGGAGCCTCGTCGGAGGACGACTGGTGGTTCGCCGTACTGCTGGATTCCATGGCGCTGCTCGTCGGTCTGGGCGCTCTGCTCCTACTGAACCTCGCGGCTACGCGGGAACGGCGCAACCGGGCCGGTGAACTGCTCGACGCCGCACCAGGTGCACCTACGGCCCGCATAGGCGGTGTGCTCGTGTCGGCTCTGGTTCCGGCAACCGCGATGCTGCTGCTGACGATCGTGCTCGGTCCGCTCGCCGCTTTGGTCACCGGTTTCGACGTCGGCGACCCAGAGGTGTCCCCCCTGCGCGGCGACGGCCCGGTGGGTCTGTTGATCCTGGGCCGGCACGCCGAACTCGTCCTGCTCGGCGGCACACTGGGTGTAGCGCTCGGCATGTGGGTGCCGCGGCTGTGGGTCGCCGTCCTCGCCATTCCTCCGCTCTTCGTGCTGGGCATCTATGGCATGTGGGGAGTAGGCGGGGACCACGCCTGGCTGGCGCCGAACGCGAACCAGCTCTCGATCAGGTCCGCTCACGACTACGCCTGCGAGGTCGACCGGCTCTGCCTGCAGTTCGAGCAGCCGCTCGGGCAGTTCACGTCGTACTGGCATCTGATCTACGTCGCCGGTCTGTGCGGGATCTTCGCCGCACTGGCCCTGCTGCGGCGGAGCAGGTCGTGGCGCGTGCTGCTGTTCGGCGGACTGTCGCTGGCCGCCAGCCTCGGCATGGGACTCGCGCTGGTGGGCTGAGAGATGCGCCCCGGCCCCGCTGCCCTGCAGCACTCCCTCCGGGTTGGCGGCCTTGCCCCCGTCCTGCTGGCATGCCTGCTCTGCACGGCCGGGGTGGCCTCATTGGCCGGCCGTGCAGACGTGTCGACGCTGCTACTCGTCCGGGTGTCGCTGATGGTCATGGCCGCATCGGTGGCGGGCACGATCGGCGACACGATCGCGGTCCTGTCCGACGCCTGTCCGGTGGGTCGCCCCAGGCAGTGGCTGCTCCGGCTGATGCCCGCACTCGCTGTCCTGGCCCTGAGCTGGGGCTGCTTCGTGGTGGCCGTCGGCGCCGCGCAACCAGCGGCGGCCGGCACCGTGCCGTGGGGTGGGTTGACCGTCGAGCTCACGGCGTACACCGCCGTCGGACTGGCTGCTGCGGCCGGTCGAGGCAGGAACCACCCCGACGACAGCCTGCTGGCCGGTGTTGCCGCAGTGGCCGCGCTGGCCCTGCTCAGTGTGCTGCCGCTGCTGCCGCAACGGTGGACCCTGATCAGCTATCCCGGATCCCCCGACTGGGCGGCTGTGCATTGGCGCTGGGCGGCCCTCGCCGCTGGCGCGGGACTGCTCGCCGCCTGGTGCTTCCGCGACCCGGCCACGCCTACCCGACTGCAACCAGCGGGGCGTCGGTGACCCGCAGCCAGTCAGCCCGGCCGGGCGGTCTCCCGTACGGCGGCCGCTACGGCCGGTGCCACCGAGGAATCGAACACGCTCGGCACGATGTAGTTCGCGTTCAGCTGCTCGTCCGTCACCACTGCAGCCAGGGCGCGTGCCGCGGCGAGCAGCATCTCCGTGGTGATCTCCCGTGCCCGCGCATCCAGCAGGCCGCGGAAGACACCCGGGAACGCGAGCACGTTGTTGATCTGATTCGGCACGTCCGAACGCCCGGACGCCACGACCGCGGCATACTTCCGGGCGCCGATCGGGTCCACCTCAGGATCGGGGTTGGCCAGCGGGAAGACGACAGCCTTGGCCGCCATCACCGTAAGGTCCGCCGGCTCCAGGATCCCTCCGGCGCTCACTCCGATGAACACGTCGGCACCGTCGAGCGCCGTTTTGAGGTCTCCGCTGCGGCTGCCCGGGTTCGTCCGCTGGGCCAGTTCGAGCTTGGTGCCGGACAGCCGCTCGTCCCTCGGGTCGAGGATGCCCTCCCGATCCCACACCAGCACATGCCTCAGCCCGGATTCGAGCAGCAGCGTCACGATCGCCGTACCGGCAGCGCCTGCGCCGGCGACCACGACGCGCACCTCTGACAACTCCTTCTCGACCACCCGCAACGCGTTCGTCAGGGCCGCGAGTACGACGATCGCCGTACCGTGCTGGTCGTCGTGGAAGACCGGGATCGTCAGCCTCTCCCGCAATTGGCGCTCGATCTCGAAGCAGCGGGGGGCGCTGATGTCCTCCAGGTTGATGCCGCCGAAGCCTGGGGAGATCAGTTCCACCGTGCGGACGATCTCGTCGACATCGTTGGTGTCCAGGCAGATCGGCCAGGCGTCGATGTCGGCGAAGCGCTTGAACAGCGCCGCCTTGCCCTCCATCACCGGCATCGCCGGCCCCGGTCCCAGGTCCCCCAGCCCGAGTACGGCGCTGCCGTCGGTCACCACTGCGACGCTGTTCCCCTTGATGGTCAGCCGGCGTACGTCCTCGGGGTTGGCCGCGAGGGCCAGGCACACCCTGGCCACTCCGGGGGTGTAGGCCATGGACAGGTCGTCACGGGTCTTCAGCGGCACCCGTGACCTGACCTCCAGCTTCCCTCCGATGTGCAGCAGGAACGTGCGGTCGCTGACCTTGCCCACCTCGACGCCCTCGACGAGCCGGAGCGCGTCGACGATCTCCTCTGCGTGCGCGCCATCGGCCGCGGAGCACGTGACATCGACGGTGATCGAGTCGCTGCGTGACTCCGCGACGTCGATCGCGGTGACGACTCCGCCGGCTACGCCCACGGCGGTAGCGATCCGGCCCACGACGCCAGGATCGAGCGAGGCGTCCATCCGGATGGTGATCGAGTACGACGCACTCGTGATGACGCCTCGTCCGGCCATGACGGGTCCTCCACGGTCAACCATCTGGGCGGGGTGCCCACGGCGCGCTACATCATGTCGGGTCCATTCCATCAGCCCGGCAGAGGAGGCGGGCCGAGCTTGACCGAGGGCCCTATACCGCGTATGCATACCCGGTATCTACTTTGAGGGGATGTCATGTCGATCAGGCACGGGCTGCTTGCCCTGCTGCACCGCCAGCCGATGTACGGCTACCAGCTGCGCAGCGAGTTCGAGGCGACCACCGGCAGCACCTGGCCGCTCAATGTCGGGCAGGTCTACACCACCTTGGGCCGGCTGGAACGCGATGGCTGCGTCTCCGCCAACGCTGGGAGCCCGGCGCACGGCGGTGGTGGCGGCTCCGAGGATCCCCAGGGGGAGGAGCTGCAGAAGACCTATGCCATCACCGACCTGGGTCGGACCGAGCTCACGCTGTGGTTCGCAACGCCGGTCAGCCGCGCGCGGCGGCCCCGCGACGAGCTGGCGATCAAGCTCGCCATGGCACTGGTCGCACCGGCTGTGGATGTCGCCGCCGTGGTGCAGTTCCAGCGCACCGACACGTTGCGGGCGCTGCAGGACTACACCAGGCTCAAGACAAAGGCGGAGGACGGCGAACTGTCCTGGCTACTGGTGCTGGATTCGCTGATATTCGCCGCCGAGGCCGAGGTGCGCTGGCTGGACCACTGCGAGGCCCGGCTCGCGCGGCACCGCCCGACGCGGGTCGGCATGGTCGTTCCACCGGTCACCACCACGCAGAACCTGCCGAAGCCGGTGCCGTCATGACCACGGCGTCCGGGCGAGACAGCCAGCCGGTCCTGCAGTTGCGATCCCTGTCCCGCGACCACGGGACGGGTGCGACGGCCGTGCACGCCCTCCGCGGGCTGTCGCTGTCGGTCGACGCGGGTGAACTCGTGGCTGTGATGGGACCCAGTGGCTCCGGTAAGTCCACGCTGCTCGCCCTCGCGGGCGGGCTGGACACGGCGAGCTCCGGTCAGGTTCTGGTCGAGGGCGCCGATCTCGGCGGGATGTCGCGACGGGACCTGGCCAGACTTCGCCGGCGTTCTGTCGGTTATGTCTTCCAGGACTTCAATCTGCTACCCGCCCTGACCGCGATCGAGAACGTGTCGCTGCCGCGCGAACTCGACGGGACTCCCGCCAGGACGGCGCGACGCGAGGCGCTTGCTGCCCTCACCGACGTCGGGGTCAGCGAGCTGGCCGACCGATTCCCCGATGCCATGTCCGGTGGGCAGCAGCAGCGCGTCGCCATCGCCCGCGCGCTGGTCGGGCCCCGCCGGCTGCTGCTCGCCGACGAGCCGACCGGAGCGCTGGACTCCGAGACCGGCGAGTCGGTGCTGCGCCTGATCAGGCGCCGCTGTGACGACGGCGCCGCCGGCCTGCTGGTCACCCACGAAGCCCGCCACGCCGCCTGGGCCGACCGGGTGGTCTTCCTCCGAGACGGCACGATGATCGACGACACCGGCAGGGTGTCCACAGTGGACTCGCTCCTCGCCGATGGCGCCGGATGAGCACCGAAGCCGACGCTTGCGCAGGTGAACAATGGGCCTGATCGGCTGGCGGCTGGCGCTGCGAATCGCCCGACGGGAGGCGAACCGCAATCGCGGCCGCAGCGCCCTGGTCATCGCCATGATCGCCGTTCCGATCCTCGGTTTGACCATGGCCGACGTGGTCATCCGCGCCTCCGATCTGGATCGCGGGGAGATCGCGCGCCGCGCCCTGGGCGCAGCGGACCTCAGCGTCTTCAGAGTTTCCGAGGAGTCCATCACGCAGACCCCGTCGGAGTATCTCGAGTTCTCCGGAACGGGAACGGAGACACCTGACCCCGCCGTGGCACCGGACGTCGTACCGGCCGGCAGCCTTACGTCGCCGATGGCGTACGGCGTGGTGAGCGTCGACACCACCGGCGGCAGCCGGTCGGTGTCTGCCACGACGCTGGACAGCGCGTCGCCGCTCACCGACGGCATCCTGACGGTGCTTGACGGCCGACTGGCCCGTGCGGCGGACGAGGTCGCGATCAGTCCCGGGCTCTCCGAGGCGACGGCAGCGGCCGTGGGTGGTGAGCTGCGGCTGGCCGACGGCGGCCCAGCGTACACCGTGGTGGGTATTGCGGTGGACCCCGACAGTACGAACGACGATGACCTCTTCGCCCAGCCGGGTGCCGTGGAGTTCACGCCGCAGGACTACGACGATTCCGCTTCGAAAGAGCTCCTGGTCGGGCTGCCGGCTGGGATGGATGCAATTGCCGTCGGCGAGGCTCTCAACGACGAGGGAATCGCCGTCAAGCAGCGGGCGTGGCTCCTGAATCCGCCGGCGATTCCCTACCAGGACCCGGCGGAGCTCGCCCTGATCATCGGGCTGGCCACGATCACGGTCGGCCTGGCGCTCCTCCAGGTGGTGCTCCTGGCGGGAGCGGCCTTCGCCGTGGGCGCGCGCCGGCAGCGTCGGGCCCTCGGGCTCCTGGCCGCCACCGGTGCGACCGGGCGCGACGTCGGGCGCACGATCCTTGCCGGCGGCCTCGTCCTCGGTGCCATCGCGGCGCTGATCGGAGTAGCCGCAGGTCTGCTGCTCGCCGTCCCGCTGCGATCGATCGTGGAAGGTCTGCAGGGGACACTGTTCGGCGACTGGCAGGTGCGCTGGCTCGAGATCACGGCGGTCGCCGCGCTGGGCGTGGTGACCGGCCTGGTGGCGGCGCTCGTCCCCGCCCGGGCCGCGGCCCGCCAGGATCCGCTCCGCGCGCTGAGGCAGCGCCCCGACCCGCCGAGGTCCGGTCGGCGGCTCACCGCGTTCGGACTGGCGCTGTCCGCCGCCGGCCTGGGCGTCACCGTCCTCGGTTCGTCGATGGAGGAGCCCAGCTACCTCCTCATCCTCGGTGGCGCGGTCTTCGTGGAACTGGGATTCGTGCTTTGCGCTCCGGCTCTGGTCGGCGTCGCGGGAAGGCTCGCCGGACCGCTGCCGGTGCCGCTGCGGATGGCGCTGCGCGACGCGTCACGGCATCGCGGCCGCAGCGGCCCCGCGGTCGCCGCTGTGATGGCCGCGCTGGCCGGCTGCGTCGCCGTGTCCATCTTCTTCGTGAGCCAGGACGAGGATGCGAAGCGGGCCTACGTGCCCAACGCACTGCTCGGCCAGGTGACGCTGAACTACTACGACGAGTCCGATCCGCTGGCATCCCCGGCCGACGAGGTGCTCGCGGTGATCGAGGCCACCCTCCCGACCAGCGACATCGCCTCCTGGCAACAGGTGGGACCGACCTGCACCACCCCGGAGTGCAGCGGATATCTGGACTGGCAGGCGCAGGGGCCCACCGACGTGTTCCCGATGGCGGCCGTCGGCGGGGTCGACGTGCTGCGGGCCATCCTCGGGGGGGTGAACGAGACAGCCGAGGACGCCCTGGCCGACGGGAAAGTCGTGTTCCTCGATCCCGCTTTCGTCGTCGACGGCGAGGCGTCGTTCCAGACGTACGGTGTGGACGACGACGGGGCACAGACCGCCGCCACCTCCGGCTCGGCGCCGGCAGCCGCCGTCCGCGGACCGGTGGCCTACAGCCTCGCCCTCGCGTTGATGTCCGAGCAGACAGCCGAAAGTCTGGATCTGGCCCCGCAGTCGGCGCCGACCTATCTCTTCGACACGAGCCGGATGCCGACCGAGGGTGAGGTGGACCGGCTGAACCAACTCTCCGAGAACGGCACGGCGTTTTACTTCCAGGTCGAATCCTGGTACGAGTCACCGGCCGGCCCGGTGCTGCTCGCACTGCTGGGGGCCAGCGTCATCGTCGTCCTCGGGGCCACCGCGATCTCGACCGGACTGGCCGCCGCGGACGGCCGATCGGACCTGGCGACGCTGG
>JACDAB010000280.1 GCA_013695665.1 Geodermatophilaceae bacterium | reverse complement strand
GTGCTCGCCGGCGGCGCGGAGAGCGCGAGCACCGCGCCTCTGCGCGCGACCCGGCCGCCGCCCGGGGGTCCGCCGCAGTTCTACAGCCGGGCGCCGTTCGCGCCGTCGGGGCATGACGACCCGGAGATGGGCGCCGCCGCGGACCGCGTTGCGGACTCGGCCGGGATCACGCGGGAGCGCCAGGACGGCTACGCCGCTGCAAGCCACGCCCGCGCTGTCGCGGCGCAGGATGGTGGGCGATTCGCGGCCGAACTCGTGCCGCTCGACGCCCTGACGCACGACGAGCGACCGCGACGCCGCTTCACGCTCGAGCGGCTGGGTCGCTTTCCGGCCGCCTTCTCGGCGGGGGGTACGGCGACCGCGGCGAACTCGTGCGGTGTCAACGACGGTGCGGCGATCGTCTGCGTCGTACCGGAGCGGCTGCGCCGTGGCCGCCCGGGGCTGCGGATCGTGGACTGGGTGTGCACTGGCGTGCCCTCCGGCGAGCCAGGTCTGGGGCCGGTTCCCGCCGTACGCCGCCTGCTCGAACGGACCGGCGTCACGGTCGGGGACATCGGCGTCGTGGAGTTCACCGAGGCCTTCGCCGGGCAGGTGCTGGCCTGCCTCGATGCGTTGGGCATCGATGAGAGCCGGGTCTGCCCGGACGGCGGTGCCATCGCGCTGGGCCATCCATGGGGCGCCTCCGGCGCGGCACTGGTCGTGCGGCTGTTCTCCCAGCAGGTCCGCGCCGACGGTCCACGGCTGGGCCTGGCCACGTGTGGCATCGGCGGGGGCATGGGCAGCGCCGTCCTGCTGGAGCGGGTCGGATGATCAGAGTCGAGAACGTCTCGCACCGCCTCGGTGAGCGCCTGGCGCTGGACGGGATCTCGGTCAGCCTGGCCGAGCAGCGGGTGGGCGTCATCGGGGCGAACGGCTCCGGCAAGAGCACCTTCGCGCGGCTGCTCAACGGGTTGATCGTGCCCGACGACGGCACAGTCACCGTCGACGGGTTGTCCACGTCGCGCGAGGCCAGGGAGGTCCGCCGCAAGGTGGGCTTCGTCTTCACCGACCCCGATGCGCAGATCGTGATGCCGACGGTGGGCGAGGATGTTGCGTTCGGGCTGCGCGGTTCGGGGCTGCCGAAACCGGAGATCGCCCGGCGGGTCACCGAGGTCCTCGGCCGGTTCGGGCTCGGCGGCTTCCACGACCGGCCGGCACATCTGCTCTCCGGCGGGGAAAAGCAGCTGCTCGCCCTGTGCTCGGTGCTCATCACCGAGCCGGCAGTACTCGTCTGCGACGAGCCGACGACACTGCTCGACCTGCGCAATGCCCGCCTCATCGGGCACCTGTTAGGCAGTCTCCCCCAGCGTCTCGTCCTGGTCACCCATGACCTGGCTGTGCTCGCCGACTTCGACCGGGTGCTCGTCTTCGACGGCGGTCGGCTGGTGGCCGACGACCGACCTGCCGGCGCCGTGGCGTACTACCGGGCGTTGATGGGTTGACCGCCGGTCTCTTCCACCCTGGTACGTCGGTGCTGCACCGCATTCCGGCCGGGGTGAAGCTCACCGGCCTGGCCGCCGGGATCACGGTGTTGCTGCTGCTGGACGACCTGCGAGGGCTCGCGGCTGCCACCTTCGTCGTCTTCGGCCTGTACGCCGTCGCCGGGGTGCCGCCGCGACTCGCCCTGGCCCAGATCCGGCCGCTGCTGTGGTTCTGCGTCGTCCTCCTCGCGGTGCAGCTGCTGCTCACCGGCTGGCAGCGCGCGGTCGCGGTGGTGCTGACCCTCGTGCTCGGCGTGGCCCTGGCAGGTCTGGTCACGCTCACGACCCGGGTGACGGCGATGCTGGACGTGGTCGAGACGCTGTTGGGGCCGCTGCGGCGGGTCGGCGTACGCCCGGATCGGGTGGGGCTGGTGCTGGCCCTGACAATCCGTGGAGTGCCGGTGATAGCCGGTATCGCGGGGACGGTCCGCGATGCCCACCGCGCCCGCGGCGCCACCGTGCGGCCCTGGGTCCTGCTGGTGCCGGTGCTGGTGCGCGTGCTGCGCCACGCCGACGCGCTCGGGGAGGCGCTCACCGCCCGCGGCGCCGACGACGACCCGCCGGGGAACGTGTGATGACGCCCCCGTGCCGGCCCAGGATCGAACTGACCGGGAGGTGTCCGCCGGTCTGACCCGCACTACGCCCGAGTTCGAGACAGGTCAGGCGGATTCGCGCAGACGCTGACTGATCACGCTCGTGATGCCGTCGCCGCGCATCGCCACGCCGTACAGCGCGTCGGCAATCTCCATCGTGCGTTTCTGATGGGTGATGACGATGAGCTGGCTGGCCTCCCTCAGCTCGTCGATGAGACCCAGCAGCCGACCCAGGTTGACGTCGTCCAGGGCTGCCTCGACCTCGTCCAGGACGTAGAAGGGGGAGGGCCTGGCCCGGAAGATGGCGACGAGCAGGGCGACCGCCGTCAGGGAGCGCTCTCCCCCGGACAGCAGGGACAGCCGCTTCACCTTCTTTCCGGGGGGCCGGGCCTCGATCTCGACACCGGTGACGGTCAGGTCGTCGGGGTCGGTGAGGAGGAGCTTGCCCTGCCCTCCGGGGAACAGCGTCGCAAAGACCGTCTCGAACTCCCGGGCGGTGTCTGCGAACGCCGCGGCGAACACGTCATGGATGCGCTCGTCGACCTGACGGATGACCGTCAGCAGGTCGCGTCGCGTCGCCTTGAGGTCCTCCAGTTGTGCTGCGAGGAAGGCGTGCCGCTCCGTCAGCGCCGCGAACTCCTCCAGCGCCAGCGGGTTGACCTTCCCGAGCAGCGCGAGGTCGCGTTCGGCACGGGCGGCTCGTCGCTCCTGGGTGGCCCGGTGGTAGGCCGTCTGCTGCGGCTGCTCGCTGCCGGCGGTTGCCGGCGCGGTCGCGGGCACGGGCACGTCGGGGCCGTACTCGGCGACGAGCGTGTCGACGTCGACGCCGTACTCCTGCGCCGTGCGGGACTCCAGCTGCTCAATCCGCAGCCGCTGCTCCGCGCGGGCCACCTCATCCCGATGGACGGCGTCGGTCAGTCGCTCCAGTTCGCCGGTCAGCTCCCGCAGCACCGCCCGCAGGGCAAGCTGCTCGCCCTCGCGGGAGACCCGGGACTCCGCGATGCCGTCCCGCTCCACCGTCGCGGTCTGTACCGACCCGGAGAGGCGCTGCAGCGTGGCCTGAGCAGCCTCCGCGACTGTGCCGGCGACCATGGCACCACGAGCACGCGCCCGCCTTCCGGTCTCCTGCCGCACCCTGGCCTGCCGCTCCTGCTCGGCGGCCCGACGCAGCGACTCGGCCCGCCCGTGCAGCGCCCGGACCCGTTCCTCCGCGGTGCGAACAGCCAGCCTGGCCTCCATCTCGCGCTGCCGGCAGGTCGCCACTGCCGCCTGCAGATGATCGCGTTCCTCGGTCGAGGTTTCATCGGCTGCGGGTTCGGCCTGTTGCGACGCTGCGCGCAGCCGCTGCTCGAGCGCGGAAAGCCCGGCCAGATCACGATCCCGGGCCTGCTCCGCCTCGTCCACCGCACGCTCGATCCGCTGCGCCTCGTCGCCGGCGGAGCGGGCAGCGGCCCCGACCTCGCCGAGCTGCTCGGCCAGGGCCGACATGGTGGCGTCGGACTCGTTGAGCGCGGCAAGTGCCCGCCCGACCTCAGCCGAGCGCTCCTGCGCCCGCCCGCGGGCCGCCTCGAGGTCGACGGAGAGCCGCTCGCAGCGGCCCTCGCCCGCCTCGAGCTCCCGCTGGGCGTCCTCGACAGCCGCCTGCACCTCGATCACGCTGGGCGCATCGGCCGAACCGCCGATCGCCCACCTGGACCCGATCAGATCACCGTCAGCGGTGACGGCGCGCACTTCGGGCTCGGAATCGACGACGGCCAGGGCGAGGTCGAGGCTGTCCACGACAGCTACGAGGTCAAGGGCCTGCTCCACCGCTGCGCGCAGCGGTTCGGGCGCACGGACGTGATCCAGGGCCCACGACGCACCCGCCGGAAGCTGCGGCCGGCCCGGCCTGGACCCGCCCACAGGCTGCTCGCCCACGGGAAGCGGACCGCCGATGATCAGGCCCGCCCGGCCACCGTCCTCGCTCTTCAGCAGCCGGATCACCTCAACGGCGTCGGCGGCGGTCGTGACGGCAACCGCATCGGCGAGGCTGCCGAGCGCCGCAACCACCGCCGCTTCGCGGCCCGGTGCCACCTGAAGCAGAGCCGCTACCGAGCCGAGCAGGCCGGGGATGCGGTCGGCGGCGACGAGGACAGCGCCGGCGCCGTCCTTGCGACGCAACCCGGTCGCCAGCGCCTCACGTCGGGCCAGCCACGAGGCGCGGTCACGCTCGGCTTCGTGCTCGGTCTCGGTGAGGTCCCGCACCAGCCTGGCCGCCGCCTCGTATCCGGCCACCGCCGCCTCGTGCACCTCGTCGAGCCCGAGTTCGGAGGTGTCGAGTGCACTGACCTGGCCCTGCAGAACGTCGAACTGAGCACCGGCCGCGGTGGCGCGGGATCGGGCCTCGGACAATGCGCCCCCCAGCCGGGCGATCTCGTCTGCCGCCGCAGCCGAGCGGGTGCGAAGCGCGTTGACCTGCCCCGCCAAGCGGGCCAGCCCCTCACGGCGGTCGGCCACCGCCCGCACCGATGCCACGAGAGCGTTCTCGGCCGCCAACAGCCGGGTCTCGAGCCCGGAACGCTCCTCGACGGTGCCGACGAGGCGGCGCCGGTCGCTGTCCAGCCCCTTCTCCAGCTCGCCGTGGGCGACCTCGACCTGCTTGGCCTCGGCCTCGGACTCCTCAGGATCGCGACCGGAGCGCTGGTCGGCGACGTCTGCGGACAGATGCCGGGCACGCTGTGCGGCGAGTTGGGCGGTTCCGCGGAAACGTTCCTGCAGGGCGGACAACCGGTACCAGGTCTCCTGCGCCGCGGCCAGCGCGGGGGCGTCCGTGGCGAGCGCGCGCTCCAGCTCCCCCTCGCGGGCCAGGGCGGCGGCGAGCTCCGCCTCGACCCCGGCGCGGCGCTCGCGGACAGCCGACTCATCTGCCAACTCCGCCCGCATGCCCGCGTGCAGGGTGACCATGTCCTCGGCGAGCAGCCGCAGCCGAGCGTCTCGCAGGTCTGCCTGCACAGTCGCGGCGCGCCGGGCGACGTCGGCCTGCTTCCCCAGGGGTGTGAGCTGGCGCCGAAGCTCGGTGATGAGGTCGGTGAGCCGGGTCAGGTTCGCCTGCATCGCCTCGAGCTTGCGTAGGGCCTTCTCCTTGCGCTTGCGGTGCTTGAGGACACCGGCCGCCTCTTCGATGAACCCGCGACGGTCCTCGGGGCGGGCCGACAGTACGGCGTCGAGCTGGCCCTGCCCGACGATGACGTGCATCTCCCGGCCGATTCCGGAGTCGCTGAGCAGCTCCTGGATGTCCAGCAGGCGACACGTCGAGCCGTTGATCTCATAGTCGCTGTCCCCGGAGCGGTACATCCGACGGGTGATGGACACCTCGGTGTACTCGATCGGCAGCGCGTTGTCGGAATTATCGATGGTGAGCGTGACCTCGGCACGGCCCAGCGGCGGGCGGCCCGCCGTACCGGCGAAGATGACGTCTTCCATCTTGCCGCCGCGTAGTGACTTCGCGCCCTGCTCCCCGAGAACCCAGGCGATGCCATCCACGACATTCGACTTACCGGAACCGTTTGCGCCGACGACACAGGTGATGCCCGGCTCGAACCGCAGCGTCGTCGATGACGCGAAGGACTTGAAGCCCCTCAACGTCAGACTCTTCAGGTGCATCACGCGGACGGTATCGCGTGCCCAAGACGCGGCCGGGGAGGCGCGCCCTCAGGCGTGGACGGGCTCGGCGTACCTCACCGGCGGTGCATCGGGAATCCGCAGGTCCAACTCCGCAGCGGCCTGGACCGCGCGAAGACGGTCCAGTTCCGCTTGCAGGGTCCGGACCCGGGAACGCAGAAAGACGAGTTCCTCGAGCATCCGGCGATCGGGAGCTGTCCCGACGTGCCCGAGCAGTGCTTTGGCCATGGTGATAGCTCCACTGCTGTATCCATGCGCTCGCGGTCCGGGGTGCGGACGGCGGCACTCACTGTTATGCGACGAGGGTCCCACCGGTACGGCGTACCGGTCAAACGGCTGTGACTCAGCGCTCAACGAAACCGTCCACGTCCGGCTGCGGCGCCCCCCACCGCGCCACGACACCGGTCACCCGTCCCGGCGCGTCGGGGCAGCGCAGTGCCGCGAGCAGGCGCTCGCAGTCGCCTCGTGGACCTTGCGCGACGATCTCGACGCGGCCATCGGCACGGTTGCTGGCCGACCCGGTGAGTCCGAGTTCGAGTGCGCGGGCGCGGGTCCACCAGCGGAATCCGACCCCCTGCACCCGTCCGTGCACCCAGACGGACAACCGGACCGGCTCGTCGGCGGTGGCGCACACGACTCGATGATCGTCACCAGGCCACACAATGCGCGCGCTGATCGGCTTTTCGTCGGCGTGTCTATGCTCGACACGCGGCCTCATGCCGCCGATTGTGTGGGCTGGTGCCGGCTCAGAAGCGGGCGCGACGTGGGCGGCGCTGGCAACGGGGACAGAAGAAGCTGGACCGGTTCATGAACACCTCGCGACGGATCGGCGTACCGCACCGCGAGCACGGCCGATCGCGCCGCCCGTACACCTCCAATGACCGGTCGAAGTAGCCGCTCTCCCCGTTCACGTTGACGTACAGCGCGTCGAAGGACGTCCCGCCCTGCGCCAGCGCGGCGTTCATCACGGCTCGTACGGCGGACAGCAGCCGCGCGGCCTCGGGGCGGTTCACCGTCTCGGTCGGCCGTGCGTAGTGCAGCCGCGCCAGCCACAACGCCTCGTCGGCGTAGATGTTGCCCACCCCGCTGATCAGCGTCTGGTCCAGCAGCGCACGCTTGAGACCCGTGCGGCGACGGCGCAGGGCCACCGCGAGGCCCGCATCCTCGAAGCGGGGGTCGAGCGGATCGCGGGCGATGTGCCGAACGGACATGGGCACCTCACCGACGGCGACCAGCGGTTCCACATCCAGCCCGCCGAACGTGCGTTGATCCACGAAGCGCAACTCGCTGCCGCCGTCGGTGAACCGGAACCGTGCCCGCAGGTGCGGACCGTCCGGCGCTGCACTGTCCAGGACAAGCAGTTGCCCGCTCATGCCGAGGTGGGCCAGCAGCGCGTCCCCGGACTCCAGCGGCAACCAGAGATACTTCCCGCGCCGGCAGGCGCCCAGCAGAGTCGTGCCCGCCAGCGCGGCGCTGAAGTGGTCGGCGCCGGCGAGGTGCCGGCGGATCGCCCGCGGGTGGAACACCGCCACGGACTCGATGGTGCGGCCGACCACCCATCGCTGCAGCCCGCGGCGGACCACCTCGACCTCGGGTAGTTCGGGCACCTCGGGTCAGGCGCCCGGATGGGGACCGGACAGCAAGATCCAGGCCGCCTCCGCTGCCTGCTGTTCGGCCTGCTTTTTCGTGCTGCCGAAGCCGATGCCGGATGCCGCGTCGTCGATGACGACGGTGGCCGTGAAGCTCTTGGCGTGGTCCGGCCCGGCCTCGACGACCCTGTACGCCGGGACGCCGGCCGCCCGCTCCGCGGCGAGTTCCTGCAGGCTTGTCTTCCAGTCCAGACCGGCCCCCCTGCGGGCGGCCCGGGCTAGCAGCGGATCGAAGAGTCGGTGGACGACGTCGGCTGCGGCCGCTGTTCCGACTCCGACGTACACCGCCCCGAGCAGGGCCTCGAGCGTGTCGGCCAGCAGCGAGTCCTTGTCCTTCCCGCCCGTGACGACCTCGCCACGGCCCAGCAGCAGGTGCTCTCCGAGACCACCGGGGCCGAGTTCGCGGGCGACGCCGGCCAGGGCCCGCATGTTGACGACCGAGGCGCGAAGCCGGGCCAGCTGACCCTCGGGCAGATCCGGATGGGCGCGGAACAGGGCATCGGTCACCACGAGGCCGAGTACGGCGTCCCCGAGGAATTCCAGCCGCTCATTGGTGGGCAGGCCACCGTGCTCGTAGGCGTAGGAGCGGTGTGTCAATGCCAACTCGAGCAACTCGCGGTCCAGTGCAACGCCGAGGGCGGCTTGGAGTGCAGCGGCGGAGGAGTGCGGTATCGCCAAAAGCTCTAGCTCGTCATCCGGTCCTCAGACCGCGATGACCTGTCGTCCGTCGTACTGCCCGCAGTTGTGGCAGGCAATGTGCGGAGGCTTCGGCTGCCGGCAGGCACGGTTGGGGCACGGCGCCAGCGTGGTCGCCGTGGTCTTCCACTGCGAGCGGCGCGAGTGGGTGTTGCTTCGCGACTTCCTCCGCTTCGGAACGGCCACTGCACGCACTCCTGACAATGAGAGATGGTTGGGACAACTGGTGGAGCCTACCGGGTGGGACCGGCCTGTTCCGAATCGCCGCCGAACTTCTCGGCCAGCACCGCCCACCGCGGGTCCACGACGTCGTGCGTGTGGTCCTCGGGAAGCTCATCCAGACGGTGACCGCAGCCGGCGCAGAGGCCGAGGCAATCCGGGTCGCACAGCGGGGTCATGGGCAGGGCCAGGACGACTGCGTCACGGACCACCGGTTCGAGATCCAGGAGATCATGCTCGAGCCGCCGGACCTCGTCATCTTCGGTGGTGGCGTCGGTCGTGCTGTCCGGATAGACGAACAGTTCCTGGATCTCGACGCGGATCACGTCGCTGAACGGCTCGAGACAACGCCCGCACTCGCCGGTCACCTCGGCAGCCGCGGTGCCCGAGACGAGCACGCCCTCCATCACCGACTCCAGCCGGATGTCGAGCCGGAGATCGGAACCTGCGGGTACGCCGACGAGTTCCAGGCCGAGGTCATCGGGAGCGGGGACGGTACGGCGGACAGCACGCATGGACCCGGCCCGGCGGCCCAGTTCCCGGGTGTCCAGGACGAGGGGGCGGCGCGGGTCCAGGCGCGCGGAGGTGGTTCGCTTGGCAGTCATAGGAGGGCGGCCATCGGGGCCACCGGCCAGGCTACCGCAGTGGCGCCGTCGACGCTGGGGAGCGCCGAAGCGGCAGCCGTCCTCGAGCCGAGCCGCAGTACGCGTGAGGTTCTACCATCCCTGCCGCGCAGGCCGGTCTTGTGGCTCGAACACTCTGGCGTATCGGCGTCGGTGTCGTGACCGTCCTGGCGCTCCTGCTGGTCTACGGAGTGGCGATAGAGCCTCGACTGATTCTGGACGAACGGCACTACCGGGTCGAGGTCCCGGGTCTGCCACGTCAGTGGGCCGGGACCGAAGTCGCCGTGTTCTCAGACCTGCAGATCGGCATGTGGCTGGA
>JACDAB010000254.1 GCA_013695665.1 Geodermatophilaceae bacterium | reverse complement strand
TCGACGGCAAGCAGAAGTACTCCTCGATCTTCAACTACCCCACGCTGACCTTCGCCGATGTCGGCGTGATCGGCTGGCTCGTCGATGGCGCCGCCATCGCCAACCAGGTGCCGCTCTGCCGCAGTTCATTCGGCCCGTACGCACGCGCGATGGTCCGCATCTGCAAGGAGGAGTCCTTCCATCAACGGCAGGGCTACGAGCTGTTGATGCACCTGATGGGCGGTACCCAGGCGCAGCGCGAGATGGTCCAGGACGCGACGAACCGCTGGTGGTGGCCGTCGTTGATGATGTTCGGGCCGCCGGACGCCGATTCGCCGAACACCAAGCAGTCGATGGCCTGGCGGATCAAACGGCACACGAACGACGAGCTGCGGCAGCGTTTCGTCGACATGAGCGTCCCGCAGGCGGCGGCGCTCGGTGTCACGCTGCCGGACCCGGCGCTGCACTGGAACGACGAGCGCGGGCAGCACGACTTCGGCGACATCGACTGGGTGGAGTTCAAGCAGGTCGTGTCCGGGCAGGGGCCCTGCAACGCCGAGCGCGTCGCCCACCGCAAGGCCGCGCACGACGACGGTGAGTGGGTTCGGGAGGCGGCAGTGGCCTATGCCCGGAAGCAGGCCGAGCGGGCGGTGGCCGCGTGAGCAAACCGGGTGGCTTCACCGCCGAGGGCGGGCACGGCGCCGTGCCGACCGAAGGCGTTCCGGCGGGAACGTCTCCGACCCAGCGATCCGTGTGGCCGTTGTACGAGGTTTTCGTCCGCGGCAAGCGTGGGCTCAACCATGTGCACGTCGGTTCGCTGCACGCAGCGGACAGCGACATGGCGCTGCACCACGCGCGGGACCTCTACACCCGCCGCAACGAGGGCGTCAGCATCTGGGTGGTGAAGGCGGCCGAGATCACCGCCTCGTCCCCGGACGAGAAGGACTCGTTCTTCGCACCCAGCGGCGACAAGGTCTACCGGCACCCGACGTTCTACTCGATCCCCGACACCGTGCCCCACATATGACCGACGACTCCATCTACGACTCCCTCGCCGACGAGCACGGCGGCGACGCGCGCTGGGCCTTCGGCACCGGCTTCGACGACCCACTGTCCGGTGTGGACACCGCAGTTCCCGACGGTGTCGACCCCGGTGATGTCGCGGCGTACAGCCTGATGCTGGCTGACGACGCGCTCGTGATGTCGCAACGGCTGACCGAGTGGTGCACCAACGCTCCCGAACTCGAGGAGGAGGTGGCGCTGGCAAACATCGGGCTCGACCTCCTCGGGCAGGCCCGGCTGCTGCTGGCCCGGGCCGGCGCCGCGGATCCCTCCCTGCCCCGACGCCTCGCCCCCGACCTGCCGCACGAGGATGCCCTCGCGTACTTCCGCGGTCCGGCGGATTACCGAAACGTCACGCTGGTCGAGGTCGACAACGGCGACTTCGCCCGCTCCGCGGCCAGACTTCTCGTCTTCTCCACCTGGCGCCTGGCGCTGCTCGACCGGCTCACGGGTTCGCGGGACGCGGTCCTTGCCGCCGTCGCCGCCAAAGGAGTCAAAGAGGTCACCTACCACAGGGACTACGCAGCCCGCTGGGTCGTCCGCCTCGGTGACGGAACCACCACCTCGCACGAGCGCATCGCCGCCGGTCTGGAGGCGACCTGGCCGCATGTCGCTGAGCTGTTCGCCAGCAGCGACATCGAGCTGCGGCTCGCCGCAGCAGGCATTGGGGTTGACCTGGCCGAGTTGCGCGGCGAGTTCGACGACGTGATGGCCCAGGTACTCGTGCCTGCCGGCCTTCCGCACCCGGTCATCGGGTCCACTGTGGACAACGGGGGTCGCTCAGGTCGGCATACGGACGCCCTGGCGGCATTGCTCGAGGAGATGCAGGGTCTGGCGCGCGCACACCCGGAGGCCACATGGTGACCACCGTCGGCGGCGCTCGCGGAGGCCGTGCACCGGGCGTGGCCGATGCCCGGGCTGTCGCCGAGTCGGTCACCGACCCGGAACTCCCGATGTTGACGCTGGCCGACCTCGGCGTACTGCGCTCGGTGGACGTCAGCGCCGAGGGGGCGGTTACCGTGACGATCACCCCGACGTACTCGGGCTGCCCGGCGATGGACGCGATGCGCGACGATCTGCGGCGCGGTCTGTCCGCCGCCGGCTACTCCACCGTGGACGTTCGGACCGTATTGCAGCCGGCGTGGAGCACCGACTGGATCACGCCGGCAGGGCGCGCAAAGCTGGCCCACCACGGGATCGCGCCACCGGGAGAGGCCGGCCGGCGTGCGCCCGGGCCCGTCCCGCTCACGCTGCAGCCACGAGCACGCAGGGTCGCCTGTCCGGTGTGCGGGTCTCCGGACACCGAGGAGCTGTCGGAGTTCAGTGCGACCGCGTGCAAGGCGCTGCGCCGGTGCCTGGGTTGTCGCGAACCGTTCGAGCACATCAAGGAGATCTGAGCGGTGACCGCGCCCCGCCGGGTGCTGTCCCGGCACGCATTCACCACCCTGCGGGTGTCCGACGTACACCGGCTGACCGACGATGCGGTCGCCATCACCTTCGACGTACCGGCTGATCTGCGCGAGGAGTACGCCTTTGCGCCGGGGCAGTCCTTGACACTGCGCAAGTACGTCGGGGATCGCGAGGAGCGCCGCTCCTACTCGATCTGCGCACCGGCCGGCGCCCATCCGCGGGTCGGCGTGCGCGAGGTCCCGGACGGGCTGTTCTCGACCTGGCTCGTTCACGACGTCCGGCCCGGCGACGAGATCGACGTCCTCCCGCCGACCGGAAGCTTCACCACGGACGTCGACAAGCCCGCTCACCATGTCTTCATCGCGGCGGGGTCCGGCATCACGCCGGTGCTGTCCCTGGCCTCCTCCGTGCTGCGCCATCCTGAGGCCCGCGTGACGCTGTTATACGGGAACCGGCGCAGCGACACGGTGATGTTCGCCGATGAGCTGGCCGACCTCAAGGATCGGTACGGGCCGCGGCTCGAGCTCGTGCACGTGCTCTCGAGAGAGCCCCGCGAGGCCGAACTGTTCACCGGCCGGCTGGACGCCGAGAAGTTGCGGACCCTGCTGAGCGCCCTGATTCCGGTGGGGGAGGTGGACCACTGGTGGCTGTGCGGTCCCTACGGGTTGGTGACCGCTGCGCAGGAGGTGCTGGGCGAGTTCGGCGTACCGGCTGATCGCGTGCATCAGGAGCTGTTCTTCGTCGACGACCTCCCGCCGGAGCCGGTGACACACGAGGAGCCGGACAGTGACGGGCCGACCAGCGAGGTCGTCGTCATCCTCGACGGCCGATCGACGACACTCTTCCTGCCCAAGGACGCGCCCGTGCTCGATTCGGCGCAGCGGTCCCGATCGGACCTGCCGTTCGCCTGCAAG
>JACDAB010000250.1 GCA_013695665.1 Geodermatophilaceae bacterium | reverse complement strand
ACATCGCGAGCCGGTGGCGGGTCCGCAGCGCGGTCGCCGTCTCGATCAAGGCCGCGCTGGACGAGGCCGGCATGGTCATCCCGTTCCCCCAGCGCACCCTGTGGTTCGGCCCGGGCTCGACCACGCTGGGGGTCACGCAGCTCGCCGCGCGCGAGCAGACGTAGCCCCGCCGGGGCCGGACGCTGCATTGCCCGGTCGGGTCCGCGCGAACCGGGTGGGCGCGGATCGGCTCAGTCCAGCGCCCGGCGCAGATCCTCCACCAAGTCCTGGGCGGTCTCGATCCCGACCGAGAGGCGGACCAGGTCGGCCGGCACCTGCAACGGCGACCCGGCCGCCGAGGCGTGTGTCATCCGGGCCGGGTGCTCGATCAGCGACTCCACGCCCCCGAGGGACTCACCGAGGGTGAACAGCTCGGTCCGCTCACAGACGCGCAACGCCGCGGGTTCGCCGCCGCGAACGGTGAACGACACCATTCCGCCGTAACCGCTCATCTGCGCTGTGGCCACGTCGTGACCGGGGCTGTCCGGCAGCCCGGGATACAGCACGCGGTCCACGTTCGGGTGACCGGCGAGCAGGTCGACGATCTGTGCGGCGTTGGCGCAGTGCCGGTCCATGCGAACTCCGAGGGTTTTTGCTCCACGGAGGACCAGCCAGGAGTCGAAAGGCCCGGGGACCCCGCCCAGCGCGTTCTGGTGGAAGGTCAGCTTCTCGGCCAGTACCGGATCGCTCACCACCAGGGCGCCGCCGATGACATCGGAGTGACCGCCGATGTACTTCGTGGTCGAGTGCACCACCACGTCCGCCCCGAGGGCGAGCGGCCGCTGCAGATACGGCGTCGCGAACGTGTTGTCCACCGCGAGGCGTGCGTCGTTCTCGTGGGCGAGTCCGGCCAGTGCGGCGATGTCGGCGATACCCAACAGCGGATTGGTCGGTGTCTCACACCAGATCAGCCGGGTCTGTGGGCGGATCGCCGCGCGGACCTGCTCCAGGTCGCCGAGCCAGACCGGCGTGAAGCTCAGACCCCAGCGTTCCATGACGCGGGCGAAGAGCCGGAAGGTTCCGCCGTACGCGTCATTGGGGATCACCACGTGATCGCCCGGAGCGCAGACCGCGTTCACCAGTGCACTTTCCGCCGCCAGCCCGGAGGCGAAAGCCAAGGCGTGGGTGCCGTTCTCCAGCGCGGCCAGACACTGCTCCAGGGCGGTCCGGGTGGGGTTCGCGGAGCGGCTGTACTCGTAGCCACCGCGCAGGCCCCCGACGCCATCCTGCTTGTACGTCGAGGTCTGGTAGATCGGAACCACGACAGCCCCGGTGGCGGCATCCGGCTCCTGGCCGGCGTGAATGGCGCGGGTCTCGAAGCCGTGCGTGTCAGGCATTCCAGCGAGGCTAGTCGGCCTCCGCCGGTGACTCCGTCGGACCTCGCAGCGGTGAGTCGAAGGGCGAGCAAAAGGCCGCTTGCGCAGAGCGCACGCGGCCCTTATCGTGGCGAAACGGAACCGTTCCGTTTCCTCGTTTGCAGAGGTGCCCTATGGAAACCGCCGCTCCGACTGCCCACGGCAGAGGTCTGAGCGATGCGCGCACGCCAGAGATCTTGCAGGCTGCGCTCGCCGTGCTCGCCGAGGTGGGCTATGACCGGCTGACGATGGAGGCAGTGGCCGCCCGCGCGCACGCCGGCAAGGCCACGCTGTACCGCCGGTGGGCATCCAAGGCCGAGTTGGTGGTCGAAGCGGTCACCGTCATGAAAACCGAGTGCATGCCGCCGCTGTCGGACACCGGGTCACTGCGTGAGGACCTGCACCGGGTCGCGGCCTTGGTCACGACCCGGCTCTCCCAGGACGAGATGTGCGTCATGCGCGGCCTGGCCTCGGCACTGGCCCACGACCGGGAGCTTGCAACGGTCTTCGAACGCGAGTTCATCGGCCAGCGCCGAGCCGACATGGCCGAACTGCTCCGCCGGGCACAACGGCGCGGTGAGATCCCACCCGACCGGGACATCGAGATCTTCTCCCACATCCTCCCCTCCATGGTCTTCGCCCGTTCCCTGATCACCTCGAAACGGGTCGACCTCGAATTCCTCGAACGCCTCATCGACGAGGTGTTGATACCCGCAGCCACGGCCCCTGCACCCATCGCAGCGGCCCCTTCGAAGGAGAGTCATGTCAGCAGCACCTGAGGCAGCCGAACCACAGGCTGCCTCCCCGGAAAACCAGCGTCTCGGGGTCGCCCTGGTCGTCATCAGCATGGCTCAGCTGATGGTGATTCTCGACGCCACCATCGTGAACATCGCCCTCCCGAGCATCCAGGCCGACCTCGGGCTGTCCAATGCCAGCCTGCAGTGGGTCATCACGTCGTACACGCTGGCCTTCGGCGGGCTCCTCCTGCTCGGTGGCCGGGCCGGGGACATCCTCGGCCGGCGCCGCGTCTTCATCTTCGGGATATGGCTGTTCTCAGCCGGCTCGCTGTTCGGTGGGCTCGCCTGGAACGCGCCTACGCTCCTCGCCGGCCGGGTGGTCCAGGGCATCGGCGCGGCCATCGCAGCACCGACCGCCCTCGCCCTGATCGCCACTGAATTCCCGGAAGGCAAGCCACGTAACCAGGCGATGGGGGTGTACGCCGCGATGTCCGGGGCCGGTGCCGCCGTCGGGCTCATCCTCGGCGGCGTCCTGACCGACCTGCTCAACTGGCGGTGGGTGCTCTTCGTCAACGTGCCCATCGGCATCTTCGTGGCGCTGATCGCCCCGCGGGTCCTGCACGAGACCGAGGGCTACCGCGGCAAGTTCGACCTGCCCGGCGCTCTGACCGCCACCGTCGGCCTGTCGATGCTGGTCTACGGGCTGACCCACGCGGCGACCGACGGATGGTCGGACTCGATCACCATCGCAGCACTGGCAGTCGCCGTCCTGCTGCTGGTCGCTTTCGTCGCCATCGAGATGCGCAGCCCGCATGCTCTCATGCCACTTCGGATCTTCGCCGATCCCAATCGGGCCGGGGCCTTCGGCATCATGCTGATCATCGGCGCCGCGATGTTCGCGCTGTTCTTCTTCCTCACGTTGTTCGTCCAGGGTGTCCTGGGCTACAGCGCGCTGAAGTCCGGCTTCGCATTCGTGCCGGTCAGCGTGTTCATCGTCATCAGCGCCGGGGCCGCTTCGGTGCTCATCACAAAGATCGGCGCCAGGCCGCTGGCGCTGGCTGGGACCTTGACCACAGCCGCGGGCATGCTGTGGCTGTCGAGACTCGAGGTCGATTCGACGTACGTCAGTGGGCTGTTGCTGCCGATGATCGTGCTTGCCACCGGACTCGGCTTCACGTTCATGCCGCTCACCCTGGCCGCTGTGTCCAACGTCGCAGACCGCGAAGCGGGACTGGCCTCCGGCGTCCTCAACACCACCCAGCAGATCGGCGGGTCACTCGGCCTGGCGGTGCTGTCCACCATCGCCTTCACGATCAGCACCAACCGGTTGACCGAAGTCGGGCAGAGTGGCACCGCGCCCTCCCCAGCGGATATTGCCAGCGCGTCGGTGGACGGCTACACGACGGCCTTCCAGGTGGCGGCGGGTCTGGCGCTCGCCGCGTTCGTCGTGACGTTCTTCACGATCAAGGTGCGCGCTGAGGAGGCGTCAGGCGCGAACACGCACGTCGGCTGAGCGCCACCTCCGGGCGCCAGGTCCGGGCACTGTCAACGCTCGCCGCCGGCGAGGAAGCCCAGCAGATCCTGTCGGGTCAGCACCCCCACCGGCTTTCCGTCGTCCAGTACGACGGCAGCGCCGGCGTGGAGAAGCGCGTCCATGGCCACCGCAACCGTCTCCCCCCAGCCAAGCTGGGGCAGCGGCGGGGACATGTGCTTCTCCAGCCGGTCGGCGAGGTTCGCCCGGCCCTCGAACAGGGCGTCGAGCAGGTCGCGTTCGACCACCGACCCGACCACCTCGGCAGCCATGACCGGTGGCTCTGCCTGCACGACCGGAACCTGTGAGACGGCGTACTCCCGGAGGATGTCGATGGCTTCCCGGACGGTTTCACTGGGGTGCACGTGGACGAGTTCGGGCAGCGAATCGGTCTTGCTGCTGAGCACGTCCCCGACCGTGGTGTCCTCGGAGTTGCGGGCGAGGAAACCGAAGTCGGCAAGCCACTCGTCGTTGAAGATCTTGGACAGGTAGCCACGCCCGGAGTCCGGCAGCAGTACGACCACCACGTCGTCAGGTCCACCCCGCGCCGCGACCCGCAGCGCAGCCGCAACCGCCATGCCGCAGGAGCCCCCGACCAGCAGGCCCTCCTCCCGGGCCAGCCGCCGGGTCATCAGGAAGGAGTCCCGGTCGGAGACCGCGAGGATCTCATCGGGCACGGCCGGGTCGTACGCGCCCGGCCAGAAGTCCTCACCGACGCCCTCGACCAGGTACGGCCGGCCGCTACCGCCGGAGTACACCGAGCCCTCCGGGTCCGCCCCGATCACCCGCACCCGGCCACCGGATACCTCCTTGAGGTAGCGCCCGGTCCCGCTGATGGTGCCCCCGGTGCCGACGCCTGCGACGAAGTGGGTGATCCGCCCGTCGGTCTGCGCCCACAGCTCGGGCCCGGTGGTGTGGTAGTGGCTGGCCGGATTCTCCGGGTTGGAGTACTGGTCGGGCTTCCAGCCGTCGGAGACCTCACGGACCAGCCGGTCGGAGACGTTGTAGTAGGAGTCGGGGTGCTCGGGCGGGACCGCGGTCGGGCAGACGACCACCTCCGCGCCGTACGCACGGAGCACGCTGATCTTGTCGTGGGACACCTTGTCCGGACAGGTGAACACGCAGCGGTAGCCCCGCTGCTGCGCGACGATCGCGAGCCCGACGCCGGTATTGCCCGAGGTCGGCTCGACGATGGTCCCGCCGGGTTTCAGCTGGCCGCTCGCCTCGGCCGCGTCGATCATGCGCACCGCGATCCGGTCCTTGACCGATCCGCCGGGATTGAAGTACTCGACCTTGGCCAGCAGCAGCGAGGACAGGCCCGCCGTCACCGAGCCCAGCCGGACCAGCGGAGTGTTGCCGATGAGGTCGACCATCGATTCGGCGTACTGCACGCTGCTGGCACATCCTTCCGGGCGGGCCCACCTGGGCCTGGCAGCCATGCGCAGCCGGGGGAAGGGGGCGAGATCATGCAGGGTCAGCCTAACCGGCTGGGTGATTCCGTCGGCTAATCTCGGAGCCGATGAGACGTTCACGCAGGGTCGGCACGGCACGTCGCGCGCGGGCGATCGCCCTGGCGACGGCGTACGCCGGCGGAGCCGCCGGAGCGCTGTCCGCCGCACTGTTGGGCATCCTTCGGGCTCAGGTGTGGATGGGTCGTCGCCGCGTGCAACGGCACCTGGGCATCCAGGACCCGCCCAACGGCACCGGCGTCTGGGGCTCCGGGGGCGGGCCGACCCTGACGCTGGCGATGATGGGGGATTCCAGCGCGGTCGGGCGCGGGGTCGACCTGGTCACCGAGACGCCGGGGGTCCTGTTGGCCTACTCACTGTCGGGCGTCATCGGGCAGCCCGTGCGCCTGGTCCAGGTAGCGGTGACCGGTTCGGAGTCGATTGGCCTGGCGCTCCAGGTCGATCGGGTACTGCCGGAGTCCCCCGACGTCGCCGTCATCATGATCGGCGCCAACGACGTCACCGCACGCACTCCCCGCGAGGTGGCTTCAGGGCATCTGCGCAACGCCGTGCTGGCACTGCGCCAGGCAGGCTGTGAGGTGGTGGTCGGCACCTGCCCTGACCTCGGGACGCTGCGGCCGGTACCGCAGCCGATGCGGCTGATCGGCCGTCGCTGGAGCCGTCAGATGGCCGCCGCACAGACGGTCGCGGTGGTGGAGGCCGGCGGCCGGACGGTATCGCTGGGGTCGCTGCTCGGGCCGGAGTTCGAGGTCCGGCCGGAGTTGTTCAGCCTTGACCAGTTCCATCCCTCAGCCGAGGGCTATGCCGCCGCCGCCGCCGCCATGCTGCCCTCGGTCACCGCCGCGATCGGGGCTCAGGGCGCCGTGCCCGAACTGCTCGTTCCCGCCGGCGGTCCCCGGCCCGTTGCGCTGGCCGCGGCACGGGCGGCGGGGCATCCGGGGACGGAGGTCTCTGCTGCCACGCCCCCCAGGGGAAGCAGTCGCCGGGGCGGGTCGCTGGCCTTGTCGTTGCGGCGGCGGCCCGCGAGGATGCCGACACCCGAGGAGGCGGCCCACGGCGACGAACGCTCGGGCGCCCAGACGAAAGGGCAGGCGATATGACCGGTTCTGTGCTCCGCCGGGTGCGCCGATGGATCGCCGCGGGAACGTTGGTGTCCTCCGCGGCGGCAGTCGCCGTCCTGTCGGCCGAGGTGGCCATGGCCGCGCGCCGCAAGTACGTCGACGCGGAAAGTGCGCCGGCAGTCGAGGGCGAGTTCGGCGACACCGCCGGGCAGGAACTGCGGTTGGTCGTGATGGGCGACTCGACCGGCGCCGGCGTCGGCGTCGAGGCCGTCGGGGAAACCGTCGGGGGCCAACTCGCGCAACGGCTGGCCCGCCGCGGCTGGCGGGTCAGGCTGGCCGGCGTGTCAGTCAGCGGATCACGGTGTCGCGATCTCGGGCCGCAGGTGTCCCGCGCCCTGCTCGGACGCCCGGACATCGCGGTGATCTGCATCGGCGCAAACGACGCGCTGCGGGGTTCCACGCTGCCCTCGATCCGGCGCGACCTGGGTCACGCGGTCGGCCGGTTGAACGCCAGCGGCGTGCACACCCTCGTCGGAACCTGCCCCGACCTCGGTGCCGCCCGAGCACTCGGCCAGCCGCTGCGCCTCATCGCAGGTCGGCGCGGACGCAAGGTCGCGGTGGCTGAAGCGGCGGCCACCCGGGCTTCCGGCGGAGAGCCGATCGACATCGGCCGGATCACCGGCCCGGTGTTCCGGTCCGACCCCGGCACGCTGTCGGAGGACTGCTTCCATCCCTCAGCCGACGGCTACCGGTTGTGGGCCGAAGCACTGCACCCCGCCGTCGAGGCGGCTGCCGGGCGTAGCGCGGCCGCCGGACCCCGACGCCGCCGCGCCTGAGACGCTGCGTCGCCGTACGCCGGCGAGTCGGTCTGCCGCGCGGGTAGGTTGGCGATGCCTGATTCGAACCTGAGACCGGAGGACCGAGATGCCCGAGGCAGTCATCGTCGCCACTGCCCGCTCCCCCATCGGCCGCGCGTTCAAGGGCTCGCTCAAGGACGTCCGGCCCGACGACCTGGCCGCGACGATCATCCGCGCCGCGCTCGACACCGTGCCCGCGCTGGATCCCATGGACATCGACGACCTGATGCTCGGGTGCGGGCTGCCCGGAGGAGAGCAGGGCTTCAACCTGGCGCGCATCGTCGCCGTGCTGCTCGGCTATGACCACCTGCCGGGGGTGACGCTCACGCGCTACTGCTCCTCCTCGCTGCAGACCTCCCGGATGGCCCTGCACGCGATCAAGGCCGGCGAGGGTGACGTGTTCATCTCCGCCGGCGTGGAGTTGGTCTCCCGCTTCGTCAAGGGCAACAGCGACTCGCTGCCCGACACGCAGAACCCGGCGTTCGGTGAGGCCCGCGAGCGTACGGCGGGGGTCGCCGAGTCCGGTGCCGACTGGTGGAGCGACCCGCGCCTGGATGAGCGACTGCCCGACGCGTACATCTCGATGGGACAGACCGCGGAGAATCTGGCCCGGCTCAAGGACGTCAGCCGCGAGGACATGGACGTGTTCGGAGTCCGCTCGCAGAACCTCGCCGAGAAGGCGATCGCGAACGGCTTCTGGGAGCGCGAGATCACCCCGGTCACCACGCCGGACGGCACGGTGGTCAGCGCGGACGACGGCCCGCGCCCCGGAGTCACATTGGAGGCGGTCCGCGCGCTCAAGCCGGTGTTCCGGCCGGACGGGCGGATCACCGCCGGCAACTGCTGCCCGCTCAACGACGGCGCGGCCGCCGTGATCATCATGAGCGACCGCAAGGCCGCCGAACTCGGCCTGACGCCGCTGGCCAGGATCGTCTCCACCGGCGTGACCGGGTTGTCCCCCGAGATCATGGGCCTGGGCCCGGTCGCGGCCTCACAGCAGGCGCTCGCGCGAGCCGGCATGAGCCTCGCCGACATGGACCTGATCGAAATCAACGAGGCATTCGCCGCGCAGGTCATCCCGAGCTACCGGGATCTCGGCCTCTCCGACGAGGAGGCCGACGCCAAACTCAACGTGCACGGCGGCGCCATCGCCATCGGTCACCCGTTCGGCATGACCGGTGCACGGATCACCGGGACGCTGCTCAACGGCCTGCAGACCCGCGATGCCACCTTCGGGCTGGAGACGATGTGTGTGGGCGGCGGCCAAGGCATGGCCATGGTGATCGAACGGCTCAGTTGAGCCCGCCCGGTGCCTGCCAGCTCACAGCGAAGGGGCCGCCGTCTCGATGACGGCGACCCCCTCGTGTGCGATCTGGCTTGTCAGTCGCGGAAGTAGCTGAGCAGACGCAGGATCTCCAGGTACAGCCAGACCAGGGTGACGACAAGACCGAAGGCGGCGTACCAGGCGAAGCGCTGCGGCGCGCCACGACGGATCGCCTGGTCCACCATGTCGAAGTCCAGGAGGAACGACAGGGCGGCGACGCCGATCACGACCAGGCTGAAGATGATCGCCAGCGGACCTCCGTCGCGTAGACCGAGGCCGCCGTCGACGAAGAAGCCGGCAATCAGGTTGACCACGATCAGCGCCACGACGCCGATGAGTGCACCGATCAGCCACTTGGTGAACTTCGGCGTTACCCGGATCGCACCGGTCTTGTAGACCACGAGCATCCCGGCGAACACTCCGAACGTACCCACGATGGCTTGCAGCACGATGCCGTCGTAGAGACTCTCGAAGAGCTTGCTGATCCCGCCGAGGAATACCCCTTGGACGGCGGCATAGGCCAGGATCGCGGCCGGGTTCGTGATCTGCTTGAACGCGATCACGAGGCCCAGCACGAGGCCGATCAGCGCGGCCGGGAGGGCCCATCCGATCGCTGTCTCCGTGGGGACGGTGAGCATCACTGCCGCGGCGACGACGACGACCGTGCCGGCGGTGGCAGCCGTACGCACGACGACGTCGTCGATGGTCATGTACTGGGTGGGCGCAGTGGTGTCATACGGCTGTGGCTGAGCGCCGTACGGCGGCGCTTGGCCGTAGGGACTCTGTGTGGGTGCGGTGTTCCACGTGGCATATCCGCCCTGTGCGGGCGCCGTGGGAATACCACCGCCCTTGCGGCTGAATACCGGGTTACTCACGTCGACTCCTTCGCCGAACTAGGGGCTTGCATAACCGTAACGCCTGGTGCTGAGCAGGCGTTCCCGGAGCGAACGACGTCCAGGGTGGGACCCGTGGCGGAGGCCGCAATTGTGCGCCGAGGGTGTTGCAGATGGCCCGGACCGGCGCCGCGGCGTACCCCCGGTCGGACTCGAACCGACACTGGAGCCCTTTTAAGGGGCCTGCCTCTGCCATTGGGCTACGGGGGCGGCGGTGCAGGCCACAGTAGCCGCGAGCCTCCAACGATCTGCCTCCGCCGACGGTTACCGTCCAGGCACTTCGATCGTGAGGGTTCGATGCGCCGTTCCAATCTCGTGCTCGCCATCGCGGTGATCATCGCGGTGGCGTTCACGCTGCTGGCCAAGCCGGGCGGCACCGGCGTTGCCGAGGACATCGCCGCGCCCGGACCGGTCGGTCCGAACGTCGAGATCGCAGCCCTGCAACCCGGCGAGGCGCCGCCGCAGTTCATCCTGTTCTCCTTCGACGGATCGGGCTCGCACCAGAAGTGGCAGCAGTTCCTGGCCGCCGCCGAGCAGGTGGGGGCGCAGTTCACCGGCTTCCTCAGCGGGGTCTACCTGCTCACCGAGGAAAACCGGGAGGCCTACGTCGGGCCGGGACACGAGCCGGGTGACTCCTCGATCGGCTTCGGCGGTACGCCGGAGGACCTGAGGCTGCTGATCGAGGACATGAACACCGCGTACTACCGCGGGCACGAGATCGGCACCCACTTCAACGGCCACTTCTGCGTCGGCAACGGCCCGAGCGGCAACGATTGGACCACCAGGCAATGGTCCTCCGAGCTGGCGCAGTTCCTCCGGTTCGTCGCCGGGCACCGCGAGATCAACCGGCTGCCGGACCTGCCGCTCCTGGAGGTCCCCGTCGATGCCATCCAGGGCGGGCGTACGCCGTGTCTCGAGGGTGATCCGGCGGTCGTCTTCCCGGCGATGATCGAGCACGGGATGAGCTATGACAGCAGCCGGCCCGTCACCGGGCTCATCTGGCCGCAGAAGCTGCACGGCCTGTGGGAGTTCGGGATGCCCGTCGTACCGGTCCAGGCCACCGACAGCGCGATGATCGCGATGGACTACAACTTCTGGTTCAAGTTCAACGGCGCCCGCGACGAACCGGCGCGCGCCGATGAATTCACCGCAGCCGTGCTCACGACGTACCGGGAGATGTACGACGCGGCGCTCACCGGCAACCGGGCGCCGCTGGTGATCGGCAACCACTTCAACAACTGGAGCGGCAACGCCTTCAACCCGGCGGTGGAGCAGTTCATGCTGGAGGCCTGCGGTCGTCCTGAAACCGTGTGTACGACGTACCAGAACGTGATCGCCTGGATGGAGGCACAGGACCCCGCGGTGCTGGCCGAGCTCATGGCCCGGGAGCCGTCGGGCACCTAGCGGGCGGCCTCCCTAAACTCCTCCCGCGGGTGCTGCAACTGCCCGAGCGAGATGACATCGCGCCGGAACAGGAAGGCCAACGTCCAGTCTGCGAGCACCCGGACCTTCCGGTTGAACGTCGGAACGCGGCTCATGTGGTAGGTCCGGTGCATGAACCAGGCCGGGAAGCCCTTCAGCTTGATCCCGTACACCTGCGCGACGCCCTTGTAGAGGCCCAGGCTGGCCACCGATCCGACGTACCTGTGCCGGTACGCCGACGGCGTGCCCCCGCGCAGGACCTCGGCGATGTTGTCGCCGAGGCGCCGGGCCTGCCGCACCGCGTGTTGCGCGCTGGGACCGCACATGGCCCCCGCCTCCTTGGCGGTGAGGTCCGGCACCGCTGCGCAGTCACCGGCGCCCCACGCGTCGGGCCGCCCGCTGACCTGCAGGTCGGCGGTACAGACGAGCCTGCCCTTGTCATCCAGCGGCAGGTCGGTGTGGGTGAGCAGCGGGTTGGCCTTGACGCCGGCGGTCCACACGATCGTGTCGCAGTCGTACTCCTCACCGTCGGAAAGGACGACGTGCCCCCCGACCATCGAGACGACCTTCGTGTTCAACCTGACGTCCATGCCGCGGCTGACCAGCTGGCGGACGGTGTAGGCACCCATCTCGATTCCCACCTCCGGCAGGATCCGGCCGGTCGCCTCGACGAGCACCCAGCGCATGAGCCCCGGGTCGAGGTTTCGGTAGTAGCGGCGGCAGGCATAGCGGGCCATGTCCTCGAGCTCGGCCAGCGCTTCGATGCCGGCGTACCCCCCGCCGATGAACGTGAAGGTGAGCGCACACCTGCGCTGGGCATCGGTCGCCGGGTCGTCGCCGGTCAGCGACGCGGCAACATCGAGCCGGGACAGCACCTGATTGCGCAGGTAGATCGCTTCGCCGATGGTCTTGAATCCGACACCCACCTCGGCCAGACCGGGAATCGGCAGCGTTCTGGCGACCGACCCGGGAGCCATCACGAGGACGTCGTAGTCGATTCGTTCGGGTTGGCCTTCGTAGGAAAGCACGGTGGCGAACTTGGCGGCGTGGTCCACCGAGGTCACGCTGCCGGTGACCACGCGGCAGTGCTTGAGCGTGCGGCGCAGCGGTACGACGACGTGCCGCGGCTCGACCGACCCCGCAGCCGCCTCGGGGAGGAACGGCTGGTAGGTCATGTGCGCCTGCGGATCGACGACGGTGATGGTGGCCGCGCCGCGGGAGAGCCGCTCCTGGAGTCGAAGTGCGGTGTAGAGGCCGACGTACCCGCCGCCGACGATCAGGATGTGCGGCCTCTTCATGGGCCCGGCTCCGACGCTGGATTCACACCGTCGAGCGTACCGAGGCACCCCACCGGAGCACGACCGCGGGCAGCGCCACCAGCATCACCGCCGCCAGCATGCCGACGACCACGAGCGGGGTCGAGCCCGGCTGGCCGGCCAGGACAGCGGTCATGGCGAGGACACCCCACCCGAGGCCGAGAGCCAGCATCGTCCTGACTGCCCACCGCCGGAGCACCCCGGCGCCGACCGGGGCAGCGACAGGAACGGCCGCGGCCAGCGCGGCAGCGCTGTGTACGACGTACGCCGCTCCGGTGAAACCGAGGATCCGGAGCAGCCCCGGATCCGGTACGGCGGCCAGCCAGGTGACCACCCCGGTGGCGAGCAATGCCAGCGGCGCGAGCGATCCGGGCGCCCGCACGGCCCACACCGCCGCTGCCACCCCGCCCAGGGTCAGCAGTCCCGGTAAGGACAGTGGGGCGGGCCAGGGCAGCAGCAGGACGACCACTGCCGCGGCGCCGAGCATGATGCGGAAGATCACTGGCGGACCCTGGGGGCCGCCCGGGCGCGGGCCAGGTCACGCAGCACCGCGTCGAGGCTGCCCGCGCCGCGCCAGGCCACGATGGGTACCCCGAGTTCGGCGAGGCGATGCACTCTGGCCTCCCGCTGCATCCGCCAGACCCGCAACGCCAGCCCGCTCCACTGCGGGTCGAACTGTGGCGACCCGACCGACAGGGTGGCCTTCGGCGGCAAGGTGTCCACGATGACGAGTGGATGACCCATCCGGGTCAGCGTCGCCGCCCGGTCGAACACCGTCGCGCCGACGAGGGGGCTGAGCAGGATGACCAGCGCCCGCGGGTCGATGCCGACCGGGTCGAGCAGTTCGGGCTCACCGGTCAGGACCAGCGGCCTCCGCACATCGAGCAGGGCGTCCAGCAGCCGAGTCAGCTGCCGGCGCCCGGACGCCGCAGGCAGGATCAGGACACGCTCGCCGTGGGTGATCAGGCCGACCCGGTCGCCAAGCTGGAGGTAGAACCGCGCCAGCGCCGCAGCAGCCCGCACCCCGATGTCGACCCCACTGGCGGCGCCCTCGATGCCGCCGCTGGCGCCTGCGTCGTACCGGGCATCGAGGATGACCACAACCTCGGCGTCGCGTTCGGCGACGGTGTCGTTGACGTGCAGTTCGCCCGCGCGCAGCGACACCCGCCAGTTGATCCGCCGCAGCCGGTCACCTGCTCCGAACTGCCGGATGCCGGCCAGCTCCGCCCCCTCTCCGGGCCGCAAGGACCGGTGCACCCCGACCGCGCCGCGGGCCTGCGGGACATCCGCAGCCCCGTCGAAGCGGTCGGTGAGGGGCACCACCCGGACGGTCTGCGCCGGTAGGTCCCGGGGTCCCCAGCGCAGGAGCCCGGCGGCCGCGGTCACCGTGACGACGGCCGGTCCGACCTGGTGGCGGCCCCAGCGCCGGGCGACCAGCGGCACGCTCAGGTCGAGGCCGCCGCCCTGGTCAGGCAGCCCTGCCACGACACCGGTCCGGCCCCCCGCCGGCTGCACCCACCCGGTCACCGGTACGGCGACGGCGACCAGGTCGGCGCCAGGAGCGATCACTCGAACCTTGGCCTCCAGCCGCCCGCCCTCGAACGGGACGTCCTCGGACAACGTGAGCGCCGCCTGCGGCCGGCTCGGGGCCTGCCGTCCCAGGCTGAGCGCTGCGGCCAGCACGATGGGCGCGGCGAGGTAGAGCAGGTCGGGGCGCCGGAGCAGGACCGCGGCCAGCGCCAGACCAGCGCCCAGGGCTGCCGTGCGGAACAGCGCGGCAGTCGGGACCCAGCCGGGCCCTCCGAGCCGCCCGGGGGTCGACCGGAGATCGCTCATCGCACCGGTCGGGACCGGCCGGCCCCACCCTCGGCCAGCCGGCTGGACGGGACGGGCACCGCGTCGAGGACGGCCTGCGCCACCTGAACCGAGGACACCCGCTGCATCCAGGTCTCGGGTCGCAGAGTGAGCCGATGCGCGAGCGCGGCGACGCCGACGTCCTTCACGTCCTCGGGGATGACGTAGTCGCGGCCACGCAGTACGGCGAGGGACCGTCCGCACAGCAACAGCGCCAGCGCGCCGCGCGGGGACGCCCCGACCTGCACCTCCGGCCGGCTGCGGGTCGCCGAGGCCAGGGCGACGCAGTAGCGACCGACGGACTCCTCGACCGTGACCGTCTCGATCGCCCGGCGCATCGCTCGCACGCCGGCGGTATCGGTCACTGCATCGAGCACGATCTCCTCGCGCTGCCGTTGCATCCGCCGGTCCAGCACCTGCCACTCGTCGTCCCTGCTGAGGTAGCCGAAGGGCACCCGGAGCAGGAATCTGTCCAGCTGGGCCTCGGGAAGGGGATAGGTGCCCTCGTACTCGACCGGGTTCGCCGTCGCCAGGACGCAGAACGGGTCGGGCAGCGGGAATGTCGTTCCCTCCACTGTCACCTGGTGCTCCTGCATGGCCTCCAGCAGCGCCGACTGTGTCTTGGGCGGGGTGCGGTTGACCTCGTCGGCGAGCAGCAGCCCGGCGAAGACCGGCCCCGGCCGGAACTCGAACTTCGACACCCGCTGGTCATAGACGAACGAGCCGGTGACGTCGGCCGGCAGCAGATCGGGAGTGAACTGCAGGCGGCGGAATGCCAGGCCCAGGGTCTGCGCGAAGGACCGGGCGGCCAGCGTCTTGCCGAGACCGGGAAAGTCCTCAAGCAGCACGTGCCCGCCGGCCAGGATCGCGGCAAGGACCAGCTCGAGTTGAGCCCGCTTGCCGACGACGGCGCGACCGACACCGGTGAGCACGTCGGCACCGATCCGGGCGACGTCGGACAGCTCCCAGGACGGCGCGTCGTCGGTCACCGGCTCACCCTCTCAGCTTCTCGATCGCCTCGGTCCAGGCCTCGGTCTGCGCCCGGCTCGCCGGGAAGGCCCCGCGCGGGGCGGTGAGAAGCTCCCAGACCACGGGATGGACAAGCTGCTGCGCCCGCTCGGGCTGCGCCCGGTGGTCGACCCGGTGGAGCTGCCGGAGCCGTTCGGCTGCCAGCTCGGCGAGCGGGCGGCGTACCCGGTCCTCGAAGCGTTCGGTATCACCCACGGCCCCCACGAATCGCGACTGCAAGGTGTGCAGGTCGCCGAAGGACGAACGCTGCTCCGCGCCGGGTTCGCTGTCCGGGGCGAGGTCACCGGCATCCTCGACGGGCAGGCGGGACAGCGCTGTCCCTGCCGCACAAAGGACTACACCACCGACCATGCACACCGCGATCGGCATCCCGGCGTCGTAGAGCAGCGACACGACGAAGCCGAGTCCACCCAGGACGAGGCCGAGGAACACGACGGTCGCAGCTGCTGCCAGCTTCCTCGCCGGGACACCGTTCACAGCCGCACCCCCGAGCGCAGCTCCGTCTGCAGGACGCCCAGTGCCCGGCGAGCCTCCGCCCGTAGTTCGGGGCCGACCGGATGCCGGGAGAACCGCGCCTCCCGGTACAGCTCAGCCAACCGGGCCAGTGGGCCGGGCGAGATCAGCTGCTCGGCGGACAGTCGTTCGGCGTACTCCCGGGCGGTCTCGCTGGGCCGGGCCGTGGAGCCGGCCTCACCGGCCACCCGGAGCAGCAGCAACCAGCACTCGACTACCGCATCGCGGGCCGCCCCGTGTTCCAGCCGGACCAGCGCCTCCTCGACGCCCAGGGCCAGCTCTTGACCTGTCAACCGGACCGGGCTGGGCTCACCGGGCCGGCCGGGTGAGCCGCGCCGGTGAGAACGTGGCCGCGGGAGGATGCCCAGCAGGCTCAGGACGGCGCACGCCATCAGTACCACCAGCAAGATGGTGGTCGCGACGACCAGGACGTTGGCCGGGAGCACCTCCCGTACGCCGGGCACTTCGCTGAACTCCTCGCGTACCTCACCTCGCGGGTCCGGCGTCCGCAGCGGTGGCGCCGGCGGCGCTCGGGTCGGCTCCGTCGCCGTCGCGGTGACCGCCGACGGCCGCAGGGTGTAGGGACCGGCCCGGGCGACGAGGGCCAGTGCCACGAGGAGCATCGCGACGGTGAGGGTCAGGGACAGCCGAGGCCACCCGGTCGCAACCGGTCCCCTCATGAGGCATCCGACAGCGCGAGCGCCCGGCCGAAGATCGCGTCCAGCATCGGTTCGGTGAGCCGGCCGGTGAAGGTGTTCTGCTGGCTGACGTGGTAGCAGCCGAGCACGGTCAGGCCGCCGAGCGCCACCTCGGCACCATGCCTGAACACCGGCCGGGGCTTGGGAACGGGGACACCGCAGCCGGCCAGCGCCGGCCACAGGGCCGTCCACCCGAAGCCGCCCAGCACGACGACAACCCGCAGGGCAGGGAGCAGGATCATCAGTTCGCGCTCCAGCCATGGCCGGCACGTGTCGCGCTCGGCCGGGGTCGGCTTGTTGGCCGGCGGCGCGCAGCGCACTGCGGCGGCCACCCGCAGCCCTCGCAGCGCCAAGCCGTCGACCGCGGACACCGATGTGGGCTGATTGGCCAGGCCGGCCCGGTACAGGGCGGCGAAGAGCCAGTCGCCGCTGCGGTCGCCGGTGAACACCCGGCCGGTCCGGTTGCCGCCGTGCGCCGCCGGTGCCAGCCCGACGACGGTGATGCTGGCCCCATCGGGACCGAAGCCGGGGACCGGGCGGCCCCAGTACTCCTCGTCGGCGTAGGCCGCCCGGCGGGTCCGGGCGACCTGCTCGCGCCAGGCGACCAGTCGCGGGCACGCCCGGCAGCCCGACACCGCGGAGTCGAGTGCGGCGAGGTCCGCGCAGTCCGCGGCCTGCCGGCGCACCTCGTCCGGGCTGTGCGCGACCCGGTCGTCCACGTCAGCTCCCTCGGTCGGACCCGGTCCTGATCGTGCCATCCCCTGGCGGCGATGCGTGGCGGCGCTGCCCCCGGGCGGCGCTGCCCCGGGCGGCGCTGCGCCGGGTGGCGCGAACCGGCATGATCGATCCGGACAGGTACCGACGCGGCAAGCGCAGCAGGGAGTGGCGACGTGGCAGGAGCACTGGGCAAGGTCGGCTGGAAGGTTCTCGGCTACGGCTTCGCCATCCCCGCCGGCATCGTGGTCCGCAAGGGGATCAGCGCAGCCTGGACGGCCGCGATGGGATCGGATCCGCCGAAGAACCCGGAGGCCCCCGGAACCCAGTGGAAGGAAGCCATCGCCTGGGCGGCCGCTTCCGGGGTCGCCATCACCGTGGCGCGGATGGTCGCCGCCGACGGCGCCGCGAGGGTGTACAAGACCCTCACCGGCCACCTGCCTCCCGGCCTGGAAGGCAGCGGCCCTTAGGTCGGAGCCGGCTCACGGCGGTGCCGGCTCACTGCCGGGCCGGCTCACTGCCTGAGGGTCAACGCGATCCCGTCCAGGATGTCGTGCTCGCTGACCAGCACCTCGTCGATTTCCAGCGCGTCCATCAGAACGCGGAGGACCAGCGCGCCGCCGCCGATCACGTCCACCCGGCCGGGGTGCATCGCCGGCAGGCCAGCCCGGCGTTCCCAGGTCATTGTCAACAGGCCCGAGGTCACCGACCGCACCCGGCCGACCGGTATCCGGCTCCCGTGGATGCGCGTGGCGTCGTACGCAGCGAGGTCAAGCGCGAGCGCGGCCACCGTCGTGACGGACCCGGCGACGCCGATGAAAGTGCGAACCTGCTGCACCGGTACCGCCTGCCGGATCCGCTCGATCGCCTCCCTGATGTCGGCCTCGGCGGCCCCCACCTGATCGGGGGTGGGCGGGTCGTCGGTGAGGTGGCGCTCGGTGAGGCGTACGCACCCGATGTCCGAGCTGAGCGCGGTCAGCTCACCGGTGCCGGAGCCGAGGACGACCTCCGTCGAACCACCCCCGATGTCCACGACGAGGACGGGGGGTTCGGCGTCGGGCAGGCCGGACAGCGCCCCGGAGAAGGACAGCGCAGCCTCCTCCTCGCCGCTGATCACCTCCGGTTCAACGCCGAGCGTGGCCACCACCATCGCCCGGAAGTCCTCCCGGTTGCCGGCGTCGCGAGTGGCACTTGTCGCCACCATCCGCACCGCGTGCACACCGAGCTCGCGAATCTGCTCGGTGTAGGACGCCAGGGCGAGCCTGGTCCGTTCGATCGCCTCCGGAGCCAACAGCCCGGTCCGGTCCACGCCCTGCCCCAACCGGACGATCTCCATCCGGCGTACGACGTCGCGCAGCCCGCTCGGATCGAGGTCGGCCACCAGGAGCCGGATGGAGTTCGTGCCGCAGTCGATGGCGGCGACCCGGCGGCGGGTCACCCGGTCCGCTCCACGCACGGTCCGGCCACCCACCACTGCGGCAGCAGTCCCCGTGCCTCGTCCCCGAAGGGATTGACGCCAGGCCCGGCCGCCAGGGAGTGCGCGACGAGAGCATGCAGGCACTTCACCCTGGTCGGCATCCCACCGGCGGACTCCCGGGTCGGCAGTAGCCCGATGTCATCGCGGCGGCGCAGGTAGTCCTCGTGCGCGGCGGCGTACCGGCCCGCGAGGCCCTCCTCGGTGTGGATGCGCTCGGTCATCGAGGCCATCAGACCCGAGGCCTCCAGCGTCCCGATGGCAGAGTTCGCCCGCGGGCAGGTGAGGTAGAACAGCGTCGGGAACGGCGTACCGTCCGCAAGCCGGGGCGCGGTGGCGATCACGTCGGGCAGCGAGCACGGGCAGCGGTGCGCCACCGTGAAGGTTCCCCGTGCCGGCCGGCCCAGCTGCGCTGCGACAACGTCCACGTCCACGTCCACGTCCCGACGGTCAGCCGGAGTCGGCGCGCCGGACGGACTCACCGAGCCGCTCCAACCACGAGTCCCCGTCTGCCGGAGCGGCGGCCTCACCCGGCGCCGGCGGCTGCGGGATCGCTGCTCCGTCGACGACGACGAACACCCGGTCGCCGGGCATCGCGTACTTGAGCCGCTCCCGGGCCTGGGCCTCGATGTAGGCCGGGTCCTGGAGCTGACGCCGCAGCTCCGTCAGCGCATCCACTCGCGCCTGGGCCTCCCGTACAGACTGCTCGAG
>JACDAB010000211.1 GCA_013695665.1 Geodermatophilaceae bacterium | reverse complement strand
TGGCGTTGGGGCGGTTGGTGGCGATCAAGGAGTTGTCTCCTGCGTTGTTGGCGGTCCCGGGTTTCTTGGAGCGGTTCCGGGCTGAGGCGCAGGTGTTGTCGGGTTTGGATGACCGGCATGTGGTGCGGCTGTATGACTATGTGGAGGAGCCTTCGCGGGCGTATCTGGTGCAGGAGTGGGTTGAGGGTGCCCCGTTGGGGGCGGTGTTGCAGCAGCATGGTCGGCTCAGCCCTGAGCAGTCCCTTGGGGTGTTGCGTGGTGGGTTGATCGGTTTGGCGCATGCGCATGGGCGGGGGCTGGTGCACCGTGACGTCAGTCCGGCGAACATTCTTCTGGACCGCGATGGGGTGTCCAAGCTGGTCGATTTCGGGTTGGCGGCGCCGTCGGGGTCGGCGGCCGGGCTGGTCGGGTCGTCGGTGGGTACGCCGGCGTTCGGCAGCCCGGAGGCGGTGACCGGGCAGACGATGACCGCCCGCAGCGACGTGTATTCCGCGGCCGGTGTGTTGTTCTTGCTGCTCACCGGCCGGTTGCCGTATGCCGGTGATCTGTCGACGGTGTTGCAGGCCCACGTCACTTCGCCGGTTCCGGTGTTGTCGGGGTTCGCGCCGCGGCTGACCGATCTGGTGTGGCGGGCGATGGCGAAGGATCCGATGCAGCGCCCGGCTGATGCCGCCGCGTTCCTGGCGGAGTTGGAGGAGGCCGCGGGGGAGGCCTACGGCGCGGGGTGGCTCGGCCGGGCTTCGGTCGCGGGTCTGGCCACCGCTGGGGCGACGGCAGTGGGATCGGTCGCGGCGTTGGGCGGGGCGGGTGTGCCGGCGGCGGTGCAGGCGCTGGCCTATGGCACGGCGAACACCCCGGCCGTCCTGGCCGGGCAGCAGGTCCCGGCCGCAGCGACCGCGGTCGGCGCCCACGTCCTGGGCATCCCGCGTGTCGCCCTGATGGTCGCCAGCGCCGTCGTGGTCACCGCGGTGGCGGCCACCGTCGTCGTACTCACCGTCTCCTCCGACGACCCCGAACCAGCCGCCGCAGGCCGAGAACGAGCAGGGCAGGAATCGACAACCACCGGCGCCGCGGAGTCCGAGCGGCCCACCACAACCGCGCCGACAACCGCCGCAACGACGATCAGCCGGCCACCGCCGGTCCCGGTCCTCAACGGGACGTACGAAGCAGCCGTCACGCTGACCGCGAAGGCCGGCGATGTGGACAGCTGGCCGGAGATCGGCTCCGTCGAGACGTTCACCTGGACGGTCACGGGAAGCTGCCCGTCAGGGTTGTGCGATGCGGCGGTGGTGTCGAGCGATGGCAGCACCTTCACCCTCACCTACGCCGCTGGCACCTGGACACAGGACACGTCCTACGACGCCGAGTGCGTCGACTCGGTGACACAGGTGCCTACCGGGGACACGGTCGCTCTCACGGGAGCCAGGACCTTGACGGCTCCGCCGGCCGCCGGGCTCGACCCGACCGCGTCGCTGGCCGGGCTCACCGGGGCCGAGACGCTGTCCGTACCCGAACCGGGCTGCGGGTCCGGTGGTGTCGACGTGACCTACGAACTCAGCCTGACCCGGACCGGCGACTGACAGCTCAGCCCGCTGCACCGCCGGTGATGTTCCAGGACGCCAGCCGCAGGGACGGTACGACGAGGCTGGACAGGCCGCCCGCCGCTGGAGCAATGGCCCGCGGCGAACTCTCGGTGGACCGTGAAACACCCAGCACGGCACCCGGTTGCAGGGCGTCCACATAGGACTGGGTGAAACGGAGCGTGCTGAGGGCCGAGCCCAGCCGGCCGTCCTCGATCAGCCAGACACCGTTGCGGGTGAGGCCGGTGTAGACGAGTGTCTTCGGGTCCAGCGCGCGGGTGTACCAGAAGTCGCTCACCAGGAGCCCACGCTCCACATCGGCGACGAGATCATCCACCGATCCGGCAGCGAGCCGGACGTCGGCTGGCAACGCTCCCCACCGCTCGCCTCCTTCCACCGCGTGTCCGGTCGTCTCGGTGCCGTAGGCGGCCGCCGTACGCCGGTCGTGGGGGACACCGGTCGTGACCCCGTCGGACACGAGGTCGAGGCGGCGCTTCGGGGTTCCCTCCGCGTCGAAGGGCGGCCCGACCGCGCGCGAATCCGTGCCGTCGTCCCACAGGGAGACCGCCCGGTCGAACTGCTGCGCTCCGAGCTGCACGAACGAGCGGCCCTCCACGACGGCCTTGCCGTTCAACCCCTGTGAGAGCAACCCGGCAACGAGATCGGCTACCGCGCCGGGCTCGAGCACCACCTCGTAGCGACCCGGATCAAGGGCCACCTGTTCCTGGCCGGCTCGGGCCTTGGCAGCCGCCGCCGTACCCAGTGCCGCTCCGTCCACATCGGACAGTGCGATGGCAGCGGTTCGGGCCGCGCCGTCGGAACGACCGGTGCGCGCGATGGCGTCCGCGCTCGCCTGGGTGGAACGACCGGTGACGGCGTGCCCGGCTGAGTTCGCGAACACCGCCTCGATGCTCACCGTCTGGCAGTACCCCGCGCAGGCTAGCCCGGCGGCAGCGTCCACGAAGGACCGGACGACCGAGGCACGCGCGGCTGGAGCGGCGGTTGCCGTTGCCTCGTCCCAGTTTCCCGCGCTGTGCACGCCCATCCGTGGGGTCAAGCCGGCCCAGCCCGGGTCGATCGGGCTCGCCGCCGTGGCCGCGAGGCAGGAGGTCACCAGGGCCGACAGTGCTTCCCCTGACGTTTGATTCGTGGTCGCCGACGCGGTACGACCGTCGACGTGGAGCTGCAGGGCTACCCGCTCGGACTCATCGGCGACGTTCTGATGGATGAAGGACTCGGCGAACCTGGTCAACGCGCGGTGCTCCTGCGAGACGGAAACGGATGCCTCGGCCGTGCTGTTCGCGTGCGCGACCATGTCGAGGATCCGTGCGGCAAGCCCCTCCCGGGTCATCCTCGTACGCCGACCCGGACGTTGCGGAATCGAGCCGGCATGGCCGGGTGGCCGGTGTGGCCGGTCTGCCCGGGTTGGCCCTTACCGCAGTTCGGCGTACCCCAGAACCGGCGCTCGGGCTCGCCCGCGAGCATGTCCATGGACCCCCAGAACTCGGGGCCAATCCCGGTGTAGGTGGGATTGCGCAGGAGCCGCCCGCGTTCACCGTTCTTGATCTCCCAGCCGATCTCGCAGCCGAACTGGAAGTTGCGTCGCCGGTCATCGATCGACCAGGAGCGGTTGTGCTCCATGTAGATGCCGTCGTCGGTCGCGGCGATCATTGCCGCGCTGCTGTCCGGTCCGGGGAGCAGGCCGACGTTGGTCATCCGCACCATCGGGATCCGGGCGTAGCCGTCGGCGCGGACGGCACCGGCGTAGTCCAGCCCGGCGATCGACGCCGAATCGCGGCCGGCGAGAACCCCCACCCAGATGCCGTCCCGAACGATGTCGTTGGGGGCAGCCGGCGTTCCCTCGTCGTCGTACCCGAATGACCCCAGGGCGCCTGGCAACGTCGGGTCTGCCGTCACCGTCATCAGATCGGAGCCGTAACGCAGCTTGCCCAGCCCGGCCAGATCCAACCAGGAGGTGCCGGCGTATCCGGCCTCCCAGCCGAGGATCCGGTCGAGTTCCACAGCGTGTCCCACGGATTCGTGGATCTGTAGAGACATCTGCTCGCCGCCGAGGATCAGGTCGGTGGTCCCGGCCGGGCACTCGGGAGCGCTCAGCAGCTCGGTTGCCTCCGCGGCGATCCGTTCGGCGTGTGCGGGCATGTCGAGGGATCGAACGAGTTCCCAGCCGGCGGTGCCGTACTGCCCGCGAAAGCTCGGATACGAGCGGCGCTGGGAGGAGCCGTCGGCATACGCCATGCAGTGCATCCCGGCTCCGCACTCGCGGATCCGCTGGTCTATCCGGTGGCCCTCGGAGGACACGAACCACTTCTCGGTGTCCCAGATCTGGTAGAGCGCCGAGGCCAGCGGAACGCCTGCCGCGAGCATCGTTGCCGTGACGCCGACCAGCAGATCTCCCTTGTCCGACACGGGCACCGCCAGCGGGTCCTCCTCGCAGCCGCTCGCCCAGCTGTCCTGCCTGACCTCCGTGCCGACCAGGTCGAGGGCCACACCGGGGACGAGGGCTGACGCCGCCGCGATCTCGGCAGCTCGCTCACCGGCCCGGCGTACGGCGTCGGTGTCCAGGTCCGGCACCGCGAAGAAACCCCAGGACGACCCGACCAGGGCACGAACCCCCACCCCAAGGGTGTCCCGCTGGGACAGATCCTCCACGTTCCCGTTCTGCGCCGTCATGGACTCGTACCGGCTGTGCATCACCCGCGCGTCGGCATAGCGCGCCCCGGCGGCTAGGGCTGCCTCCACCGCGCGGGTCGCCGCGTCAAACACTCCTCACGCGTCCTCGCGCCGTCTGATCTTGGCGCCCAGCCACACCAGCGGGTCGAACTTGCGGTCGACCACGCGCTCCTTCATCGGGATGAGCGCATTGTCGGTGATCTTGATGTGCTCGGGGCAGACCTCGGTGCAGCACTTGGTGATGTTGCAGTAGCCGAGCCCGTGTTCGTCCTGGGCCTGCTTCCTGCGGTCCATCTCATCGAGGGGATGCATGTCCAGCTCCGCGATTCGCATCAGGTAGCGCGGGCCGGCGAAGGAATCCTTGTTGTCCTCGTGGTCGCGGACGACGTGGCACACGTTCTGGCAGAGGAAGCATTCGATGCACTTGCGGAACTCCTGCGAGCGCTCGACGTCGATCTGCTCCATGCGGTAGTCCCCGGCAGCTACCCCCTTCGGCGGAGCGAACGCCGGGATCTCGCGGGCCTTGACGTAGTTGAACGACACGTCGGTGACGAGATCGCGGATCACCGGGAACGTCCGCAGCGGTGTGACGGTGATCGTGTCGGCCTCGGTGAACGTGCTCATCCGGGTCATGCAGAGCAGCCGCGGGCGGCCGTTGATCTCGGCGCTGCACGAGCCGCACTTGCCCGCCTTGCAGTTCCACCGGACCGCGAGATCACCGGCCTGGGTGGCCTGCAGCCGGTGGATGATGTCGAGGACCACCTCACCCTCGTTCACCTCGACCGAGAAGTCCTGCAGCTCACCGCCGTCGGCGTCACCGCGCCACACCCGGAACTGGGCGTCGTAGCTCATGTCAGATCCCCTTCGGGCAACGCGCTCATTTCCTCGTCGGTGAGGTACTTGGCCAACTCGGTGCGGTCGAACAGCGCGATCAGATCCGGCCGGATGGTGGGCACCGGCTGTCGCGTCACGTCAACCTCCACCGATCCGGGGGCATGCGAGCAGACCAGGTTGACCTTGCGCCACTCCGCGTCCATGGCCGGGAAGTCGTCACGGGTGTGCCCGCCGCGGCTCTCCTCGCGGACCAGGGCTGACTTCGCGACGCACTCGCTCACGATGACCATGTTCCGCAGGTCCAGCGCCAGGTGCCAACCGGGATTGAAGGGCCGGCGGCCCACGACCTTGACCTTCGTGGCGCGTTCCCGGAACTTCTCCAGCCGGGCCAGCGCATCCTCGATCTCCTCCGGCCGGCGGATGATGCCGACGAGATCCTGCATGGCCTGCTGGAGTTCCTGGTGGATCTCGTACGGGTTCTCACCCACGTCGGTATCGAAGGGCTGCAGCGCGAAGCCCATCACGTCCTCGATGTCCGAGGCCTGTACGGCGGGGCGCCGGCCGCCGAGGGAGTCGACGTACTGCGCCGCCCCCGCGCCTGCCCGGCGACCGAACACGAGCAGGTCGGACAGGGAGTTCCCGCCGAGACGGTTGGAGCCGTGCATCCCACCGGCCACCTCACCGGCGGCGAAGAGCCCCGGCACCGAGGCTGCGGTGGAGTCCGGGTCGACCTCGACCCCGCCCATCACGTAGTGGCAGGTCGGGCCCACCTCCATCGGCTCCTTGGTGATGTCGACGTCGGCGAGTTCCTTGAACTGGTGCCACATCGACGGCAGCCGACGCTTGATCTCCTCCGCCGGCAGCCGGGTGGACACGTCGAGGAAGACCCCGCCGTGCGGGGACCCCCGTTCCGCCTTGACCTCGCTGTTGATGGCCCGGGCGACCTCGTCACGGGGGAGCAACTCCGGCGGGCGCTTGTTGTTCTCCGGGTCGGTGTACCAGCGGTCGCCCTCCTCCTCACTCTCGGCGTACTGCTTCTTGAAGACGTCGGGGATGTAGTCGAACATGAAACGCTTGCCCTCGGAGTTGCGAAGCACACCGCCATCGCCGCGGACCGACTCGGTGACCAGGATGCCCTTCACGGACGGGGGCCAGACCATCCCGGTGGGGTGGAACTGGACGAATTCCATGTTGAGCAGCGAGGCACCTGCCCGCATCGCCAGCGCGTGCCCGTCCCCGGTGTACTCCCAGGAGTTGCTGGTCACCTTGAACGACTTCCCGATGCCGCCGGTGGCGAGCACGACGGCGGGCGCCTCGAAAAGGACGAAGTCGCCGGCCTCGCGGAAGTAGCCGAACGCACCGGCGATGCGCTTCCCGTCCAGCAGCAGGTCGGTGACGGCGCACTCGGCGAAGACGCGGATCATCGCCTCGTAATCGCCGTGGTCGCGCAGGTCTTCCTGCTGCATCGACACGATTTTCTGCTGCAGGGTGCGAATCAGCTCCAGGCCGGTCCGGTCACCGACGTGCGCCAGCCGCGGATACTCGTGGCCACCGAAGTTGCGCTGGCTGATCGTGCCGTCTTTCGTGCGGTCGAACAGGGCGCCATAGGTCTCCAGCTCCCAGACGCGGTCGGCGGCCTCCTTGGCGTGCAGCTCGGCCATCCGCGGGTTGTTGAGGAACTTGCCTCCACGCATCGTGTCCCGGAAGTGCACCTGCCAGTTGTCCCGGGCGTTGGCGTTCCCCATGGACGCTGCGATGCCGCCCTCGGCCATGACGGTGTGTGCCTTGCCGAACAGTGACTTGCTGATGATCGCCGTACGCATTCCCAGTTCGCGTGCCTCGATCGCCGCACGCAACCCGGCGCCGCCGGCGCCGATGACGATGACGTCGTACTGATGCCGCTGTAGATCGTCGGTCATTGCCGGCTCCTAACCGATGATCCGCAGGTCGGAGATCCAGCCGGCGGAGAGGGCGAGGATGTAGACGTCGGTGGACATCACCGAGATCAACGATATCCAGGCGAACTGCATGTGCTTGGCGTTGAGCTTGGACAGGACCGTCCACGCCTTGTAGCGCAGCGGATGCTTGGAAAAGTGCTTGAGTCGCCCGCCGGTGATGTGCCGACAGCTGTGACACGACAGCGAGTAACCCCAGAGCATGGTGATGTTGAACAGTAGGATCAGCGACCCGAGCCCAAAGCCGAAGCCGGTGTCGGGGAAGAAGGCCAGGATCACGTCGTAAGTGTTGATCAGCAGCAGCAGGCTGGCCGCGTAGAAGAAGTAGCGGTGGGCGTTCTGGACGATCAGCGGAAAGCGCGTCTCACCGGAGTACGCCGTGTGTGGCTCGGCGACCGCGCAGGCCGGCGGCGACAGCCAGAACGAGCGGTAGTAGGCCTTGCGGTAGTAGTAACAAGTGGCTCGGAAGCCGGCCAGGATCGGGAAGATCAGGAACGGCAGCGGGATGAAGAACGGCAGTTCCGGCAACGGTGTGCCCAGGTGGGCGGAGCCGGGAACGCACGAGTCGCTCAGGCACGGCGAGAACAGCGGCGTCAGGTAGTTGTACTCATCGACCCAGTAGTAGTCCCGCATGAAGATGCGTACGCCGGTGTAGACGATGAACAGGCCAAGCACGGTGACCGTGACGAGTGGCTGCAGCCACCATCGGTCGGTTCGCAGGGTTCGGGTGCCGATCCGGGCCCGCCCGGGGAAGTCGGTGCCGCTGCGCTGCGGGGCACCGCCATCGACCGAGGGCGGGGTAGGTGCAGAGCCGCCGCGCAGCGGTGGCGTGGAAGACACTGTGGTCAACGAGACCTCCGGGTAGCGGCACGCAGAAGTAACGGCAATGTTGTGTTCACATGACTGACCTGAGTGTCGTCTCCGACGGGGGCGGGGGCAAAGCCGGGGTCGCGTGTCGTTCGGCACATCATCGGCAGCAGACGAACCAGGGCCCCCTCCGGAGGGAGAAGGCCCTGGTCAGTGCTCCGGGCGTGGCTACTTGAAGGCGTCCTTGACCTTCTCGCCGGCCTGCTTGAGGTTGCCCTTCGACTGCTCGTTGCGGCCTTCCCGCGCCATCGACTCGTCGTCGGTCGCCTCGCCGGTCTTCTCCTTGCCCTTGCCGAGCATCTCCTCGGCCTTGTTCTTGATCTTGTCCTCCGCGCCCATGGCGCCTCCTTCGCTCGAACGGATGACCCCGACCCTAGCCCGGGAACGGCCGCCCGGCCCGTCGGGTGAGTCAACTCGGACTTCTCCCCACGGTTTCGCCGTACTATGGAGGTGCTGTCACGGTGCACCAGCCGACGGCGCCCCCTCGTTCTTGGAGTGATCTCGCGTGCCCGCTGTCATGTCCACCCGCGACGACTTGCGGAATGTCGCCATCGTCGCCCACGTCGACCATGGCAAGACGACCCTCGTGGACGCGATGCTCTGGCAGTCCGGCGCCTTCCGCGACAATGCCGATATCGCCGACCGGGTTATGGATTCGATGGATCTGGAGCGCGAAAAAGGCATCACCATCCTGGCCAAGAACACCGCAGTCCGGCACGGGGGCCTGACCATCAACATCATCGACACCCCCGGCCACGCAGACTTCGGGGGTGAGGTCGAGCGCGGGTTGTCCATGGTGGACGGCGTACTGCTGCTCGTCGACGCCAGCGAGGGCCCGCTGCCGCAAACCCGCTTCGTGTTGCGTAAGGCCCTCGAGGCCCGGTTGCCCGTCGTACTGGTGATCAACAAGGTCGACCGGTCCGACGCGCGGATCGCCGAGGTGGTCGATGAGACCTACGAGCTGTTCCTGGACCTGGACGCGGACGAGCACCAGATCGACTTTCCGATCGTGTACTGCCAGGCGAAGACCGGTCAGGCGTCCCTGACCCGGCCGGAGAACGGGCAGAGCCCCGATTCGCCGAACCTGGAACCGCTCTTCGACGTCCTCCGGGCAACGGTCCCGGCGCCGTCGTTCGACCCCGACTCCCCGTTGCAGGCGCACGTCACCAACCTCGACTCCTCGCCGTACCTCGGCAGGTTGGCCTTGTGTCGCATCTACAACGGGTACCTCAAGAAGGGTCAGACCGTCGCCTGGTGCAAGATCGACGGAAGCGTCGAGCGGGTGCGCCTGACCGAGTTGCTCGGCACCGAGGCGCTGTCCCGGGTGGCCATCGACGAGGCGGGACCGGGCGACATCGTCGCGATCGCGGGAATCCCCGGGATCACCATCGGTGAGACGCTGACCGATCCAGAGGAGCCACGACCGTTGCCGGTCATCACGATCGACGAGCCGTCGATCAGCATGACCATCGGGATCAACACCGCACCCCTGGCCGGTCGTAGCGGCTCGAAGCTCACCGCCCGCCAGGTGCAGACCCGGCTGGACAGCGAGTTGGTCGGCAACATCTCGATCCGGGTCAGTCCCACCGAGCGCCCGGACACCTGGGAGGTGCAGGGCCGCGGCGAACTGCAACTGGCGATTCTTGTCGAGATAATGCGCCGGGAGGGCTTCGAGCTGACCGTGGGCAAGCCGCAGGTGGTGACGCGCACGATCAACGGAAAGCTGCACGAGCCGATGGAGCGCCTGACGATCGACTCGCCGGCTGACTATCAGGGAGTGCTGATCCAGCTGCTCGCCCTGCGCAAGGGCCGATTGGAGCAGATGGTCGACCACGGCACGGGCTGGCTGCGGATGGAGTACGTCGTACCGGCGCGTGGGTTGATCGGTTTCCGCACCGAGTTCCTCACCGAGACCCGCGGCACCGGACTGCTGCACCACGTCCACGAGCGGTACGAGCCGTGGCACGGCGAGCTGCGGACCCGGCCCACCGGCTCCCTGGTCGCCGACCGGAAGGGGCCCACGACGGGCTTCGCGCTGGCGAACCTCCAGGAACGCGGGACGATGTTCGTCGGCCCCGGCACGGAGGTGTACGAGGGGATGATAGTCGGGGAGAACTCCCGTTCCGACGACATGGACGTGAACCCCACCAAGGAGAAGAAGCTGACGAATATGCGTCAGTCCTCCGGTGACGTTCTCGTGCCGCTGATCCCCCATCGCGTGCTGTCCCTGGAACAGGCGCTGGAGTTCTGCCGCGAGGACGAGTGCGTGGAGGTCACCCCGGCGACGGTGCGGATGCGCAAGGTCATCCTCGACGGGAACCAGCGCGACAAGCAGCGCAGCAAGCGGGCCAAGACCACCACCTGAGCGGGGGGCCGACCAGGAGTGGCCACAACGATCTGGTCATTCTTGGATCACTCTATGGTCACGATTGGGCTCGGCACGTGGCCGAACCGCCTGCCGCACGCTTACGGTCTCCACGCCTGGCAGAACCCTGCCCAGGCCAAGTTCTTCCCCCACCATCGTGGGGAATGGGAGGCGCAAAAACGTGAAGGAAACAAGGCGCAGAACGGCGGTGACAGCAACCCTTGCCGCAACGGCAATGGTGCTGGCCGCCTGTGGTGGCAGCAGTGAGGATCCCGCAGATGACCCGGCCGACGAGGGCGGCACCGAGCGCAGCGGTGCGCTCATCTTCGGCCAGGAGACCGCGTTCCCGGAGAACCTGTTCCCGCTGATCGCAACGGGCAACTCGGTGGCGACGGCGAACATGCTGATCCGCACCCTTCCCGCGCCGTTCCTGACCCAGCCCGACTTCACGATCGGGGTGGACCCCGACCTCAACGCCGAGGACCCGGCGATCGAGGAGACCGATGGCGGTCAGGTGGTCACTTACACGCTGAATCCTGACGCGGTGTGGTCTGACGGCACCCAGATGACGGTGGACGACTTTGAGTTCACCTGGCGGATCCAGCGCTCCTCCGATCCCGCGGACGGCGGGTGTGAGGCTCTGATCAGCACGGTCGGATACGACCAGATCGAGTCGGTGGAGGCCGGTGACGATGAGGGCAGCGTCGTAGTCACCTACAGCTCGCCGTTCCCCGACTGGAAGTCACTGTTCACCTTGCTCCCGGCCCACATCATGGACACCGGCGATGACGCATCGAACTGTGAGATGGTCACCACCGGGTGGCCGGTCGCCGAGGGACTCCCCGACGACTTCTCCGGCGGTCCGTGGCAGCTCCTGGCCGAGAACATCGACGCCGGCCAGCAGGTCGTCACCTATGTCCCCAACGAGATGTGGTGGGGCGAAGGTCCGCTGCTGGAGAACCTGATCATCCAGACCATCGGCAGCGAGGCGAACACCACCGTGGCCGGCATGTCCTCCGGCGACCTGCAGCTCGTCCAGCCCCAGCCCCAGCTGGACCTGATCGGTCAGCTCGACGGTCTGGCACCTAACGTGACCAGTGAGATCACCTTCGGGTTGTCCTTCGAGCACTTCGACATGAACTTCGGGAACGTCCACCTGGCCAAGCCGGAAGTTCGGCAGGCCTTCGGGCTGGCCCTCGACCGGGCCGAGATCGTCGGAGCCACCGTCGGCGCCTTCGATGACCGGGCGCAGGTGCTCAACAACCGGTTCTACGTCAACAACCAGCCGGAGTACGTCGACACCGCCCCCGAGCAGTACAACGCCCAGGACACCGCGGGTGCGATCGCCCTGCTCGAGGAGGCCGGCTACACCATCGGCGCCAACGGCGTCGCCGTGCACCCGGAGGACGGGCCGCTGCAGATGCGGATGTCGACCACGCAGAACAACCCCCTGCGCGAATCGACCATCGACCTGGCCAGCGCGCAGGTTGCCAAAGCCGGATTCGCGATCGAGAAGTTCCTCGACCCGGACATCTTCGCGGGCAACCTCGAGGAGGGCAACTACGACATCGCCCTCTTCGCCTGGGTGAGCTCGCCCTACGTTTCCGGCAACGCGTCCATCTACGAGACCGGTGGTGGTCAGAACTGGACCGGCGGTAGCAGTGCCGAGGCGGACGAGCTGCTGGCGCAACTCGCCACCGAGGTCGACCCGACCGCGGCGGCCCAGCTGGCCAACGACGCCGACGCCGCGCTGTGGGAGGACCTCTCGACCATCCCGCTGTACCAGAAGCCGATCGTGACTGCCTGGAGCAGCGATTTCGAGGGAATCGTTCCCAACGCCACCAACGCCGGCCCGGTCTGGAACTCAGACCAGTTCGCGCTGGCTCAGTAGTAGCGACGGTGGTATCTGCGTGACAGTGGGGG
>JACDAB010000192.1 GCA_013695665.1 Geodermatophilaceae bacterium | reverse complement strand
GGAAAACATTCAGCGCCTGACGGCGCATATCCTCGCTCCCCATGTAAATCACGCACTCCAGCCCCAGCAGGGCGCAAACCGTCGCCGTGGCAACGCCATGCTGCCCCGCGCCCGTCTCGGCCACGACCCGCCGCTTGCCAAGCCGCTGCGTCAGCAGCGCCTGGCCCAGCGCGTTGTTGATCTTGTGGGCGCCGGTGTGCGCCAGGTCCTCGCGCTTCAGATAGACCCTGGCCCCGCCCAACTCCTCCGTCAGCCGCTGCGCGAAGCTGAGCGGCGTGGGGCGGCCCACGTAGGTCGCCAGCAGGTGATCCAACTCGGCGCGGAACCCGGGGTCCCCCTGCGCCTGCCGGTAGGCCGCCTCGATCTCGCGTATCGCGGGCACCAGCGTCTCCGGCACAAAGGCGCCGCCGAAACGGCCATAGCGACCCTTCTCATCTGGGAAGGTAGGAATCATCTCAGTCATAGTCTCAGTCCATTCTTGTATAGGTGAGGACAGAAAGATACGTAGACCAGGCAGGCCACTACTCGCGTGCCCGCTGCGCCGCCTTGATCACGCTCGCGGTACCCCGTAGCTCCTCGGCATCGGCGAGTCGCGGCTTAACCCCCGCCATCCGTACCCCATCCCCGCGCTTGCGCGGTATCAAATGAAAATGCACATGCATCACCTCCTGGCCCGCCGCCTCGCCATTATTCAGCAACAGGTTGTAGCCATCCGCATCGACCGCCGCGACAACCGCCGGCGCCCACTGCGCCGTCAGCCTTGCCACATGCGCCATCGTCCCATCATCCAACTCGTGCCACTGCGCCGCGTGTACGCGCGGCACGATCAGCAGGTGCGCCTTAATGGCCTGGTTGATGTCCAGAAAGACAATCGCCTCGTCATCCTCGTGTACCGTCGCCGCAGGGATCTCGCCCCGCATGATCTTGCAGAATATACACGCTTCCATAGTTCTACCTCACTCCTCCTCATCCACCCGACCGCCCTCAGCCCCAGCCGCCCGCGCCGCGCCGATGAAGGCCGCGACGCGCCCATGATCCCGCACCCCCGGCGCGTGCTCCACACCACTCGCCACATCGACCCCCCACGGATCGACCCGCTCGATAGCCGCCGCCACCGTCTCCGCCGTCAGCCCGCCCGCCAGCAAGATGCGGAACCGTCGGGCCAGTACCTGCGCCAGTGGCAACTCCACCGGCTTGCCAGTCCCGCCCGGTTTCCACGGGTGATGCGCGTCGATCAAAAAATCAGGCGCGTCGGCCCGGTCCAGCGCCACGCGCGCGTACGTAGCCGACATCGCCTCCGCATCGCCCCGGTTCTGCGGCCGCAGCGCCTTGAAGGCGAACGGCGCCAGCTGACGCACCTCCGCCGGCGGCTCGCTGCCATGCAACTGCACCAGGTCCAACCCCACCTGCTCGATCACGCCCTTCACAGTTTCCACATACTCGTCAACAAACACGCCCACCATCAAAGGCGCACCCGCACCAAATTCTTCCCGCACCCCCGCCACAATCGCCGCCGCCACCTCCGGCGTCAACCCCCGCACGCTCCGCTCATAAAATATAAACCCCAACATATCCGCGCCCGCCGCCGCCGCCGCCCGCGCATCCTCCAACGTCCGATTCCCACAAATTTTCACCCGCATTACCACCTCCTGCCTCTCCAACGCTCCAGCGCTCCAGCCCTTCCGTAGCCCCTCTCCCGGCCGTTTCGGGGAAGGGATTGGGGTGGGGGCCTGCCGTTCGCTCCAACGCTCCAACGCTCCAACGTTCCAACGTTTCAACGCTCCTTGCCCGCGCCCACCAACTCCCGCACCCGCGCGCCCGCGTCTTTAGACCGCACCAGCCGCTCCCCTACCAGCATCGCATCCGCGCCCATCTCGGCCAGTTGGCGCACATCGGCTGGCGTATTGATACCGCTCTCCGACACCAGGATCCGATCCCGCGGGATCAGCGGCCGCAGCCGCCCCGTCGTCTCGAAGTGAACATCGAAGTAGCGCAGATCGCGGTTATTCACCCCAACAATCGCCGCGCCCGACGCCAGCGCGTGTTCCACCTCCGCTTCGTCGTGGACCTCCACCAGCGCCTGCATCCCCAGCGCCTCCGCCTCCAGCCGCAGGTCGCGCAGCGTGTTGCCCGGCAGCAGCGCGGCGATCAGCAGTACCGCGTCAGCCCCCGCCGCCCGCGCCTCGATTAGCTGGTACGGATCGAAGATAAAATCCTTGCGTAACACCGGCACCGTCACCGCCTGGCGCACAGCCACCAGATCCTCGATGCGCCCCTGGAAAAACTTGATGTCAGTCAGCACCGAGATCGCCCGCGCCCCATTCACCTCGTACTCCCGCGCCAGCGCCGCCGCGTCGTAGCCGTTACGTAGCACCCCCCGCGACGGAGACGCCTTCTTGCACTCCGCGATCAGCGAGACCCCCGGCCGCCGCAGCGCCGCGCCAAAATCGCGCGGCTCCGGCGCCAGCACGAGCGCGGCCCGCA
>JACDAB010000189.1 GCA_013695665.1 Geodermatophilaceae bacterium | reverse complement strand
CCTCTGGGTCGCCTCCACGAACGAAGGGGATATGACGATGGGCGAACCGGCGGCGTTGCTGGCGCGGCTGTTGGAAGCGAGCAGGGGCTAGCGTGTGATGCGACTGCCGATGTCGCGTCTGGCACCGGGGCATCCGCTGCATGAGACGGTCACGGCGCTGCTGGTGACCGGGACGGTCATGCTGATCACCGTGTGCGTGGTGCTGGTGGTGTTCCTGCTGTTCGTCTGGGCGCTGGCCGTCGGGGCGCGGGTACCGTGATGAAGGAGCGGTTCACCGAGGCAGAACGGCGGCACGCGGTGGAGCAGGCACGCCGCCTCATGATCGAAGAAGGCTACTCCCAGAACAAGGCGACTGCTGCGGTCGCGGAAGACCTCGGGGTCACCGGCCGAAGCATTAAGTATTGGGCAGCGGCCCTCTTGTTGCCGCTGGGTGACCTTTCCCGGGAAGCCGCAAAACGTCAGACTGCCGAGGCGACTGCCCTGGGTCAAACCTATGACCTGACGCGCCGTCTGGAGCTCAATGACTTCCTCTTTGAGCGGGTCCGAGACGTGGCGACCACCACGCGAGAGACGAACGGCCTCAAAGATTTAGCGCTGGCCTTTGGCATCCTGACCGATAAGCGCCGCCTTGAGGAAGGGCAGGCCACGGCGCGTACTGAGAACCAGGTGAGCGATGTCCGCCAGCGGCTGGACGCGCGCCTTGACGAGTTGGCCGCACGACGCACCCAGCGGGCGGCGGCCTAAGTGACTACTACCGCCACACCCACGGCCACTGTGCCTCCAGCCTTGCTTGAGCGGTTGGCGTTGTGTACGCCAGCGGAGCGCGATGTGGCGTTCCAGGGGTTTACCGCCGCCGACTTTGCCGCGCTCGACATTGCGCTCGCCCAAGAGGCAGGCGAACCCGAAGGCGTCGGTGACTGGGAATCCTGGCTCCGTACCGTCTTCCCCGCCTATGTCAGCGACCATGAGGGCACACCCATCCCGTTTGCTGCGCATCATCGTGAGTTCTGGGAGTGGGTCTGGTCCATCCGTAAGGGCGAACGCGTCCGTCCCTTCATCGCCATCTGGCCTAGAGGTGGGGCCAAGAGCACGAGCGCTGAGATGGCCTGTGTGGTGCTCGGGGCACGCAAGGCACGGCGCTACGGCCTCTACATCTGCGCGACGCAAGAGCAGGCAGACGACCATGTAGGGACCGTGGGCATGATGCTGGAGTCAGATGCCGTGGCGCGTCACTATCCTGAGTTGGCTTCCCGGCTCATGGGCAAGTTCGGCAACTCGCGCGGCTGGCGGCGTAACCGCCTGCGGACGGCGGCGGGGTTCACGTTGGACGCCATCGGCCTGGATAGCGCAGCGCGTGGCGTGAAGCTGGAAGAAGACCGGCCTGACCTCTTAGTGATTGACGATATCGACAACGAACACGATAGCGAGGCCACCGTTGACAAGAAGATTGCGACCCTTACGCGCGGGCTGTTACCGGCGGGGGCTGCCGATGTGGCAGTGGTGGGCGCACAGAACCTGGTGCATCCCAACAGCGTCTTCTCCCAGTTGGCCGATGGCCGCGCCGACTTCCTGGCAGACCGGCTCGTGTCCGGCCCGCAACCGGCCGTGCTCGACTTGACCTACGAAGAACGCGAGGGCCGCGCCATCGTCACGGGCGGCACGCCCACGTGGCAGGGCATGGACCTCACCAGGTGTCAGCAAGCCATCGACGATTGGGGGTTGACCTCCTTCTTGGCAGAGGCACAGCATCAGGTCAGCGTACTCAGGCAACACATCTTTCTGCCTGAGTGGTGGGCCGACGGACGCAATCGCTATGACCCTGACTGGCACGGCGATAGCGGGCAAATCTTCGGCCGCTTTCTCTTTTTTGATACGGCCATGAAAGACAAGGTGGCGAACGACAGCACAGCCTGCACCGTGTTTGAAGTCATGACTGCGGGCAACCTTCGTGTGCGTCACGTGTGGGAGCGCAAGCTGCCGTTCCCGGACCTGGTGCCCGCGATTGAGCAGACGGCGCTCGACTGGAACCGCGATAAGAAGCTGCGCGGCGTGAGCATCGAAGACCGCAACTCGGGCACGAGCGCCATTCAGACCATCAAGGCAGGCTCGCCGGTGTGGCTGTCATCACTTACCAGCGGGTTTGAGCCAACCGGCTCCAAGGAATACCGCGCGCGTCAGGTGTCCATGTGGTGCGCACGTGGCGGCGTCTTGTTGCCCCATCCAGCGGTGAGTGTGCCCTGGCTCCTTGGCTTCGAGCAAGAGTTGTACGACTTCCCAGGTGTCCTGCATGACGACCGTACTGACACGTTCACGCAAGGACTGCTCTTTCTCGAAAACTACTTACGGAAGTGGTGGGCAGGGCGCACCGCCTCGTCAGGGGGAGCGCTGCCGCTCGTGTCAACGACTGCCCCTGCACCACAGTTTGCCGTACCTGAAGAACGGATGGCCCTCCGACGATGAAACTCATTTCTGCCCTGATGGGCCAACCCGACCAGAAGCGGCTCATTCTCGCCAGACTGAACGCTGCGGCGTCCACGGCCGCCCGACAGCGTGAGCTCTACAACCTGCTCTATGCCTATTGGGCCAACCAGGGGTTGTATGCCTGGTTGGCGCAGAACCGCTACGAGTCGGGTATCAACGCACCCGCCATGAAGGGGATACGCACGCCGTGTGCCCGCATCGTGGACTTCTACGTCTCGCATCTGTGGCCGGGTGACCTTGAGGAAGCGCTCCCGATTGAGACGGACTACGAGACGATCCTGGAACCCATCAAGCAATTGTGGCTGTGGTCGAACTGGGAAGACGAGAAAGACCTGGCCGCGCAGTTCTTTGCCTTGTACGGTGACCTCTTCATCCGGGTGGCACAACCTGACGACCGCGCCCAGGTCTACTTTGAGCTCATTCAGCCCCAGTACGTGACGGACTTCACCGAAGAACGCGGCTTCGTCAAAAGCATCAGGCTCGACATTCCCGTGACAGAAGCAGTCAACGGCATCGACCGCACGCTGACCCATACCGAAATCTGGAGCAAGGCTGACCAAAGCTACCGCCGCTGGCGCCACGAGGGCGGCCCGGATGCGGCCTATGAGACGTTAGGCACGCCCGATGAAGAAGTCTCCTTTAGCGAGATGGGCATCGACTTTGTGCCTTTCGTGCATGCCCGTTTCAAAAGCGTGGGGGACCAGTGGGGCATGGGGTGCTTTACCCATCTGCTGGACAAAGTAGACGAGCTGAACCTGAAAGCCACCCGCCACAGTGAGATTATGTTCAACCATCTGGGGGTCACGTGGTCCTTGGAGAGTGACGTGTTGGACGCGGCGGGCCGCCCGCTCCCGCCGCTGACAATTGACCCTGAGACGGATGGAGTCGTGACCATTGGCGGCGGCAGGTTCTTCCGGCCTCCGAGCGGCGGTCATCTCAAGGAAATGGTGCCGAATATCCAGTACGCGGCCTATCTGGACACCATTGAGAGTGAAGAACGGGCACTCGCCAGTGACGCGCCTGAAATGAACTGGTCGCATCTCTCAGAGTCTCGCGAAGTCTCTGGACGTGCGCTGCGGATGTTGTTAGGGCCAGCCGTCAAA
>JACDAB010000185.1 GCA_013695665.1 Geodermatophilaceae bacterium | reverse complement strand
GCCGACGAGGACAGTGTCGGCGGGGCCGACGAGGACAGTGTCGGCGGGGCCGACGAGGACAGTGTCGGCGGGGCCGACGAGGACAGTGTCGGCGGGGCCGACGAGGACAGTGTCGGCGGGGCCGACGAGGCGGAGGTGGTTGTCGCCGACGACGCGGACTGGGAGGCCGAGCGGCAGGCGCTGCTGCGCCGGGAGCACTCGCTGGCCGAACTGCTCACCCGGCGCCGGCTGCGGCTGCGCGCGGACCTGTTGCGGCCGTGGGCGCACTGGATCACCCCCGAGGACGAGCCGCGCCGCTACGACACCCGCTTCTTCGTCGCGGCGCTGCCGGCTGGTGTCCATCCCCGTGACATCTCCGGCGAGGCCGACGAGGCGGTGTGGGTGACCGTCGCCCAGGCACTCGCGCAGAACGAGTCGGGCGACCGGCCCATGCTGGCGCCGACGCTCTACACATTGCGCGACATCGCCGCGTACACGAGCGTCGCCGATGTCCTTGCCGCGGCACCTCCTGGCCGCCTGGATACGGTGCAGCCCAGGCTGGAGTACGACGTGGACGGCGAGTTCGTGGTGATGCCCGACGGGAGTCGGATGCGTCCGCCGATCCGGCTCGGGCGCGGCCGGTGACCGACCATCCGGCGTACGACGAGGTGCGGCAGGTCACGCCGTACGCCGCCGTCGTCGTTGCCCGCAACCCGGGCCCGATGACCTTGGACGGCACGAACACCTGGCTGTTGGGTGCTCCGGATCGGCTCGTTGTCGTCGACCCGGGCCCCGAGGACGGAGTGCACCTGGAGACGGTGGCGAGCGCGGGCCGGATCGAGCGCATCCTGCTCACGCACCGGCACCCCGACCACAGCGAAGGAGCCGCCCGGCTGCACGAACTGTGCGGGGCACCCGTGGACGCTGCCGACCCTCGGCACCGGCACGGCGGCGGTGGTGATCTCACCGACGGCGACCTCATCGGCGCCGGCAACCTGCGGATCACCGTTCTCGCCACGCCGGGGCACACCAGCGACTCCGTGTCGCTGCTCCTCGATGACGGATCAACCCAGGCGGTGCTGACCGGTGACACGATCCTCGGGCGGGGCACGACCGTGGTGGCCCATCCCGACGGGGTACTCGCCGACTATCTTGCCTCGCTGCGCCGCCTCGCCGGCGTCGGCGACGCGATCGTGCTGCCTGGGCACGGTCCCGAGCTGCCCTCGATCGTCACGGCTGCCGAGGAGTACCTCGCCCACCGCGCGGAGCGCCTTGCGCAGGTGCGGGCGGCGTTGCAGCGGCTGGGGCCGCAGACATCGGCACGGCAGATCGTCGAGGACGTGTACGCCGACGTCGACCGGTCGGTGTGGTCGGCCGCGGAGCTCTCGGTCCGCGCCCAGCTGGACTACCTGGAGCGGCACTGATCCGGCGCTAGAGCAAGTCGCGATACCCCCGGCCCGCATCGCAGTCCTGTTGGTCGATGGGTAGTCCAGGAGCTACCCAGGCTCCGTCGCCGTCACGGGTGGGCAGTGCCAGCGTCAGGGGACCGTTGAGTACGAACGTTGCATAGACGGTCGTGCCGCGCGGTTGGAAGTCGACCGCAACCAGGCCGTCGTACAGCTGCCGGCTGAGCCCTGCCTCGCCAGGGGCGAAACTCAGCGCTTGCACCCCGCTGCGCCGGAGCAATCGTCCGGCCGCGGTCTGGAGGAGGGGCTGCAGCTCGATAAGGAACTGCACCCGCGCTGCCGGGTCCATCTCGGCGATGGCGTCGAAACCCGCCCCGACGGCCACGACACCCTGGGTCTCGACCGGCGACAGGCTGAAGAAGTCCGCGCGCTCGTCGTAGCGGACGTCGAGAAAGTTGTTCGCCAGCGTGAACAGCGTCCGGCCGGTCCCCGTGTCGTTCGCGGCACCGAAGGCGACGTGCGCGATGGCGGTGATCGCGAACTGCACCTCGAGGGCGGAGGGCTTACCCGCCACGCCGCTCAGGCAGATCCGGACGTCGGGAAACTGGGCCAGGAGGTAGGGGCGGCGCACGTCCTCGTCGAATGCGCGGGGTGAGACGAGCACCCGCGGTGGGCCGGCTGCCCAGACGTGGACGTCCCGTGCGTCCGCAACCGCACAGCGCGGGCAGGCCACTTCCAGAGTCCGGAACGCGGCCGCGATCTGGTCGTCGCTGTAGTCGACCGCCAGCCGGCCGGACAGCCAGCGCGCGAAGACCTGCCCGTTGAGCAGATTCTGCGACAGCGCGTAGCCGAGGACAGGGGCGCCGCGGCCCTGTCGAGCTCGGACGAGTACCGCCAGGTTCTCCCGGCCGTCCACATCCACCTGGGTCAGATACGGACGCAGCGACTCGAACGGCCACTCCATGGTCGTGAGGCCCGCCATGGCGATGAAGGCGTCTTCGCTGCCGTTCGCCTCGAAACCCAGTAGCGCATGCCTGGGAGCGACGCGATCGATGGCAGCCGTGTCTCCGCCGGGTCCGGTCAGCGCAAGGCCGACGGTAATGCTGGTGGGCTGCGGCAGGCGTAGGTGCGGCAGACTCCGTATCCCACTGGCAATCCCGTCCGCGACGATGTCTTGCAGAAACGCGCGCACCTCGCTGTCGAACTGTGCGATCGCGGCGTTGGCGATCCAGTCGAAGAGCTGGTGTACGCCGCTGGGGATCTCCGAGGCGACCGAGGCCACGACCTCGCCCTCGATCGTCGCACTGCCCGCGCCGAGTACCACCTCGTCGGGGTCGTCGGCGGCGGCGGGTGACACGCTGCCGCGGACTACGGTGTTCGAGAGTTCGAGTCGGAGTTGCGTGGTGTCCCAGACCAGGTAGGCGATGGCACTCAGCAGCAGCGCGCCACCGGCTACCTGGGCGAGGACCGCGAGCGGCGCACTGGACACGATCACCGACAGGATCAGCAGGCCGAGCGGCCCTAGGCCGATGAGCGTCACCACCAGCCCCGCCACGGCCGCGGCGCCGACTCCTACCGCGACGAGCGCAGCCGGCGCGAGGATCCAGAACCACAGACCGGGCCGCCGCTCCATCCGGAGCGTCGCCTCGAAGCCGGAGACGGCGACCGTGAATTCGATCCGCGGCCGCCCGTCGTCCTGGTCATCCTCGATGATCCGCAGACCGCTGATGATCGGATCGCCATCGAGGTTGATCACGAGACCCTCGACCTGCAGCGTGACGTGCACCAGGTCGAAGGACGGAGCCGGCCAGATCGGGACGGCGATATCACCGTTGAACTCATGGGTCACCGTGGCGATGCGTTGCGCGAGCACCGCCTCGCGCAGGGTCGCGCGGGTCGTCGGGGCCAGCGCGCCGAACCGGTCCTCGGGGGCGACGGAGTCGTCTGCGACCACGGCAGCGATCTCGTTCAGCACCGCGACGGGGAGGGCGACAGGGTCGTCACCGCCGACCGGGACCGGGTCGTCGACAGAGAGGAGCGCACCCGCGAGCGTCTCGGCCAATCTGTCGAGGAGTCCGGTCCCGCCACCGAGCGGGTCGTCGTCCGGTGGGGCGTCGCGCAGCAGGCAGAAGATCGCATCCCCGTCGGGCTGGCTGGCGGAGAACGCCTCGAACTGGTCGAGCCAGTCGATGGTCACTGCCACGTCGGTGTTGTCCGGATCGCCGGGGGAGACCCGGCCGCCGGCGAAGGTCGTCAGGCGGCTGCTGACGACGTTCCCGACGTGCTGGACGGCGTCGAGCAGGCCTTGGCGGATCTCCAGGGCGGCGCTGACGTGCAGGGTGGACGGCCGGCAGGACGGTAGCGCCGGCTCGGTGGCGATCTGCACGGGTGGCGCGAACTGGCCGACACCGGGCTGGTAGGCGTAGGCGGCGCGCTGGTAGGTGGCGCGCTGGGCGGGGGAGGAAGCGCGCCGGGTGGATCGCGGCCGGCTCTTCGCCCTCGCCACCGGACGCCACGTCGGCTCGTCCGGGTCCTCCCGGTTGTCCCGGAGATTGCGGTAGTCAGGTGGGATCCGGAAGACGTCGGCATCGATCGCGCCGATCTTCACCGCGGAGAACCGGTGCTGTGCCAGCAGAGCCCCCCGGATGCCCCGCGGATCCACCTCCCACACCTCGATGACCTCCGGAATCCCCGCGGTCGTGAGTTTCTCGAACGGAAGACCGATGTGGTCGAGCTGATCGAGCCCCGGCAGGCCTGAGCTCACCAGCGCCCTCGCTGCCATGGGCGAGGACGCCGTGGAGGCCAGCTGAATGCTGAGATCAAGCGTCACGCTGCCCCCGTACCCACAGCACCGCGGAGCGCTGTCCCGCTGAGAAGTCCCACTCCAGCGCGGCTTTGCTCAGCGTGTCGGCGAAGCCACCCTCGACGAGCTGCTCCGGTGAGAAGTGCAGGCACGTCTTGTCGGTGTCGTCGACGTAAACGGCTCCGAATTTGGGATGCTCGAGTCCGCGGACGCCGGCGGAGTCCGTTCTGCCATCGGTACGGCGGAAGGCCTCCGCGGACCACACCCGGGAATGACGGTCGAAGGCCGCGAGTTCGACGTCGCCCAACCCTTGGAACGCGCCCCCGCGCAGGGCGCCAGGATCGAAGGAGGACCTCAGTTGGAAGCTCACGCCGTCCAGGGTGTCGCCGTCGACGGTCCAACTGGTGCTGGGCGTGGCGAGCACCCGTTTCCGGACCTCGCCGTCCTGGGCGCGGCGTAGCTGTGCCGGGTCGACGAACATGGCGCATCGTGGCGCAGATCCGCGCTACAGGCAACGGTGACGGAAGCAGCGCAACGCCCGAGGTCACGGCGGGGCAGGCTGAGGATCCGGAGCGGTGTGTGCCGGCGAGGACATCGAACCCACGGTCAGCGGCTGCGGGTGCGCGCTCGGGTCCGACGTGCCAGGGGCCTGACCGCGCAGCCCAGACAACTGCCGCTAGCCTTCGTCGATGCGCGCCCGCGACCTCGCCGTACCGTTTCCCGCAGTCGGCCTCGACGAGGACGCGTTGACCGCCGCGAGGCTCATGGCCGACCGCAAGCTGCCCGGGATCGTGGTGTGCCACGGCGACGGCAGCCCGCACACGATCCTGCCGGGGTCGCAGGTGCTGCGGTTCGTGATACCCCGCTACGTCCAGGACGATGAGGCGTTGGCCCGGGTGATCGATGAGCAGGCCGCGGACGACATGTTCGCCGAACTGGCTGGTAAGCGGGTCCGTGACCTGCTGCCCGCCGAGGAGCGGGAATTGCCGGTGGTCAAGGGTGAGGACACCGTGATGGAGGTCGCCGCCCTGATGGCCCGGGCGCACAGTCCGCTGGTGGCCGTGGTCGAGGACGGCCGGTTGCTCGGATGCGTCACCGTGGCCGACCTGCTCGAGCGGTACCTCCCGGGGAGCTGACGCGTGGCCATCATCGCAGTAGTCGTCTTCGTCGGCGCCTACATCCTGATCATCACCGAGCGGATCCACCGCGTCGCTGCTGCACTGGGCGGGGCGGGCATCATGCTCGCTGCCGGCGTGGTCGGCGCCGAGGACGCCTTCTTCAGCGAGGAGACCGGCGTCGACTGGAACGTCATCTTCCTGCTGCTCGGCATGATGATCATCGTCGGCGTACTGCGGGAGACCGGCGTCTTCGAGTTCCTTGCGATCTGGGCGGCCAAGAAGTCCAAGGGCGAGCCGTTCCGGGTGATGGTCACGTTCGTCCTTCTGACCGCGGTGGCCTCGGCGCTGCTGGACAACGTGACGACCGTGCTGCTCGTCGCTCCGGTGACTCTGCTGGTGTGCCTGCGCTTGGGCGTTCCGCCGGTCCCGTTCTTGATCGCCGAGGTGCTGGCGTCGAACATCGGCGGTGCCGCGACCCTGATCGGCGACCCGCCCAACATCATCATCGCCAGTCGCGGTGACCTGTCCTTCAACGACTTCCTGGTCAACATGGGCCCGATCGTGGTGCTGTTGCTGATCGTCTACCTCGGCCTGTGCCGGATCCTGTTCCGGAGCGCCTTCTCCTACGACCAGGCCCGGGTCGCGCAGGTGATGAGCCTCAACGAGAAGGACGCCATCGAGGACCGGGTGCTGCTCGCCAAGGCAGGAGGCGTCCTCGTCCTGGTCACCGTCGGTTTCGTCCTGCACTCCGCCTTGGACACCGAGGTGTCGGTGGTTGCGTTGCTCGGCGCCGGGTTGCTCATTTCGATAGCCGGGCTATCGCCGAAGGAGTACCTCGGCGAGGTCGAGTGGTCGACGCTGGTCTTCTTCGCCGGCCTGTTCATCATGGTCGGCGCCCTGATCAAAGTGGGCGTGATCGGTTCCTTGTCCGAGCTGGTCACCGAGGCAACCGGAGGGAACCTCCTGCTGGCGTCCATCCTGCTGCTGCTCGTCTCCGGCGTGCTGTCCGGGATCGTCGACAACATCCCGTACGTCGCCACGATGGCGCCGCTGGTCGCATCACTGGCCGAGGACACGGGCAACCCGAACAACGTCCTGTGGTGGTCGCTCGCGCTCGGTGCGGACCTCGGCGGCAACACGACCATCATCGGAGCCAGCGCGAACGTCGTCGTACTGGGGATCGCCGAGCGCAACGGCTACCACATCAGCTTCCTGGAGTTCTTCAAGTACGGCGGAGTCGTCGCGCTGATCACGATCCTGCTGTGCATCCCCTACCTGTGGCTGCGCTACTTCGTCTTCGCCTGATCCCGCCGATCTCGGTCGAACGCACCTCTCCCGCGCCTGGAGACGTTGCTGTGACCAAGATCGGCGAAACTGCGGAGTGCTCAGCGGGCGCGGCGAGCGAGCCGTTCGTGGTCGAGGATGACCACGGCCTTGCCCTCCAGCCGCAGCCAGCCCCGGTGCACGAAGTCCGCCAGGGCCTTGTTCACCGTCTCGCGGGAGGCCCCGACCAGCTGCGCGAGTTCCTCCTGGGTCAGGTCGTGGGTCACCCTGATGCCCTGGCCCTCCGGCGTGCCGAACCGGCTGGCCAGCTGCAGCAGCGCCTTGGCGACGCGGCCCGGGACGTCAGTGAAGATCAGGTCGGCGATGATGTTGTTGGTACGTCGGAGCCGGCGAGCGAGCACTCGCAGCAGCTGCTCGGCGATCTCCGGGTACTCGGTGATCCACGGCCCCAGCGCCGTCTTGTGCATCCGGACCAGGCGTACGTCGGTGAGCGCCGTCGCCGTGGCCGTGCGGGGTCCGGGATCGAACAGGGACAGTTCGCCGAACTGGTCGCTCGGACCCATCACGGCCAGCATGTTCTCGCGGCCGTCGGCGGCCCTACGCCCGATCTTCACCTTCCCGGCAAGCACGATGTACAGGCTGTCGCCGGGGTCGCCCTCGTGGAAGATCGTGCTTCCGCGCGCGTAGTCGAAGGACTCGAACGCTGACGCCGCAGCCTCCGCAGTGGCTTCGGGAACGCCCTGGAACAGGCCGGAGCGGGCCAGTACCTCATCCATGCCCGGACCTCCGCACCTCGTGTGTCGCCTCAGCCAGCGGATTCTAGGAGCGTCCGGTCGGGCGCGATCACGACGACCCTCGCCGGCTCCGCATGGCCTCTATGGCCCGCCTGATGCCGAATCGGTGCAGGGTCGCCACCTCGGCCGGCCGGGCGTGGTCGAGGAAATCTTCCACCCCGACCTCGTCGGCAACTGCCCGCAACGGCGCCTCGACCCGCTCCATGAACAACATGAAGGCGAGCAGGGCCAGCGGAAAGAGGACCACAAGCAAACCGACCATGATGGGCCAAGTCTGGCAGATCGACGGCCGCGCGCGTCCCGGTCGGCATCCAGAGACACCCGTGTCGCGGCAGGTCGTCCGGCCGAACCCGGTGTGTCGCGGCCCCGACGTACCCTCACTGCGTGACGGCGCGCGGTACATCGCAGCGGGAGAGCGCGCTTGCGCTGACCCGCAGGGCCAGGCGGATCAACCGGGAACTCGCGCTGATGTACCCCGATGCGCACTGCGAGCTGGACTTCACGACCCCGCTGGAGCTGACGGTCGCGACGATCCTGTCCGCCCAGACGACGGACAAGAAGGTCAACGAGATCACACCGGAGCTCTTCGGCCGATACCGCAGCGCCGCTGACTACGCCGCCGCCGACCGCGACGCACTGGAGACGCTGCTGAAGCCGACCGGCTTCTTCCGCGCCAAGTCCGACAATCTGATCAAGCTGGGCCAGGCCCTGGTCGAGCGCTACGACGGGGTAGTGCCGGGGCGGTTGAGGCAGCTTGTGGAGTTGCCCGGGATCGGGCGCAAGACCGCCAACGTCATTCTCGGCAACGCCTTCGACGTACCTGGGATCACCGTGGACACCCACGTGGGGCGGCTGGTCCGCCGCTTCGGCTGGACCGAGGAAACCGACCCGGTCAAGGCCGAGCACGCGGTGGGTGCGCTGATCCCGAAGCGGGAGTGGACGCTGCTGTCTCACCGAGTGATCTTCCACGGTCGCCGGGTGTGTCATGCCAGGACGCCGGCCTGCGGCGCCTGCGCGGTCGCGCGCTGGTGCCCGTCCTTCGGCAGTGGTCCGACCGACCCGGTCACGGCGCAGCGACTGGTCAAGACCCCGCAGCAGGTCGTGGAGGACATCGCGTGAGGGCGGCGCTGCTCGTGCTGCTCGTGCTGCTCGTGCTGCAGGGCTGTACGAGCGCCCGTCCTGAGGCGGCTTCGCCGTCGCAGTCGCGGTCCGCCGTTGTGCACATGCTGGCGGGCTGTCCCGCAGCAGGATCCGCGACCGGTGCCGGGGACGTGCTGCCCGATCTGTCCTTTCCGTGTCTGACCGGTTCGGGCACCGTGACGCCCGGGCGCGCGATGGGCGTGCCCACGGTCCTCAACCTCTGGGCGCCGTGGTGCGCACCGTGCCGGGAGGAGTTGCCGCTCTTCGACCGGCTGTACGCGGGGTCCGGTGAGGCCGTCAGGGTGCTCGGCCTGGTGGAGCGGGACACCGCGACGAGCAGCCTGAATTATGCGGCCGAGGTCGGCTTGCACTTTCCCAGCGCCCTCGACGAGGCCGGTGAGTTGCTCGCTGACGAGGGTCTGAACGGGCTGCCGGCGACGTACTTCCTGCGGGCCGACGGATCTGTCGCCCATCGCCAGATCGGGCCGATCACGTCCTACGACCAACTGCGGGACCTGGTGGCCGAGCACCTGGCCGTGGACGTGCCAGCATGACTCCGGAGGTGCCTGCCTGGCTCGATCCGCTGCGGTCGAATGTCCGTTCGGTGCGCCCGGAGCAGCTGTCCCGTTTCCTGCCGCCGGAGGAGGGTGGCCGGAATTCCGCCGTACTCATCCTCATCGGCGAGGGACCCCTGGGTCCCGACGTACTGCTCATGCAGCGGGCGGACGCGATGCGCAGCCACGCCGGTCAGCCGGCTTTCCCCGGCGGCGCGGCCGATCCGGGCGACGGCGGGCCGACCGGTACGGCGCTGCGCGAGGCAGCCGAGGAGGTCGGCGTACTCGCCGACGGTGTCACGGTGCTGGCCGAACTCCCCGCCCTCTACCTGCCGCCGTCGGGTTACGTGGTGACGCCGGTGCTCGGCTGGTGGCACGAACCGTCCGATGTCGGCGTCGTCGACCCGGCCGAGACGGCCAGCGTGGCGCGGGTGCCGATCGCCGAACTGGTCGACCCGCGAAACAGGTTCTCCTCGCGGCATCCCTCCGGATTCCTCGGCCCGTCCTTTGCCGTACGAGACATGCTCGTGTGGGGCTTCACCGCGGGCGTGCTGGACAAGGTGCTCACCCTCGGCGGCTGGGCGCTGCCCTGGGACGCTGGTGACGTCCGGGACCTGCCGGCTGCGGTGCTCGCCCTGTCCGCAGGTCCGGGGACCCGCGGGTGACCCGGCGCCCCCTGGCTGCGATGCTGGCGGC
>JACDAB010000166.1 GCA_013695665.1 Geodermatophilaceae bacterium | reverse complement strand
CACTGCGGGTGCTGTTCCTCATCATCCTGGTCGGCACCACGCTCGAGGTGCTCACCGAGCGCGGCCGGATGGTCCTGCAACTGAAGCGCTGGAGGTCACGGGTGAGGGACCACGTAATCGTCTGCGGTTACGGCACCAAGGGACGCAGCGCGATCCGGGTGCTGCTTGCCGAGGGAATACCGGCCGAGCGCATCGTGGTGGTGGATGCGAATCGGACCGCTTTGGAGGAGGCCCGCGCGGCCGGGCTCGCCGTCGTCGCCGGATCCTCGACCCGATCGGAGGTGCTGCGCGAGGCTCAGGTCGGCCGGGCCCGGGCCGTCGTCATCGCCACCGATGCCGACGAGTCCGCGGTGCTGACGACGCTGACCGCCCGCGAGCTCTCAGCCAAGGTGAACATCTCGGTGGCAGTCCGAGAGTCGGAGAACGCGCATCTGCTCCGCCAGAGCGGGGCAAACAGCGTGGTGGTGTCATCGGAGACCTCCGGCCGGTTGCTCGGTCTGTCCTCGAGCTCACCGCTCATCGTCAACGTCGTGGAGGACCTGCTCACCTCCGACGCGGGCCTGGCCATCCACGAGCGTGGGGTGCACGACGATGAGATCGGCAAGGGTCTGCGCTTCGTCGCCGACCCGGTCCTCGCGGTGGTCCGGGACGGCGTGGTGATCCCGTACGCCGATGACCGGGCCTGGGCCCTGCGGGCGGGGGACCGGCTGATCTGTGTCCGTGCCCGCCCGGCCACCCCCGAGGTGGAATCCCTCACCTAAGCTCGAAGTCGTGAGTGTCACCCCCGGCTGGTACGACGACCCCGACGGCGTCGCCGGGTGCCAGCGCTGGTGGAACGGTGTCACCTGGAGCGATGTCACGCGCGGGGGCGGCACCGCAGTGGGGGGGCCGTTGGCAACAGCCGTGGCCCAGCGCACGTCGTACGACGTGCTCGAGGGCGGCCCGCAGGAGCGACCAGATCGCCCGCGCCGATGGTTGCCATGGGCGCTCGTCGGCGGCGCGCTGCTGCTCATCGTCGTCCTCGCCGTGACTCTCGCCGGCGGCGGTTCAAGCGGTGGCGCGACCACCGCCGACCCCTCAGCCGGTCCCGGTACGGCAGGGCCCGGTACGACGGACCCGGGCAACCCGTTCCCGCCGGGAACCGTGCGGATCCTGGACCCCGATGCCGGCATTTCCTACGCCTATCTCGGCGAGGGCTGGCGGGAGTTGGAGTTCACCTCCCGCCCGGAGATGCTCACCGCCCATGGGCAGTACATCATCACCCAGCCCACGGTCCCCGACGGCGGACAATTCATCGCCGAGTGCAGTTCCGGCCTGCTGGCGCGTCAGTTCACGGTCAGCGGGCCGCAGAGCTTCGCCGGTGTCATCGACCCGGTGTCGGAGTCCTTCCGGGCCAACTACTACCCGGGACCCAACGAGAAGGATGTGCTCACCTCCGAGGTCGTCACGATCGCCGGTCGCCCCGGGTACCTGTTGAAGTTCGACCTCACCTGGGAGGTCTCCGGGTACGACTCGACAGGTGAGCGGGTGGCGCTGTTGCTCCTGGACACCGGCAAGCAGCGGCCCGCGGTGGTCTACATCTCGGTTCCCAACACCCACGCAGAGTTGTACGGCGTCATCGACCAGGTCATCGCCTCCATCGAGTTGCTCTGAACGGGTCGGGTTAGGGTCCCGGGTGTGCCCGCCGCCCCGTCGTACCCCATCGAACGCCTGACCCTCGACAACGGATTGCGCGTCGTGCTCGCGCCGGACCGGAGCGCCGCCGTCGTGGGCGTCGCGGTCTACTACGACGTGGGCATGCGATCGGAGCCGGAGGGACGCACCGGTTTCGCCCACCTGTTCGAGCATCTGATGTTCCAGGGGTCGGCCAACGTGGAGAAGATGGCCCATATGCGGCACGTGCAGTCCGCGGGCGGCGTGGTCAACGGCAGCACCCGCCGCGACTACACGAACTACTACGAGATCCTGCCCAGCAACGCACTCGAGCGGGCGCTGTTCCTCGAGGCCGACCGGATGCGCAGCCCGCGGATCACCGAGGAGAACCTCGCCAACCAGATCTCGGTGGTCAAGGAGGAGATCCGGGTCAACGTCCTGAATCAGCCCTACGGCGGGTTCCCCTGGCTGTCCCTCCCGCCGGTGCTCTTCGACACCTTCCCCAACGCCCACAACGGGTACGGCGACTTCGCCGACCTCGACAGCGCCACGGTCGCTGACGCCGCGGCGTTCTTCGACCGGTACTACGCGCCGGGCAACGCGGTGCTCTGCCTGTGCGGTGATCTGCCGGTGGCGCCGACCGCCGAACTCGTGGAGCAGTACTTCGGCTCGATACCGGCCCGCCCGACCCCACCGCTGCCCGACGCCAGCGAGCCGGACCTCACCGCAGAGCGCCGCAAGTCCGACACCGACTTGCTGGCGACGGCTCCGGCGGTGGCCATCGGGTGGCGGGTCCCCGACCCGGTCGCCGATCTGGACGCCTACCTGCCCTACGTCGTCCTGGCCGAGGTGCTCTCCGAGGGGGACGCCTCGCGGCTCGAACAGCGACTCGTACGCCGGGACCGCGCGGCGCTGCAGCAGGCGGCGTACCTCGGCATGTTCGGCGACCCCTTCGACAGCCGCGACCCGGTCTCCATGACCGTGCAGGTCATCCACCCCCAGCCGGTCGGCATCGACACCGTGCTCGCGGCGGTGGACGAGGAGATCGACCGGCTGGCCACCGACGGCTTGGACGACGGCGAGCTGCGCAGGGTCAACGCCCGGATGGCCGCGCAGCTGCTCCGCGAGGCGGACTCTGTGCAGGGGCGCACGCTGCAGTTCGCTGCCTACGAGCTGGTGCACCAGCGCGCCGAACTGCTCGGTGAGCTACCTGCCCGGCTCGCCGCCGTGACCGCCGCCGACGTGGCTGCCGCCGCAGCCGCCCTGCGGCCCGAACGCCGGGCCGTGCTC
>JACDAB010000161.1 GCA_013695665.1 Geodermatophilaceae bacterium | reverse complement strand
GTAAATCCAATTGTCGGGGAAGAGGTCTTCCTGGTCCAAGATGAGTGCGACTACCAGGAAATCCCGGTACTTGAGCCCCTCGCCCGCATCGCGGATCTCCTGTGGTGGCGCAGGATCAAGGGATCGTACGAGATTCTGCACTGGCATGGTGGAGATGAAGTGCTCGGCCTCGAAGCGGCGTTCCCCCTCCGGAGTCTGGGCACGGACCGCTACCACCTTGCCGTCCTCCACTTCCAGCGCCTGCACCTGGTGCCGCATCAGCACCTCACTACCCATGGCCTCCAACTTCTCGCTGCACACCTCCCACATCTGACCAGGGCCAAGGCGAGGGTACTGGAACTCGTTGATCAACGACTTGATGTCGCTTGAGCGGCGGTTCAACGAAGCCGCATTCAGCACGGCAGTTATCAGCGAAAGGTTCTGGATGCGCTGTGCTGCCCATTCCGCTCGAATCTCCGTGCAGGGGATTCCCCAAACCTTTTCCGTGTATGTCTTGAAAAAGATTTCGTAGAGCCGCTTGCCGAAACGGTTGGTAACCCACTGCTCGAAATTTTCTTCGACCGGATTTGGACGGAGATGGGCGCGAAGGTAGCTGAGGCCGATCCGGAGGGCATTCCACAAGCCCAGCCCCCCGAGTGCGTTTCCGGCTTTGAGTGGATAGTCGAAGTACTTGCCGTCGTAGTGAATGCGCGACAGCCGGGGAACAGAAATGAACTCACCTTCCAAGATTTCATACCAGAGCGCTTCCACCGGAACAATTTTGGTGAAGAAGCGGTGCCCCCCGATGTCGAAGCGGTATCCTTTATACTGCACTGTGCGGGAGATCCCGCCGACTATGTCGTCGCCTTCGAGTACCGTGACGCGCACGCCCTGTTTTGCCAATATGAAGGCGGCAGTAAGGCCGGCCGGTCCCGCGCCGATCACCACCACACGGTCCCCGGGTAGAAGTGGCGCAACAGCACGGGTATCGGCGTTCTGCGGTTCTGTCATGGTCAACAAACCTTTTGGAGAGAATCGCCGTCGCCCCGCCAGTAGCCGACCACCTCGCCGGTCGCCCATGCGGTGACAAAAAGCGCAAGCAGGGGAAGTGAACGCATCAACTCCCGTCGGTGGCGGCCCGACCGCAGCACGCGGGAAACGATGCGGGTGAAAAGTAGTGGCGGCAAAGCCAGGGCGGCCGAGCCGTAGCCGAGCTTCCTCCAGGTGCCCGCTCCCCTGAGCCGCATCCCGGCGTACGAGCGGGCGTACAGATATCGCTGGTGGAGGTATTCGGCTGCGGTGTAGTGCTTCTTGTGTCCGACTCGGATATCGGGGCGGCTGACCAGGGTAATGCCCGCATCACGCATGGCATCGTGCAGGTGGTTTTCCCAGCGTCCCTGGCCCACCGTGTCCCGAAAACGCTGGAGCAAGGTCCGGCGGTAGGTCACGTTATTGCCCGTGACCCAATCAGCCGGTCCGGTTGGCGGAACCAGGCAGTGACTGTACTCACATAGGAAGGCTGCCCAATCGACCCAGCGCTGATCGGCCGCGTTGTCGACCGCGCCGCCGACAACCTCCGCGCCGGCACTATGCGCCTCCAGCATGCGTTCGGCCCAGTCCGGGGGGACGATGACATGGTCCTCAATGACCCCGACCACCTCAGCGCGCGCCTGTTCAAAAGCGAGAGCGCGCAGATCCGGGATGGTGACATCGGGGCCAGCTTCGAGTAAGCGGACCTCCGGATAGTGATTTCGGAGCGGCCCCCGAACCGAATCGCCAACTCGATCTGCTACGATCACTTCCAGATCGACGTGATCGACCTGGATAGCCAACGCCGCAAGGCATCCTTCCAGATCGCCCCAGCCATTCACTGAGGGGATAACTATCGACAAGTGCGGCGCGCCCGTCTTAAGCATAGACGTCCTGCGACCGGACAGGTCCGCGCCAGTAGCCAGCCGCTTCACCGAGTGACCATGCGCCAAAGAATGCGAAGGTCAAAGGGAGCGCGCGGGCGAACGCCCAGGGCCACTGCCGTCCGCTTGCGCGGGCGACACGTGCCGTGAGCAGAAAAGGAAGGAGCAGGCTACCTGCGAAATACGTCCAGCGGCGGAGTACCGACTCGCCCGTGACGCGCCGGCGAGCGTAATCGAGGCCGTGCTCGTAGCGATCACGGCAAAAGCTGAAAAACCTGTAGTTCTGGTTCTGCAGCACCGCTGCCGTAGGCACAAAGTGCAGTGATTTGCCACGTTCCAGCAGGTGGTCGTGCGTTACATTCTCCCACTCTCCTGCGTGGGACAGCGCCATCACGTCCTCCGCCACGGCGCGGCTGTATACCACGTTGGCACCCGTGAGCAATGGCCGATCTCCGGGACCCGTGCCGCCGCTCTCAGCGAAGAAGCCGTACTCCGAGAAATAGGCCGCCCAATCGACGGCCCTCTGGCGCTGCGCGTTGTGCATGGCACCGCCAACTACGTCATAGCCGGCCTGCTGAGCATGAACTATTTGCTCAAGCCAATTCGGCGCGGCGATGCAATGGTCTTCAGTAAGGGCGAGAATATCGCCCGAGGCGGCTGCCATACCGGCCGCGCGGAGGTGGGGTATAGTTGCGCCGCGCGGGCAGGCAACAAAACGAACAGACGGATATGCAGCGCGGATCTCATCTAGATCCTCCCGTTCAGCCGACCGAGCGACGACTAGCTCAGCATCTAGCATAGCGGACTGTGGCATTAGCGATATCAAGCATGCGTCTAGCAGCGTTCGCGCGCGGGGCGACGCCACCACTACGGATATAGCAGGCGCACCAGTCGGCCGTGCGGCGGAAGCACTGCGCGGGCGCTCTTCTATGATTGTTTCCATACCGGACTTCGGGGAAGCGAGTGGCGAGATCGCCAGGCACCCACCATCTCGCCAAGCGCCCAGGAGCCGGCGAGCGGAAGAAGAAAGGGCAGGGATGCGATCGCGTGGCGCCATTCCGCCCGTCGCTCCGCCACTCGGCGCAGAATGCGCGTGGTCAGTACCAGGGGTACGATGGGCCCCGCCAAAATGCCACGCCAGCCTGGGGCGAGGCCGTACTGGGCGCGGTACGACCCGAAGTGGCGACCATGGAGAAATCGGTGTCGTAGAATGGTACGGAATGAGAATGAGCGGCCGAAGGTAGCCGTTGCCTCCGGAACCATCACCAGGTGCTTACCGTCGGCGTGAAGGCGCCGGTGGAAATCGACTTCCCAGAACCCTTCGGCAAAACTTTCTGCATGGCGTGCGAGCACAGTCCGTGCGTACGCAGCATTGTCTCCGGGAATATCGTGTGTATTGCCGGCCGGCTGTGGTGGCATGAACGCCGAGTACCGCAGGAAGTAAACAGCCCAATCGACGGGGCCGGAGTCGCGGCCGTTGAGCGCGAGTGCACCACCCGCTCC